>JBBIVV010000006.1:28474-69686 GCA_037439545.1 bacterium
TCATCCGGGGCAGACCTCTCCTATCAGTTTATCGACACATGGTACGTAAGCCTGTCCGATCTTTTTATAGACAACCGCAGTAACCAGGACGCTTATACCTACCACAGGGACATCGCTTCATTACTTGTAACAAAGGAGTTTTGATATGATCAAAAAAGCAATCATATGCATCGCGTGCATACTGAACTCTGCCGTAGTTTTTGCCCAACCTATAGGCAACGTAGTGTCCGTGACCGGCAACGCAGTCATAGCCCGACAGGGCAGGGTCTTTGTGCCCTCCACGGGTTCTGACGTATACAGCAGTGATACGGTCACGACCGATTCAACGGGGCACCTGCGGATACTCTTCATAGACAACAGCGTCATAAATATAGGACCCGGGTCAACGATAAATATGGAGCGCTACGAATCATCGCCCTCAAGGCGGCAGGTCCTCTTATCAATGCTCAAGGGAAAAGCAAGGTTTTTGATATCAAAGGTATCGAACATACTCAACGCCTACGACATAAAAACAGTGACTGCCATAATAGGTATACGGGGGACCGAGTTTATCATCGATATACCCGGTGAAGACAGTACAAAATTATATGTTCTCGACGGCAGCGTAAACCTCGGCAATGCCCAGCAACCGACGGCAACGACGATCCTGGTAAACGCAGGCATGATGAGCATCGTAATAGCCGGGGAGCCTCCTTCACAGCCTGTGGGATATTCAAACCAGGAAATACAGCAATTGCTGAAAGATACCTCCGTACCATTCAGCGATAGTTTTACAGACAGCTATAATCTGGTTCCTCCCCCTCCGCCGGGCACGCAGGGTCCCGGGTATGCCGGGACGGGGCTGCTCAACACACTCCAGCAACCTTTACAACCCCCGGCGCTTGCAAATACAAATACCAACACCAATGTTAACATCAATGTCGGCACAGATTTTGGCAGAGTAACAAAATAGGAGCAATCATGAAATACTGTCCATCATACCTTCTCCCGATTGCACTGTTGTTTATAGCGGCGGTCGGGTGTACGCCGTCGAAAGAGCAGATACCCGTAAATGTCCACATCAGGCTGTTTTCGGAGAGTAGCCTTGACACCCTCGCCACCACACAAACCGGCACTGCTTACCTTCCGACGCTCGCGGCACTTCAGTTCCACCTCGGCATGTATGATCTGAAGATAACCGGCACGGACTTTGCGCCCATCCATATTATAACACCCGCGATAGGCGGTACTATAACGGCCACGGTCTTACCCGGCAGCAACCGGTATTTCTCCTTAACAGCCACACCGGACCATTTGTCCCTGCCTTCGGTCGGGGAAGTTATGACGTACTTATACTCATACTATTACGGCTTCACCCAGACCGACATAACATCCGCACCGGACCAGGACATAATCATACCGATGGATGCTGTTCCTCTCTCGGCAACCACGTTCAGCCTTGCCGATTCAACAGGACAGCCCTATTCGCAGAGCGCATACTTGATCATGGAGGACATGGACACCGGTTACCAGCCCCCTGTACCATATTCGTACAACTACTATTACTACTATCAGGGCGTTGCCTATCCCGCCTCTCTGCTCCTGCCTGTCGGTTATAACGTAAAGGTATACGCCGTTGACGCGCTCAATATGAGTATAGGTACCGCGGAATTGACACCGTTTACATCAACGATCACCCAGACCACCATTACCATGACAGGGTTCACCCCCACCGCCATATCAGGCTCATACACAGGACATGTATGGGTGGGCGAAGGCGTAACACCGCTTGCACAGCAGGGACTGAGCGTACAGCTCTTTACAGAGGGTAACTATATTACCCCGACATTCAGCACAACAACCGATGCCGCGGGCGGCTTTACCCTACGGGACATACCACCGGGCTATAACTATTTCTCTATCATCGACCCTCTCACAGGGTACACCATGGTATATAATTATAGCCTTATTACGGTAAGCAATCAGCACATAGAGTCAAGGGTCCCCGTATCCGTCTATAACTTATATTTTATCAATGATGAGCTCGGCATCTACAACACCCTGAACGGCGTCAAACTCCTGTGCCTCGCCGTATCGGCAAGGAATACCTATCTGTCGTTTACCCCTCCTGCAATCGACGTGCTATTAACGCTGTCATTTATGACACAGACGATCGGCTCTATGGTCGTTCCGTTCTCCGCAACAGACTACCCGTACACGGTTGTTTTCGATGCAACCCCCATCACGGGACTAAACAATTACTATTCGCTCTTGTCCATGCTGCCGGACGGAAGCGCCGGCTTTGTCTACGGAGGTAACTCCATACCGGCGAATGCCGTAATCCCTCTGCCGAATACGCCTGTCATAAACCAGCAGGGAACCAAAATTGCCATGAATACGGTTGTCGTCACCTTCCCAGTTCCGGCACTGCCCTACTATACAATATGGGCGGGCATCTATGATGTGACTGACAGTCCGGGAAACATCCCATCGGGGATAGATACGGCGGTAGCTTCCACCTACATCACAAAGACGGCATCATTCACGCCTGCGCCGTTTACCGGCAATTTTATACACAATCACACCTATGTGGCGGTGGTGAGGTTTTTTGATGCGGACCTTACGAATTTTACAATCTCCCAGTCATATCCGGGTCAGGTGGACGCGTCAGAAGCGGTTTCAACTCCCCTCGTATATCAATAATATCGGGTGACCAGCAGTGGAGAGGTTCGCTGATGCCCCCGGGCACCGGTGTGTACAGATAAATCGGCTTGTCCACCCCCGCCGGGCTTTACCCCGTTAGAAAGCACCACCATATATAGCGGGGATAATATGATAATTTTTAATTCCTTATAGAAAGGGCGTGGTTTAAAGGCACGTCCTTTCTCACGGAGTTTACTCTTTTTTGTAGAACAGTGCGATCTCTTTAACGAGTGATTCGATTGTATACGATGAGGGCTGAATTTTAGCTTCAAGACCCATGTCATGAACTGTTTTAGCCGTAATGGGACCGATGCATCCTATATCGGCATGCTCCAGTATTTTGAAAGCACTCTCTCCAAACATTTCAAAAAAGTTTTTCACCGTTGACGAACTTGTAAAGAGGGCGGTATCCACGCCGTCTTTGATAAAGGACTGCATGTCTTGATTTATCTCCGCTCTCATTGTCTTGTAAACAGGAACGACAGTCACTTCGGCTCCCATTTTTATGAGTTCATCTATCAAGAGCGTCCTTGCTTCCTGAGCCCTTGGTATGAGTATTCTTTTCCCACCCACCGTGCCTTCGAGCATGTCAATGAGTCCCTCAGCCCTGAATTCTTCAGGTACCTGGTTTACCCGTATTTTTAGATCTTCTATTGCCTTTGCAGTTTTAGGACCAATCGCTATGATCTTTGCACTTCCAAAAGACCTGATATCTTTACCGGACGCCCATAACCTGTCTATGAACCTTTTTACTGCATTTGCACTCGTAAATATTATGGTGTCATACGTGGCAAGCCCTTTTATAGCCGTATCGAGGGGCGCATAATCATCGGGTGCCGTGATCTGAATTGTAGGCTGCTCGATGACAAACGCACCGAGCAATTCAAGAGATTGTTTCAAAGATGCGCTGTCCTTTTCAGCCCTTGTGACAAGTACTTTCCTGCCAAATAACGGAAGATGTTCGAACCAGTTTAATTCCTCACGCAGTTTAACCACCTTGCCGATTATGATGAGGGCGGGTGTAAGGAAGGGTTTGTGAGTCTCCTCGATTATATCTTTTAATGTGCATACGGAAGTCGACTGCAGCGGCGTCGTACCCCACCTGATAACTCCTACCGCATCATGTATATCTCTGCCGTTGTTCACGAGCTTCTGTGCTATCTGTTTTATCTGTGCAACGCCCATCAGCACGACAATCGTATCGATTTTTGCAATAGCATTCCAGTTATGCTCGTCAATACCTTCTTTCGTATGCTTATGCCCTGTAATTATGACTACGGACGATGAAAAATCCCTGTGCGTAAGGGGAATGCCGGCGTAGAGAGGTACGGCATTTATTGACGATACGCCTGAAATAATTTCAAAATCTATCCCTTCTTCAGCCAGTGCAAGAGCTTCTTCCCCGCCCCTTCCGAAAAGGAAAGGATCTCCGCCTTTAAGCCTAAGCACATTGTATCCGGCCATTGCCTTCTCTATCAATATTCCGTTGATCTCGTCCTGTGATTTCAGGTGCTTCCCCGACATCTTCCCTGCATATATCAGTTCAATCGATTCCTTTGCGAACTTCAAAACATCTTTATTGATAAGGTGGTCATAGATTATTACATCGGCAGACTTTATGCGGTTTATAACCTTCAGCGTTAAAAGTTCCGGATCTCCCGGTCCTGCGCCTGCAATGTATACTTTACCTTTTCCCATCTTACAATCCCAATATCTTTGATGCTCCAAGACCGAGCAAATCCTCTGCAAGCCTGACGCCTATGCTATATGCCAGCTTTTTATGATCAGACACGCTGCTCTGATAAAACATATCACCACCGGGGTTTGCGATAAAACCGGTCATTCCGATACGGTCTCCGGATATGACGGCGTGCGCACCTATGGGAACCTGACAGTTGCCGCCAAGCCTTGTGATGAAACCTCTTTCTGCCTGTGCCCTTAAAAAGGTCTCCGGATGATTCAGCTTATCAAGCACCGGTCTTATCATACCGTTGTCCTTATGCACTTCTATCGCTATTATGCCCTGGCCGGCAGCAGGAATAATATCGAGCCTTTCAATGAACTCCGGTTTTATACCAAGCCTGTTTATGCCTGCATAGGCAATGACAATTGCGTCGTACGACCCTGAATTCAGCTTTTTTATACGGGTATCTATGTTACCTCTGAGCATTTCAAACCTAAGGCTGGAGTTCAATCTTTTCAACTGAATTATCCTTCTTAAACTTGTCGTACCGATAATGGCATCGCGCTTTAATCCGGACAATGTTGTCTGATGATTGAACACTATGGCATCCCATGGTTCTTCTGCAGGCGGCGTTGCCGCTATAAAGAGGCCATCGGGTATCTCTGCGGGCATATCTTTCATACTGTGAACCGCAACATCGATGTCCCCGGATAACAATGCCTTTTCTATCTCTTTCACAAACAACCCCTTACCTCCTATCTGGGTCAATGATACGTCCTGAATGGCATCACCGGATGTTTTTATGACCACGAGCTCGACATCGCAGGTTTTGTCTACTCCCTGAATAAGGGATTGCATGTAATGGGCCTGCCATAAAGCAAGCTTACTGCCTCTTGTGCCAATACGTACCTTCATATTCTGAATATCTTCTTTAAAAGCGATATTTCCTTCAAAACTTCACCTCGTTTATGGACATCTTTTATCTCTGTAATCGGTTCGTGCAGAAGTTTATTTATTATACCTCTTGACATTGCATCCATGACTTCCAGCTCCTTCGATGAAAGGTGAGGAAGCTTTGCCATTGCCTCTTTTAATTCCTGCTGTCTCACTGCTTCAAATTTTTCTTTTAATGATACAATCGTCGGAACAAGCGAAAGCTCTCCGAGCCATCCTAAAAACTTGCCGACCTCATCTTTAATAAGTTGCTCTGCTTCATGCGCTGCTTTCTCGCGCTCTTTTAAATTCTGGTTCGTAACACTTTTAAGATCATCTATATCGAACAGGAATATGCTCTCAAATGATGCTATGGAAGGCTCTATGTTCCTCGGCACGGATATATCTATAAAGAATAAAGGCTTATTCTGCCTTGCCTTGATGATTTTAGCCATTCTGTCGTTCGTTACAAGGTAATGATCCGCTGAAGTGGAGCATATAACGATATCGACGTCCATAAGCTCGTCATATAGTTCATCAAACTCGACAGCACTACCGTTCAATTTAACCGCCAGTTCCGATGCATGCGCAAATGTCCTGCTCAGCACGGTAAGTTTCGATGCACCGGCATCTTTCAGATATTTTGCGGCATCTTCTGCCATATCACCTGCACCCATGAGGAGAACCTTTTTGCCGGTCAGTTTTCCAAATATTTTTTTTGCAAGCTCGACTGCAACAGAACTTACCGATACGGTGTATAGTCCGATATCGGTGTATGTCCTTACCTTTTTAGCAATACCGAAAGACCTGTGCATGAGCCTGTTTAATATTGGTCCTGTCGTGGAATTGTAGGATGCAGTCCTGTAAGCCTCCTTTGTTTGGCCAAGTATCTGCGCCTCTCCTATGACCATGGAATCAAGACTGCTTGCAACCCTGAATACATGTGTTACCCCGTCCGAATCGATATGATTATAAAGGTATGAAGAAAGGACAGATTTATCGACCGAACTCACTTCGCTCATCAACGACTTTATGATATCCGCTGCCCGGTCAGTATCCTCACAAATTACATAAAACTCTATGCGGTTGCATGTCGACAGGACAACGGCCTCCGATATATCACTCGATGATAATAACTTCTGAAGAACAGAAGGCAATTCCGTTTCCGTAAAGCTGAGTTTTTCTCTCAATTCTACAGGTGCTGTTTTATGATTCAAACCAATGACAAGTAGTTTCATAGCTTAGAAATTATGATAACCTTTGAATAGGAAATTCACTCCTATGAATGCAAAAATAATAACCATAAAACATACAATAGTTCCCCATGCAAATTTTTTCCCTCTCCAGCCGAGGCTTATTCTTGCGTGAAGAATAAATATATACGCAAGCCATATAATGAGCGACCATGTCTCTTTTGGATCCCAATTCCAGTAGCTCCCGAATGCCCTGTCTGCCCATAATGAGCCCGTTATAATCCCGAGCGTAAAGAAAGGCATTCCGATAGTCAATGTCTTGTACCCGAGATTATCGAGTATAAATAAGGACGGGAGCCATCTGGTAAGCCAGATTATACGTTTGTGCTTTAACCATGTTTCCTGGAACAGATACATGAGCGATGAGACAAAAGACAATGCAAAAAGTCCGTAAGCAGTGACGGATAAGAGAACGTGGATGGGAAAAATATTCGTATTAAAAATCGGATTTAATTCCTTTATATGTTCCTGTAACGTCATGGATACCGCTACCAGCACCGCTATAATCGGAGCAGAGAAACCAATAATCGAAGCTGTACCGCTGAAGATTACAGATACAAGTATAGTTCCGATGCCAAGAGCCCATGCAAACATAAACAAAGCATATTTAAGGGAAAATATAGGAAATACGCCGTAATGCCTGTAAAACTGAACCATGACTATTGTCTGCAGCACGATTGATACGGTTATAAAAACCTTCGCCGCTACTTCAAGTTTCCTGCTCCTGGAGACGGCACAGGCAATACTTGTGAACGCTGCAGCGACATAGAGTATGATTATGAGAGGGGTCATCATTTTTTCTTAAGATAATCTTTTTCAGACGAAAGCACAATTTCATCTATGTAATGGTTCATTGACTTATTATCCTTATCTTTTATATATCCTGCGAGTCTTTTCAGTGAGATTTTTTTTAACACCTGTTCGATATTTATATCGATCCCGCCTCTTTTTCTATTTAATAACCTCTTTCTGGCTCTTATTATAGTATTGATGAGTTTTATATATTCCCTGGTTATTAACTCATCAATCCTTTTCTTTAAAAGCACCGAAGCATATGGTGCAGCACCTTCAGTCGATATCGTAATCGTAATCTTTCCTCTTCTTAATACTGCTGGCATTATAAAATCACAAGAAGCAGGCTTATCTACAACATTGACAAGCGTATGCATTGATCTTGTCGCATGAAAGACCTTTTCATTTACAGCATCGTCGTCAGTAGCCGCAAAAACAAGATACATTCCTTTGAGATCTGACTGCTTATAGGTCCTTTTTACAAGATTTATCCTGCCTTTTTGTGCCAGCCTTTTTATTCCATCAATCACACCGGGTGCAACTACTTTTACCTCGGCACCGCATTGAAGCAGGTGCATGACTTTCCGGTATGCAACATTACCGCCGCCTATCAAAAGGCATTTCTTCCCTTTCATATTAAGGGCTATTGGATAATATTTATGCATATCTCTTAGAAGCTAAGTCCGAATCCCATACTCATAAATAGGCCGTTCATTTCGATACTTCCTACCTTTGCTATGGTTACCGGAAGGTACTGATACCCCATATCCATATTCAGCAAAAAGCTCGGTATTTGGTATTCAAATAATATATTTGCACCAAGCCCTGTCCTCAACCCCAAGGCATAAAAATTATTGCTTGTCTGGGAATCCTGATAGGTCATGGACGAGTTAATCATGGTATAATTGAGGAGTGAAAAAAGATAGGGGGTTATCCGGTAGGCATTCGGCAACTTGACCTTTATGCCCGTATCAATCGACGGCAGGATCGTTATTTTATCATATACAATACCTTCCGGCGTACTGGCGAGCATGGTTTCGCTGTTCGATTGCTGCGCCGTCCTTCCCCTTATATCCATGCACAGCCACCGGTGATACAAATTGAAACTATAGCTTAACTGTATCGTGGTAGAAGGATTTGAAAGAACATTCAGGGGCTGCGAGAAATTAAGGTTGTCCGACGACATAACTATTTCATCGGCATGTACATGGACACTCAGAAACACGACCCATAATATTGTAAGTATAATTTTTCTCATTATTGTTTTAACATTTGCTTTCTTCAATAGCTATACTTACAAACATAACTCATTTAATCCGGAAAAAGCAACAACTCAGGTCTGCATCACATCAACAGGGGTGACCTGGCCCATTATTTTCAAGAGTACCGGATCGCCCCTATAAAATTCAACGCTAATCATGTCCTCTATTTTTTAATATATTTTTGATCTCAGTGCTTACAGGACATAAGCCTCTTTTTCTATTACATGCTGGGCTATCTTATCCTTAATACCGGAAAGGTTAATACCATAGGTAAATGTCAATCTTGATAACGCTTTTTCATAGGTCTTGAATTCTTCCGCATTGTCCTCGGCTACATCACCGAGCACCTGTCTTGCAATGAGAGTGACTTTATTCAGCGACTCATTCACATACGCACGGGTCAAGAGTATAGGAATGGATATTGCCGTCTCACCCTTAAGCTCTTTCAATTTGAATGTCCTTAACAATGCCGAATCCATAGCGTATACTTCCATCATCATGTTTGCCAGTTGTTCAAATATATATTCGCCCCTTCCAAATTGGAATCCTTTATCCATCAGTTCTGCCATGTATTTCTGTACTGCGACACCAGCGGCGTATACGGTTAATTTTTTGGCTATTTCGGCAGCTAACTTTTCGATGCCGAGCAGACCGGTTTCCGGAGTTTTGTTTACTTTATCGGCTTTTACTTCTGCAAGGATCTCATTGAGTCTGCCCGTGAAATCAAGCTCACCCTTCATCGATCTTTTTAAAATGGTAGCAGGGATTAGCAACCGGTTGATCTCGTTTGTTCCCTCAAAGATCCTGTTGATCCTTGCATCCCTGTATGCCCTCGCTACGGGATATTCTTCTATATATCCGTAACCGCCGTAGCTCTGTACGGCCTCATCAACTACGAAAGCGAGCATCTCGGAGCCATACACCTTGAGTATCGATGATTCTATATCGTAGTCTTCAAATATCTTACCGGCTTTCTTGCTGAAATCCGGTGACTTGTGATCGAGTGCATGAATACCGTTGTCTATCATGCCTGAAGTCCTGTATGCCATGCTTTCCGTAGCATAGACCTTGATCATCATATCCGCAAACTTCCTTCTCAGCATACCGAAACTTGAAATCGGCTGGCCAAACTGCATTCTCTGGTTTGCGTACTGGACAGCGAACTTTATTATTTCTTTTGAGCCGCCAACAGAAGCCACACCAAGCTTGAGCCTTCCTATATCAAGCACCCCCAAGGCCGATTGATGGCCCTTGCCTATCTCACCGAGTACATTCTCCACTGGTACTTTCACATCGTTCATTATGACAGGCCTTGTCGATGACCCCTTGATACCCATTTTACTCTCTTCCTTGCCGGTAGACAGTCCTTCATAGCCTTTCTCTACTATAAACGCAGTAAACTTCTCGCCGTTAACCTTTGCATACACGATAAAGAGATCCGCAAAACCTGCATTGGTAATAAATTGTTTTTCCCCATTCAGGATATAGTATTTACCGTCACTGCTGAGTACAGCTTTTGTCTTTGCACCGAGGGCGTCTGAGCCGTATCCCGTTTCCGTAAGGGCATAAGCTGCGATCATTTCTCCTGTTGCAAGCTTAGGAAGATATTTCTTCTTCTGTGCCTCGGTTCCGAAGAATACTATCGGAAGCGTGCCTATGCCGTTGTGGGCAAGGATCGTTGCCGCGAAAGCTCCCGACTTTGCGATCGCCTCCGACACCCTCAAGGAAGTCGCCAGATCCATTCCAAGACCGCCGAATTCCTCGGGAATCTCTATCATTAGGAGTCCAAGTTCTCCTGCTTTTTTCATAAGTTTTGTGTTTAGTTCCAGTTTCCTGTCGTGTTCTTCCATTGCATCGGCAAGCGGAAGCGCTTCTTTCTCCATGAAATCAACCGCAGTATCTGCGAAGCTCTTTTGTTCTTCTGTGAATTGTTCCGGAACGAATATGTCATTAGATGCCTCATGATTCAGCAAAAAACCACCGCCAACCGGCTTTATTACATTTTCATTACCCATTTTTTTATCTCCTTTGAATGAATATTCATTCATTGTATATCATAGTAAAACAGGGGAATGCAAGAAAAATAGTAGATGCGGTTTTATGGGACAAACGTTCTGTTTTATGTTACGAAATTAATTCCCGCCAACCGTTTCAACGTACTTTATTATCTCGGTTGCAATGTCCTGGTCATTTATCTTCTCCAGTGCTTCTATTCCCGGTGAGGGATTGATTTCAAGTATTTTTGGCCCATTCTCGCTCTCGATGATATCAACGCCGGCAATATCCAGCCCGATAGTTTTTACAGCTTTCTTTGCCATATATGCATAAAGTTCGGGTAATTCTATCTTTTCTGCCTGTCCTCCACGATGAATATTGGTCCTAAACTCCCCTGCCCTCGCTATCCTGCGCATTGAAGCAATTACCCTGTCTCCGGCAACAAGCACCCTTATGTCCCTGCCTTTTGATTCAGAAACGAACTGTTGTATGATGATGTTTTGACCAAGACTAAAAAATGCATTGATAGTAGATTCTATTGTATCGCGGGAATCGGCAAGGATTACTCCAATACCCTGGGCACCTTCTATCAGTTTCAGTATGACAGGGGGACCGCCCACTAATTTCAATGCTGTGTCTATGTCTTCCGGATTCCGTATCATTGCAGTCGCCGGAACGTCTATACCTGCCGCAACAAGCCATTGTGCACTCATAAATTTATCCCGCGCAAGAGCAATGGCAGAGGCACGGTTTACAACCGGAATATTCATTAATTCGAACTGTTTGACAACAGCCATACCGAAACTGTTCACCGTACCGGATATACGAGGTATTACTTTGCCAGGTTGTTTAACAACATTGTTCTTATAGGTAAGAGCAGCTCTGCCGTCAACTATCGAAATATTAAACTTTAAAGGGTCTATGACCTTTACGGCATGCCCTCTCATCCTTGCTGCCTGAGCAAGTCTCCGGGTCGAATATATACCGATTTTCTTGGATAATATGAGGATACGCATCAATACAGTATGATAATCTCTCTATGCAGGCTAAGGGTCTTTATCCATGATTTTAACTGCCTGTCATACTCCTTTTGCTCGAGTATCTTTTTGATTTGCTGATCAATGTCAGCCGTTTCCAGCCCTTTGAATGCTTCTTTGTTGTTCTGATAATATGCTTTGATATTCTTTTCGCTTATCTTTACCAGTATCCTGATCTCATCATAAATATACTGTTTTATTATAAGTTCATCCGACATATACTTATTGAGATAGTCCTCGTTTATGGCATATTGTCTGATAAAAGCATCATAGTTAATGTTTGAACTGAATTTGGCTTTGAACTGCTCAATAAGGATATTGACCTCTTTCTGATCGGGTGTTTTAATCGATAATAATTTGGCATCCTTCAGCATCAGCATTTTGTCGATGAGTTGGTTCAATGACGAACGTATATATTCATCATCCTTCATATCCTGTATGCCTTTTGAAGGGCCATCCTCAGAAACTGCATTTACGGCGGCATAACGCATCAATTGTAAACTTGTAATAACGCCGACACCCTGTATGGAGGCTGCGACTTTGTCGATAATGATTTGACCGGCATAGACATAAAACGGGTTCATCAGTAAAACCGCTATGACCATGGAGCTTAACAAAAACCTTCTTATTCCGTGTGATACTTCTGCCGAAGCTGCTGTCTTTTCAACGGGTCTAATTTTTTTATTTTTCAACATTTTTCACTTTTTATTTATAAAACCGTACCAATATAGAAATTCAATGCCGTAGGACTTTCACCGGTTCTCCGGTCAAGCTTAAACCCAACATCGAGGTTTAATGCGCCTGCGGGCGTTACGTACCTTATGCCGACACCGGCAGTTTTTCGTATATCATGCATGCCTTTGAGCTCAAAACTACCCGGAGCTGACCATACATTACCGCCGTCAGTAAATACGACCCAGTCAAAACTATCAATGAGGTTAATCCTGAATTCCGTCTGGTAGTTAAGCAAAATGTCTCCACCGATAGGTGTATTGTCGGCTCCTATAGGCCCTACCGTGTCTTCCACAAAACCTCTTATGGTAGACCCTCCCCCAAGATAAAATCTCTTTTCTATAGGCAAAGCCACCGTTGTGCCAAGCGGCCATGTATAGCCGCCTCTCAGAGAGAGAACATAGGTTACACCATTGCTCACCGGCACATATTTTGTTGCAGCGGTATAGAGTTTTAAATATTCCTCCTGCGATATAAACCAATGCTTTGCCCAATCGAGCCTGAGAATCTGAAAATAACCGTTTGTCGGATTAAAGGGATTATTCCTTTCATCGATAAATATAATGGGTGATATAATTCCCAATTGCCTTGGCTGCACATCTGCCGGACCCAATACAGCTCCGGGCTGAACATCCATCGGTTCTCTTATTTCAAAATCGTATTGAAGCGAAAGTTTTAATGCCTGACTGATGTTCCTATTCAATCCAACCACGACACTCCTCGTTTTTAAGCCGTAACGTACCACTAAATTCTTCACATAAGAATCGATCAAGTCTATACTACCGGTTATATCGGTATTGAAAATATAATTTTCTTTGTATCCGAGATCTAAATCCCTCTCGTTTGTTATATAATTGTTGAAATTAAACATCTTCCTGAACTCATAAACAGCAGGCTGGACACCGCCGCCTATGTGGAAGTCTAAGGATCTTGCCGTACCAAGTATGTTGTTATCATAGAGATCGACGGCCCCTCTATAGCCTTCCACGGTTCCATAACCAACCGATACGGCAACACCCCTTGTTTTGCGCTCTTTAACGATGACGTCTATATCTACGGTATTCCTGTGATTGCTGTCCGGTACCGGTTTGATATCTACATTCTCGAAATAACCTGTTTTCAGCAGATTGATCCTGCTCTGAATAATGTTGTCCGGTATAAAATACATGCCTGTTTTGAAATCCAGGTTCTTTTCTATAACCCAAGTAGCGGTTTTTATATTACCTGCAATAATGACCTTGCCTATATATATGCGTGCACCTTCTTTTACTCTAAAAGCGACCTCTGCATTGGTTTTGTTTATTCTATAATCATATTCCACTGCTGCATTGATGTATCCGTGAGAAAAATAAAATTGTTCTATGTCCCTTTTTATGTCCTGGACCTGCCATAGATTAAATGGTCCGTTGATCCGGATCTGGTCAATCATGGACATGACCGGTTTATTCATCTTTTCTGATACGCCGTTTACACTTACACTATTTACCGTGGTCTGATCGCCCTCCTGCATAACAATGGTTAAATTGATCCATTCTTTCCTTTGGTCCACGAAATCTATCTTTATAGTGCTTATCTTTACATTCAGAAAACCATTTATCTTATAGAGATAGATAATGGCTTTCATATCATTCTCAAATCTCTGCGGCGATAGTACGCCGTTATATCTGTAATTATATATATAAGAATACAGACGCCACGGCATGGTCAATATCTGTGCTTTAATCGCCGATGAACTTATATGCCTGTTGCCGCTGAAGAATATACCCGCTATGAAAATCTTTTTGCCTTCATGGAAGTTATAAATTACGTGTATTCTTTTCTTTTTAAGCACAGAATAATCGACCGTGCAGAAATAATATCCTTTGTCTTTAAAATAATTTTCCAATCTTATTTTGTAGATCTCGAAATTAAGATATCCCCCGCTCTTCTTGATGCCCATTATATCCAGCAGCTCTTCATGGGATATGTGTTTTGCGCCGATAAACTCGAAGACATACAGAGGGCCCGCATGTATATCGATGTTTATGTAAGCTTCTTCGAAATTAGCAGAATATATGATTTCAGGCCTTCGAAGTGATACCTGCCAGTAACCTTGAGAATGATAATATGTTTCGAGCGTACCTATTACATTGTCCACCGTACTCCTTATAAGACGTTCCTGCGGCTTGATACTTATTTGAGCAGACAATGCCGAGCTCTCTATCTCAGGCTCACCGGTAAACTTGATTGATTTTACAATTGCAGGACGTCCTTCTTCAACATCTGCACGCAGAGTGACCGAATCGCGTGATGTCTGTTCAAAAGATACTTTTACATTAACCGTCATAAAGCCGACGTCATTGTAAAATCTTATTACCTGTTCCTTGATTGTATTCAGTGACGAACTATAAAACGGCGTGCCCGGCTGCACATAAACTGCATGCTCAAGGTCTTTGACAGGAACGCTCTTTACGCCATAGAATTCCATTTTCGATACTACAATAATAGGCTCGCATTTATACGTAAGGAATATCCTGCTATCGGCTGTCGTTATACCAAGTGCAACATTGGAACACTGGTTCGTTGAATAGATGAGCCTTATCGTTTCATCTGCATCATTCATACTGAAAGGTATACCCTGTTTTGTCTTAATAAGTTCTTTGATACTGTCCGTTTTAATATCCGAAGGAAAATCGAGCGTAACGTGTGATATGACCATGCCGCTATATGGAGATGCATCGAGGTCCGCAAAGGCTGTCACTGCATAAGAAAGAAGGAACAGACACGCGGAAAGAATAAAATATGGTATGATAAAGTTCCTGTATTTGCGGACGGGATGAAGGGACATATCAGTCATCAAAACTCATACTTGTATTTTAAATCACCGCCAATATTGCCAAGGCTGTTATTGGATGTGTTTGATTGTATTCCAGAAACAGTGTTTCCCCAGCTTCCAATAAAGTATAGCCTCCTGCTTAATTTATACTCTCCCTGGAAACGCTGCAGGTTGTATCCGCTCAAGTCATTCGAATAAAGAATATCGAAGTCATTTGAAAGCCTTTTCGTCACAATCAGTCTTATACTCGTGGAAGGTGCTCCTATAGGATAATAGGGCTCTACCTGAATGTTATCGACCCAGAATATTTTCTTGAATTTATTGAGATTCTCGTCGCCCATTACCTCAGAGAAGATATCTTTCGCAAGTTTGCTTCCAACGGCTGTCCCAACTTCATAAGCTGCCGCAGAACTTACCCCGCTCTTCATAAGGTCGGAAGGAGTTACACCATAAGTGAGTAAGCTTATGATGTCCATTTCATCGAGGTTCGGCGGATATGAGGTAAGACTAACATTGAGTTTGTTCAGTTCACCGGCAATGGTGAGGTAAATTTTATAGTCAGTAAACTCGTTATTTACCATAAACTGCTGTGACGTCGAAGCTCTTAAGTCTACGAATGGGTTTTGCGGATGCTCTTGTGTGTAAGTAACCACTGCATTGTCCATGGTGAACGTGGTTGACCGGTAATAAATCCTGCCTTCATTCGTAGATATATTACCGATTATGACCGGATCGTCCACCGTGCCTATAATCTTAAGTTCTGCGCTGAGGATGCTGTTGAGGATATTGTTATCAATAATAATGCTGTTATTCGAAGCAATGGTAATGTTCAGTTTCAAAGGATGCCCCTGCTTATGTTCGATGGTCTTGGGTTCAAATTTTCTGTGCTGAAATTTAAGCATCTGATCCTCCCAGTTTATATAGTCCGTGTAGACCGCATTGATGACCCTTATGTTCCCTTCAAGCACAGGCTGCGGATAATCACCTTTCATACCAAGCTCGCCTTCAAGCTGGAGCGGAATGGTATTGTTATAAACAAAGTTCATGTCTTTAAATATGAGAGAGAGATCGAATACTCTGGGTAAAAAACCTGCGGTAATGATCCTTCCACTGCCGGACATGGAACCGGAATTTATATTTCCGTTAAACTCTTTTACAATGATATTGTTTTTTGCCATAACAACAGACATATGGACGCCCGAGAGTGTTATGGGTAATTCCGTAAAGCTTGCGCCTCCATTCAACTCCGCCTCTCCATTGAAATCGATATTATTTTTTTCTCCGTAAATCCTCGTGTTAATTTTCAACATGCCTGTCGCTCCTGCAACAACATTCGTCAAGACGGGAACATAGCCAAGATCTACGTCTCCATCGATCAGCATGTCAATACCGCCGTTCATGTTATAAAAACCTGTCAGTTTAACGAGACTATCCTTACCGCTTATGACAAAATCCCTGAAATATAGATTGTCATTTGCAATATCGATGAACACAGGTTCATCGTTATGCAGCAAGGCATACTGGTTGCCGACATTGGCTGTGGTAAGGTATATATAACCGACTAATGAGCCGGGAATATTTTTAAGCTTGCCGACAAGCCATAATTTACCGGTAACATCAGAAGTAATGCTGATTCCCGCGAAAGCAGCAGCCAGAGGCATAGCGTTAAATTTATTAAATTGTGCGGTGAGTTCAAACGGATATCCATCCGCCAGACCAAGATGGGTTGACATATCGATAGAGCCGTCAAACAAATCCGAACTTCCTGACAGAGTATTGCCTGAAAAATGCATGGATGTCGAAAAATCTGGTATCTTGCTTTTGTCATAAATAATATTTTTTGCCTCGATGGAAATATCGGCAACAGGATTATATGTACTGCCGCTTATGCTGCCTTTGAATACTGCCAGAGCTTTGAGAGGCACCTTTGTCCTCACTATTGAATCAATAGAATCGACATTGAATTCATCGCTGTTAAAATGAATATTCATGTCACCGTTCTCTGCAAGAGCACCCTTGATATGAAGTTTATTTTCACCTTTCATGAATTCTGCCTTATCGATATGAAAGACCCCGTTCACTACGGTCAATTTTACATTACCGCGGTCAAATGTCTGCCAGGAGAAGTCGGGCCGGGAAAAAGACATCTCCGCAAAACCATTCATTTTAAGTGCGGGACCATCAATCCTTGCACTACCGGAAATAGAGCCGCTCGTGCTCAGAGTAATTCCGGCATTCTCCGTAATATCGGTTAAAGCAAGTGGAGCAAGCTTTATCCCCATATGCAGTTCAACTTGATCGGTAAATCTTATTCCCCCGTCGACAAAGAGATTTGATTCATTGCGAACAGCTTTTATTGACTCGAGTGAGAGAGTGTCTCCCGTAAAACTTATACCGCCTGTTACGCTCCCGAGTTTTATGTGCTCCAGACTGAAATCATTGAAAACCGCATCGCCGTGTATTGTAATGTCGGTGAATGGACCTGCGATAAAGCCTTTTACACTGCCGATACCGCTATAGGGCATTTCTGCTATGGGGCTTACATCCCTCATGTCCATTTTATGAGAATCAAACGTTAAAAACATGGCTCCTGTAAAATACAGTGCGGTATAGGCATGCACGAAAGACCTTGCAGACTGTACCGTCGAATCGGTAATATATGCACATTGGTCCGTGAATATAACTCCGGTCTTAACAACAACCGGTTTCACCACCATTATAGTGTGCTTCTTTTTACTTTTATAAGAATCATCATATACCGAGAATTGTCTGAACACGGTATCTGCATTTCCAGACAGGTACACAGGGTTGAACGTCCCCTGCACGGCAACTTTTCCCGTTATGTTTCCATCGACATAGGGACCCGGCACGGTCAACGCAGAGAGGATCCCGCCGAAGCTTATCCCCTTCAGATCGAGCGATATCTTTGCGGGCAGAGTATTGTCCGCAAAATTTACCTCACCGTTAAACTTTATAGTACCGTGAGCTATAGTGACATCTCCAGATTTTATAGTCAGATCATGCGATCGTAATGAATAGCTTATATGTCCGGTACCTCCCTTTACACCGCCTATCGTCATATCGTCAAAGCTTATATCGCCTGTCGAGGAAGGATTTAAGATGTTACCCTTTATCGTCCCCTTAACGGAATAACTCCCTGACAGCTCAGGTAATGAAACAGGGATGCTTTTGAAAACAGGATTCAAACGTTCTATATGCTTTATCGAGGCCGTTAAAAGTATATCGAGGTTTGGATTGCCATAGTCGCGAATATGTCCGCCTGCAGAAAGGCTGACCTCGCCCGAATACAGCCTTAAACTCTTTATTGAAACATCTCTATTATCCAGTCCGCCATTGAACTGCAATTCTGTTATTGTAAACGGGATACCGGCTTTTGACAGCGTCATGCCTGTTATTTCAATGAATCCGTCGGCTTTGTCGTTGTCAATATCGGGATACGCATCCATTGAAAGGCTTTTTATGGAAATATCTGTACTGTAAGAAGGTATGCTGAGTGAAAGCGATGCATTGCTTACAACAATATGATCAAGAGAAACGGGGAGCTTATTCTCTATTTCTTTTATATCGTGCCCCGTATTATTTCCATGCATTTTCCCCGGCAGCTTCTTGTTCATTGTCAGGGATATTTTTGCATTATCGACATAAACGACCTTTAATCTCGGTTTTTTGGCTAATATACTCGGTGGCTCGAGGACAAGGGTTAGTTTCCCTATGTCAGCGCGGTAAGTATGGTCACCTTTCAGGTTCAAGGAAAACACCGTTATGCTCGACGAAAGGATGGAGATCTCAATCCTGCCGATAGATACCCCTATGCCGGTCCTGTCCGTTATAAATTTTGCTATCTTATCCTTGAAAAGGTTTTCTATGACATCTGTCCTGAGGATAACGATAAGCGCGAGTGTAAGAAGTAAAATGATCCCATAGAATATATATGCCTTATTTTTTCTGTCCTTCATCGATACCGTTCGCTTTATTATGTTTTTCATCCTGTATACTGTACTCTTCCTTGAGCCATTTGCCGAGATCTATCATCCTGCATCTATAAGAGCAAAAAGGCCTATGAGGGTTCTTTCCCCATTCACCCGTTTTACCGCATTGAGGACATTTTACATTCATAGACATAATTGTATATCAGCAAACCCCATTAGAAAAGACCTATCTTCAGGCATGCCCCTTTTTGGGGAATTTTTAGTTTATCATACCATCCTTGGCATAAATGGCAAGGTTTTCTAACCGGGTAAAATGAAAAGTTTGAAAGGAAAATAGAGAACAAAGTTCTCCGGGGTTTACACGAGGCGTAGTAAATGCCTGACCTACCATTTTGCAAATCCGTTTATAATGACTGCTATGAAAAAAGTAATAATGTTCGGCATCCATGCAGCAGTTGGAGGATTTAGTATGTCGGAATTCCCCATTGATAATGACAAAGCCATAAGTATCCAATAGCTGAACCCGACAGCAAGGGAGATTCCAAAAGCGAGCATCATACCCGATGTTTTCCTTTTCTTCAGCGAGAATGGAATTACCAGCAGAATCACAAAAAGGGATGAAAGAGGATACGACAGTTTCGCGTTCAGATCCACATCATACGGTGCATAGGCATAGCCTTCTTCCTTTAACTTTTTTATGTAAGTCCTGAGTTCCTCATAGTTCATTTCATCGGGTGTCTTACCCGTGTGTTTAAAATCGGCAAGCGTGAGCGGAAGGGGCATTTTTGCCGATTCTGAAAATCTATAGCCTGTCTGATACCCTTGATTAAAATCTCTGATATGTATGCTGTTGAGATCCCAGTTGCTCTTATTCCATGTTGCAATCCCTATATCTATTCTGTCTTCCAGCATATCATTGTATTTTGAAAATTCATATATGGTAATGTCTTTCACCGTATCAATCCATGGGATGAACAATCCGACTTTAATTATTTCATTGTTTGCCTTGAACCATATATTATTGACCTTGAAATTCTGTGAGAACTTCGATTGCGTATGATGAATCCTTGAATCCATAATATCATTTTGTATATTTGCCTGCGGCACTATATATTCCCCTATCAGGAAATGCAGCACCGATAACAGCAGTATCGCGATTACCAGCGGTTTTACTATCGTTAACGGACTGATGCCTGTCGATAAAAGAGAGCCGATCTCATTGTTTTTGGACATTACGGTGTAAATGATAATGACGGTAAGCAGCGCTGCCATCGGTATCGTCTGATACACGATACCCGGAATCTGAGTCACATAATATATGACGACGGCATATACGGACGTATTGAATGAGAGTAAGCCTTTCAGGCTTTCAAATATATTTACAATAAGATAAAGACCCGACAAAACACTTATTGCTGTTATGTATATCCATATAAATTCCCTTACGAGATACCTGCTTAATACCTTCATAGGTGTTTTCTCAGATACATCTTTATAGAGGCGAGCGGATCAATGAGCCGGAATTTTTTTTCGTGCAAAACAATGTAAAATAGGGCACCGGCAACAGTCAAAAAGAATAGATCCACAAGGGATATCGCAATAACCGGATTCAATATATTCAGTTTTCCAATAGTCTCTGCACCGCTTAACACGATATAGTATACGAGCACCATGACGACTGCAATAGTTATTCCATAAGCCTTGCCGGACCTTGGAGACCTTATGCCAAAAGGTATACCTATGATTGCGAATATAATTGCAGTGAACGGTATAGCGAACCGTTCTGCAATGTCCGTGAGCAGGGAGTTGTCGTGTTTTTTCTCCTTTCTTAGTTTTTCATACTTTTTAATCAATTCAGGAATTGTCATCTCAAATGTAGTTTTATTATAAGATGACATGGACGGACTTATTTCGTTCTGGGAAAAGGCAAGGTCATAACCTTTAAAATTTATGATCCGGATTGTTTCCCTGTCCGCACTCACTTGCTGAATTGTACCGTCCTGCAGTGCCAGGACTATAGAATGATTCTGCTTGTCTACGATAAACCTGCCCTGCTTTGCGATGATCGTTTCATGGAACTGCGGGTTTCTCATGTCGTATATGAGTATATTATTCATAAGTTCCCTGTCCGGTGAAAGGCTGTCGACATAAAAAGTAATATCTTTGGTAAAGGCGTTAAATGCTTTTTCATTGACTCCGACTGTAGTCTTCCTGATAATTATGTCGAAAAACTCGTTTTTTAACGCAATATTGGACGTGGGAAGAAGATAAAAAGATACAAAACTTGTCAGTACATAGCAGATCAGTCCGAGATAAATCGGGGCTTTTGACAACTTCGGCACTTCTATACCTATAGCTTTCATTGCTATAATTTCACTATCGCTGGAGAATCTGTTGAATGCGAGGACCACTGCGACAAGAACAGATATCGGTATTGCCAGAGCTAAAATGAACGGCGACATGTACAAGAACAATAAACTTACCTCTTTGACAGACACCCCCTTTGCAATGATAAGATCAAAAAACCTTACCATTCTTCCGATAAGCATTAATGCAGTCGTTGCAAGCAGGCTTACGACAAACGGCGTCACCAACTCTCTCGTTATATATCTATCGATTATTTTCATGTATTGATTTCTAATATCAGGAAATGCACTGCTTGCAAACAAGTTTATGGGAAAGAGAATATTGGTTTGACAATAGTGCATTCCCCATGTAAAACTAACTGAAAAAAGATAAAAAAGAAGATTCATGAAGCATATACGAATAAAGAGGTGAGATCGTGGCATCAATTACAAATATATATCCATCTTATGGTGATTTCGTTCACCTTTCGAAAGATGCCAACATCATTCCTGTATATACAGAGATGCTTTCAGATATAGAAACACCTGTTTCCGTATTACTGAAACTGAAACATCTTTCATATCCGTTCCTTTTGGAAAGTGTTGAAGGCGGAGAGAAGTGGGCAAGATACAGCTTTATAGGATTCGACCCATCCTCGGTGTTCAGGGTTAAGCAGAAGGACGTGTTTATCACAGATTATCGAAATGGGATTGGAAAAACGAACACATACCGTGATGTTCCGGACCCCTTTGAGTTATTGAGAACGGAATTGAAAAAATACAAACCGGCTATTATAAAAGAACTGCCGCGTTTTGTCGGCGGGGCTGTAGGATATTTCGGTTATGATAGTGTAAAATTTTTCGAGAAAGTTCCCGACTTGCATAAAATTTCTCTCGGCTTCGAGGATGTATTCCTTCTGTTCACGGACAAACTTGTAATATTTGATAACCTCAAACACACCATTATTATCCTTTCAAATGCATTTATAAAGGATGGGAATACTAAAACAGCTTACAAAAATGCAGCGGCTTCCGTGAGAAAAGTCATAGCAATCCTGAACAGACCTCTTGCCCTTCCGAAGGAAAAGCGGAACTACACGATAAAGCCGTTTCAATCGAACATGTCACAGGATGAATATGAACGAATGGTTTTAAAGGGCAAGGAGCATATTGTAGAGGGAGATATTATTCAGGTGGTGTTATCCCAGAGGTTTTTCTCGAAATCGAGAATCAATCCACTTTCGTTTTACAGGGCACTCAGGCTTATCAATCCGTCTCCGTATATGTTTTATTTCAATTTTATGGATAAGTATATGATTGGTTCATCCCCTGAGGTACTCGTAAGATTCGAGGATGGAAAGGTTATTATAAGGCCCATAGCCGGCACAAGAAATCGCGGCAGGACGATAGAAGAGGACGCCGCACTTGAGAAAGAATTGCTGGCTGACGAGAAAGAACGCGCGGAGCATGTCATGCTTGTCGATCTCGCAAGGAATGATGTGGGACGGATTGCAAAGACCGCAAGTGTCAAGGTTGACGCTCTTATGATTGTGGAACGCTATTCGCATGTCATGCACATAGTGTCGGAGGTGAGCGGCAGCGTACAGGATGATAAGGATGCAGTCGACATACTGAAATCCGTATTCCCTGCCGGTACTCTTTCAGGTGCTCCGAAGGTCAAAGCAATGGAGATTATAGAGGAGCTCGAGAAAACCGCCAGAGGACCTTACGGCGGCGCAGTCGGTTATATCAGCTATACAGGCAGTATGGATACCTGTATCACCATAAGAACGGCCTTTGTCGATCCTCATGGCGTGTATATCCAGTCAGGCGCAGGTATCGTTTATGACTCACAGCCGGAAAAAGAGTACAGAGAAACGGGATCAAAGGCCCGGGCTTTGATGGAAGCTTTGAAAAAATCGGTGGAAATAAAATAAAAACATGAAGATACTTGTGATCGATAATTACGATTCATTTACCTACAATCTCGTTCAATATCTCGGCGAACTCGGCGCTGATGTTGCCGTCTGCAGGAATGATGCAATAAAAGTCGATGAAATAAAAAACCTCGGTATCAGTGCCATTGTCATTTCACCGGGGCCTTCAACGCCTGCAGACGCAGGTATTACCGTCGATACGATAAAACGGTATGCAGGTATATATCCACTGCTCGGCGTATGCCTCGGGCATCAGTCAATCGGTTATGCATTCGGTGCAAACATTGTAAAGGCAGGCAGGATATATCACGGTAAAACATCCAAAATAAAGCACGACAGCTCCGGACTATTTGCAGGACTGGAGAATCCTCTGACAGCAACAAGATATCATTCACTGGTGATAGACAGAAAAACAATGCCTGCCGGATTTACTGACGAATTCATTATTACTGCGGAGTCACAGGAGGATGGAGAGATCATGGGGATCAGACACAAACGGTTTATCATCGAAGGCGTGCAGTTCCATCCCGAATCGATACTCACATTGAACGGTAAACAGATACTTGCGAATTTCTTAACCATGGTGAAAAGGTAATACTATGATAAAAGAAGCAATTGATATGGCAGTACAGGGCATATCCCTTTCTGAACATGAAATGCAGGCTGTCATGAATGAGATTATGTCGGGTAATACGACAGACGCCCAAATCGCCTCACTCATCACGGCACTCAGGATAAAGGGCGAGACCGTCGATGAGATTACAGGAGCTGCGAAGGTAATGAGGGAAAAGTCCCTCAAAATCAATACGAAATATGACGTAGTACTCGATACCTGCGGAACAGGCGGTGACAGGAAGGGCACATTCAATGTATCCACTGCAACGGCATTCATTGCAGCCGGTGCAGGAGTTAAAGTGGCAAAGCACGGCAACCGTTCCGTGTCTTCGAAAAGCGGGAGTGCGGATGTACTTGAAGCACTCGGTGTAGATATAAATGCCGAAAGTGTAAAGGCAGAATACCTTTTAAACAGAGTCGGCATGTGTTTTCTTTTTGCACCGCTTTATCATAAGGCAATGAGATATGCTATCGGACCGAGGAGAGAGATAGGCATAAGGACAATATTCAATATGCTCGGTCCGCTTACGAATCCTGCATGTGTGCGCTATCAGCTCATCGGCGTATACAGTCCCGGACTCACCGAAACGATTGCGCATGTTTTACAAAATCTGGGAAGTATTTCTGCATGCGTAGTTCATGGGAGCGATGGAACCGATGAAATAACGATCACGGGTACGACAAGTATATCGGAACTCAGAGACGGAAAGATTAAATCGTATGTGTTTAATCCTGAAGACTTCGGATATAGACTTGCTTCTCCGGAAGCACTGAATGGGGGAGATGCACATTACAACGCATCGATACTGAAAGACATTTTAAGCGGTGCCAGGGGACCTATGAGAGATATGACAGAAATGAACGGTGCGTTTGCACTTTACATTGCCGGAGCATCGGACACCATAAAAGATGCGATTACGCTTGCACGTAGTATCATTGATTCAGGCAAAGCACTGGCAAAATTTGAAGAATTCAGGCTGAGAAGCACTGAGGTATAAATAATGCCGGAACCGTCGAAGAAGAACAATTTCCTTACAGACATAGCTGCCGACAAGTACAAAGAGGTCGAACTGAAAAAACAGGCAATAGGTATTGAAGCCCTTATGAAAACTATCGGGGTTATCCCGCCGCCACGCTCTTTCGAGCAGGCGCTGGAAGTAAACGAAACACCGCGCATTATAGCTGAAATAAAAAGACGCTCACCTTCAAAGGGTTTGTTTGCCGAATCACTCGATATTAAACAGATTGCCGCTGGATATGCCGATGCCGGGGCTTCTGCAATATCGATACTGACCGATGAGATATACTTCGGCGGCAGCATAGACGATCTCATTGCGGTAAAACAGAGCGTTGAAATACCCGTTTTAAGAAAAGACTTTATCATAGATGAGTTTCAGGTGTATGAATCAAGAGCACGAGGAGCCGATACCCTGCTGCTTATAGTAAAGCTGCTGGGAAACAGTCTCAGCACTTACATAGGGCTTTCAAGAAAACTCGGTATGGAGCCATTGGTCGAAGTCCATAACGAGGATGAGCTTAAAACAGCATTGGATGCTGGTTCAAAGATAATAGGCATAAATGCTAGAAACCTTGAAACCTTTAATGTAAACATAGATATTGTCGAGAAGCTTGCACAACACATTCCTGATACTATATATACGATAGCTGAGAGCGGCATAGTATCGACAGAGGTGATCTCTGAGTTTCTTAAGCTCGGGATAGATGGTTTTTTGATAGGAGAGACATTTATGCGTGCTGAGTCACCTGCGAGAAAACTCAAGGAATTTGTAGACAAATTTAGAATAAGTTCTTTTAAAGAAAGGAGATAAAATGCAGACAAAGATAGTGCTTGATGAAACAGAAATACCAAGAAGATGGTACAACATCATGGCGGACATGCCAAAACCGCCTGCCCCGGTATTCCATCCCGGAACAAAAAAGCCCATCACGCCCGATGACCTTAAGCCTATATTCCCCATGGGGCTTATAGAGCAGGAGGTTTCGGCAAAAAGATGGATAGATATACCTGAAGAGGTATTAAAGATTTATGGCTTATGGAGGCCGTCCCCTATGTTCAGGGCACACAACCTTGAAGCATATCTCAAAACACCGGCGAAGATATATTACAAAAACGAGAGCTTCAGCCCTCCCGGGAGCCATAAGCCGAACACCGCTGTAGCACAGGCGTACTACAATAAAAAGGAAGGCATAAAAAGACTTGCAACCGAAACAGGTGCAGGACAATGGGGAAGCGCACTTGCAATGGCGGGCAGATTTTTCGGTCTGGATGTCACGGTTTATATGGTGCGTGTAAGCTACGATCAGAAGCCCTACAGAAGGATTATGATGGAGACATGGGGTGCCAACGTCCACGCAAGTCCGACAGACCTGACAAACTCGGGCAGGAAGGTCCTTGAGATGGATCCATCATCACCAGGAAGTCTCGGCATAGCCATAAGTGAAGCTGTTGAAGATGCGGCATCACACACAGATACGAACTATTCACTCGGCAGTGTTCTCAACCATGTACTGATTCACCAGAGTGTCATAGGTCTGGAAGCAAAAGAACAATTTAAAAAGATCAACGAGTATCCTGATATTGTCATTGCATCATGCGGCGGCGGCAGTAATTTTGGCGGTATTGCATTTCCATTTATCATGGATAAGTTCGCAGGAAAGAATGTCAGGGCAATTGCAGTAGAGCCGTCATCATGCCCTACCCTCACCAAGGGCCCCTACACATACGACTTCGGTGACGAGGCAGGACTTACACCGCTTATCAAGATGTACACTCTTGGTCATAATTTCGTACCTCCCGGCATACACGCAGGAGGATTGAGATACCATGGAGATTCACCTCTTGTCAGCCAGCTCTACAACGAAGGCATCATAGAGGCCGTTGCTTATAATCAGCTCCCGGTATTTGAAGCAGCGTTGACCTTTGCGAGGACAGAGGGATTGATACCTGCACCTGAATCCGCACATGCCATACTCGGGGCGATAAACGAAGCTAAAAAGGCAAAGGAAGAAGGCAAAGAGAGGGTCATATTGTTTAATCTCAGCGGGCATGGACATTTTGATCTTTCTGCTTACGATAGCTACCTGAGGGGCAAACTGCAGGATTATGAATATCCTGAAGCAGAGATAAAGAAATCTCTCAAAGATCTTCCGGTGTTATAAAAAATATAAAGGGCAGACCCGGACCGTCTGCCCTTTATATTTTTATATACACCTGACCGCTCGACAAAAAGAGCTTTGTTTTACGGACGAAGGATAATACTTTTTCTTAGAACTGGAGAAGATGAAAGTAAAAATTTGCGGTATAACATCTATAAACGACGCTCTGAAAGCGTGCGAATCCGGTGCAGACGCACTCGGCTTTGTGTTCTATAAAAAAAGCCCGAGGTATATTGCTCCCGGTGAAGCCGCTAAAATTATAGAGAAGCTGCCTGCTTTCGTGTCGACTGCCGGTGTATTCGTAGATGATAAAATTGAGGACATAATCGCGGTTATGCGGTCAACAGGTATCGATTATGCACAGCTCCACGGCAATGAGCCGATCAGTACAGTCTGCAAATTTGGCAGAAGAGCTATCAAGGCATTCAGAATAAATGACAATAATTCGATAGAACAGGTAAACAATTCGGGGCTCGGCATCGTATTGCTCGACAGCTACACGGATGCCTACGGAGGTTCAGGCATGAGTTTCGATCACCGACTGTTAAAAAGCCTGTTACGCAATATAAAGGTTATCCTGTCAGGCGGCATTACACCGGACAACGTACGCGGGATCCTCGATGTCTATACCCCTTATGCAATCGATGTATCGAGCGGAGTAGAAACCGCACCCGGAAAGAAATCAAAAGAAAAAATAAAAACTCTGTTTAAGAATATAGAACGATATAAAGAAAAATAATATTTATGTTATAGTATACATATGACAAAAAGAAAATGGCTGGATATCTCAATTATAAGTGCAATAACATGTGCATTGCTCATACCCTCTTTGAGCTCCGGTTTTGTAAACCTCGATGATAACTTTTATGTAACCGGTAACTTCTATATAAGGCATCTCACTCTAAGAAATATCGAATATTTTTTTACATCCTTCCACCACGGGGTCTATGCACCGATCCAGTATCTCACGTACATGTTCGTTTACCGCATATCCGATTATCATGCCCTGTTCTATCATCTGACCGGTATTGTATTCTACCTCCTGCCGGGTATCATGGTATATCTTATAGTTGATAAGATACAGGACAGTAGATCCATAGCCTTCTTCTCAGCATTTCTGTTCCTCATTTCCCCGGTAAACATCGATTCGGCGGTCTGGGTGGCTGAGCTTAAGAACCCTCAATCATTAAGTTTTTTTCTGGCAAGTTTTTATCTCTATATGCTGTTCAGGGAAAGAAAAGTCCCTCCGGGTAAAAAAGACGCTCTTCCCGGCAGGGCAAAGAAATTCTATCTATGCTCCCTCGCAGCGTTCTCCCTCGGACTGCTGGTAAAGCCTCCGGGGGCGACAGTGCTTCTCATGATGTTTCTGTATGATTTAATGAACGAGCAGGATATAAAAGACAGCATAAAAAAACTTTCACCTTATGCATTGATGACAGGACCATTCATGATCGTTTACATGATAGGCCAGTCGACAATTGGCTCCTACCATGGACTCATAAGAGGTAGTCTATGGTCACAGATAAAAACAATAATAGCAGTTGCAGCAGGTATATTTGAGTACCCTTCAAAGCTTATCCTTCCTGTAAACCTGTCCGTGGCTTATCCTATCGACACTATAATTCCTTCTCCTGTTTTTGCGGCAAGTATGGGAGCAGTAGTACTCATTACAGCGGTCATAAGACACCTTATGAAAATGAGAGACAAAAGACCTGTTTTCTGGCTTGGCTGGTATTTTGTAAACATGCTCCCTTACTACGGAATTATTGCAATGCCGTTCTTTGCCGACTGGTATTTATACATTCCATCGATAGGTATTTATACACTGATAATCATATCCATAACTGCATTGACGGACATGATCCATGACAGAACCCCAGAAAATCCGGAAAGAAAATCCTTTATGGACGCGCTTCCATGGCTTGCGTATGCCTTACTGATCTTTATCGTTCTTGTCTTCGGATTCTTTGGATTCAAAAGGCAGTTCGTCTGGGAAAACGACATACGTTTATGGAAAAGCTCTTTACAGTCTGTCGGCCCTGATCCCTATGTCCTGAGGAACCTGTCCATAGCATACTTCAAACACGATCAGCCATACAAAGGTATTGAATCCGGCATGGAACTCCTCGATAAGACCCCTGACTTCGTTATGATGAAATATCTTATAGGAAAAGGTTATGCGCAACTCGGCAATTATGTAAAAGCCATGGATGTTTTAAAAGATGCACTCGATCAGTTGGCTGTACTTGATAAAAAAGGCACCTCATATATGGCCGTTATGCCCGGACTTGGAGATACACCTGCAACATTAAAGTCCATGATATATACCGAAATGTCTGAAATACAATCAGACACAAACCAGATTGCCTCAGCTATTTCTTTACTCAACGATGCTATTAATGCAGCACCTTATGCTCCTGCTTATGAAAAGCTCGCCTATATCTACACACAAATAAACCGCATAAATGACGCAAAGGACATTCTGGACAGAATCACTGTTTTAAAGCCCGATGAACCAGATCCATGGCGTATGCTTGGTTACATAACGGCTGAGTATTACAATAATAAACAGCTCGCCGTGCAGTATTTTGAGAAAAGCCTCGAACTGGCGCCTGAACAGAACTATGCATATGAAATGGAAACGTTCATCAAACAATGGAAAACAAAGGCGCACTAAACAATCGATTCACAATCTCACTCTTCAAGAAGATGGATCATCATGCCGTGAAGCAAACCCTTTTGTGACAGATAACACCGGTTTATATTTACCGACTCCATGATCCTTATGAGTATCATCAACCCCGGAAGAAGTATATCGGCCTTGTCCTCTTCAAGACCGGTCAGAGATTTTATCTGCTCGACAGTCATTGCAGATAGTTTTTTGTAGAATGCCTTGAGGCTTTCTCTCGTAAGTCCATCGACGGGCTTAAGAGTATTGTAGATAGTCCCTATATTGCCCGGCACACCTATCTGTATGTCGGGCTTCAATCTGCTTATTTCAGTAAAGGTATCTTGAAAATCATGATCAATAGCCGAGATTATATCGTTTAGTTCCCCGGAAGCGGGCGGATCACTCTGTATAAAATTCTCTCTTAACCGCACTGCACCGCTCTCCACTGAGACTGCAAATTGTATGTTTTTGCGATCGCCTACGGAAAGCTCAGTACTGCCGCCGCCTATATCGACCACAAATGAAACCTTATCATCGATATCAATGCCGTGAACAGCACCGACATGAATGAACCTTGCTTCCTCTGTCCCTGATATAACTTCTATGTTAAACCCCGTTTTTTGCCGGACAAGGTCTACAAATTGAGAAGCATTTTTTGCCGTCCTGAGAACACTGGTGGATATCATACGGAATGTATCCACATGGAATGCATCCAGAATCGATTTTATATCTTCAATCCCATCCAATGTCCTTTTAATCGCCGGCTGTTTGAGCATACCGTCGGAAAACATGCCCTGACTCAACCTGTTCGGATATCTTATATATTTAAGAAGCGTATACTGGCTCGGGCTGCCCTGCCCTATTGCAAGCCTCATCGCATTCGTTCCAAGATCAACTACGGCAACATGTTTCATACTTTCCTATGTTTAACTAGAAAAATGCTATAGGGAAAATTGTTCGTCCGCACGGTAAATTATTCGTCCCTCCTGTATTTACCGTCGGAATCGACCCACTTCTTCACAGCATTAAGCGCCTTTGGAAGATCCTTGCGGGTCAGGTAATCTTCAATAAATGCCGGAATTATCGCTCCTACATCGACTTTACTCCCGTATCGTGCGAGTGTATGCGTATTATCGATCTTATAAAGATGATAATATCCATACAATTCTTTGAGGTCATTTTTATAATTAGGATCGAGGTTCCATGTCAATCTGTACGTGTCATTCTGGAATTTGTGGTCCACACGGTACCTGACATTAAAAAAAGCTATTTTCAGCAAGAACTGCGTTATGTTGCCGTCTTTATTACCGCTCACTATCTCGGCTTCCTTGAGATGCGGCAGATACTCTTTCTGACGCTCCGTATGCTTCAGGAGGTCCCATACTTTATCTATCGGCTGATCAAATACGATGGAAGCCTGTATAAGCGATTTTTTATCCTTTCCTTCACCGGAGTCCTGTTTCAAGACAATGACTTTTCCTGCATCGAGAGCAGTTATATCCGTAACGCTTAAACCCTCGAGTGCCTTTGCGGGTAAAGGCGGTGAGGTTAATTTTATCTGCTCATCCGCAGACGCTGAACCAAGGGAAACAATAAGCATGAACATCAGAAGCACGAGCACACGTACGCCATTCCTTACATCTCTCATACATCCTCCTGTAGATTTTATTAAAATACCTCTTACACTATTTTCTTGGGCATGTCATGTAAAATAATCTCTTGCTTGACTATTCATACCTTACTCCGTAGAAAGTATAAACAATGGGGGTATATATGGTTAAAAGAATTATGCTCGTATTTTTATTCGTAAGCTTACTGCAATCATGCACGCACAGATCAAATGTTATAAGAATAGGAGTTGCAGGACCAATGACCGGAGACCAGTCTGTTTTTGGAAGGGACGAGAGGAGAGGTGTAAATCTTGCTGTGCAGGAATGGAACCAAAACGGCGGCGTTCTCGGGAATAAAATCGAGGTAATTATAGAAGACGACCAGCATGATCCAAGGCAGTCTGTCGCTATTGCGAACAGACTTGCTTCAGACGGCGTAGCCGGCGTCATAGGACATTTTAACAGCAATTGTTCAATACCCGCGTCTGCTGTCTATAACCGGGCAGGTATACCGATGATCTCGCACGGCTCTACAAACCCGCAGCTCACTGAAAGGGGTTTTAATAATGTGTTCCGGGTATGCGGCAGGGATGACCAGCAGGGAAAAGTTGCCGCTGATTTTGCGTGCAGCACCTTAAAGGCGTCAAGAATAGCCATTATTCAGGACAAGACCACCTATGGCCAGGGACTCGCAGACGAGTTCAGGAGACAGTTGGGCGAAAACTGCAAGGTCGTTTATTACGGTACGATTATTCAGGGAGATAAAGACTTCCGGGCAGTGCTTACCAATGTCAAGGCGAAAAAGCCCGATCTTATATACTATGGCGGCGTTTATCCTGAAGGAGGCCTGCTTGTAAAACAGGCACGGCAGCTCGGTATAAAGGCGGTATTCATGAGCGGAGACGGGATACTCGGTCCTGAATTTATTACTATAGCCGGCAGCGCGGCAAATGGTATATACGCGACATTCGGTCCTGATATAAACAACGTTAAAACTGCAAAAGACTTTATAGAAATCTATGAGAAGCGTTACGGAGAGCCCGGTCCATACTCTATCTATTCCTATGTTGCTGCAAACATCCTGCTGGATGCGATAAAGGATTCAGGAACAACAAACTCAGGACAAGTCATTCATTATCTGCATACCCATATATTCACTACAGCAATTGGCACAATTCAATTCGACAGCAAGGGCGATGTCATCCACAGCCCCTACGTGGTCTGGCAGGTAAAAAACGGGCAATTTGTCCAGTTGTAATTTACCCGGCTTAGACGGAAAACGGCGCCGGGCTGTTGTCTGATCGGCACAAGGTATGTTATACCGCTGACTATGAGAATTTTTATCCAGCAGGTCGTTAACGGACTGACAACTGGCAGCGTCTATGCCCTGATAGCACTTGGATATACCATGGTATACGGTATTATCGAGCTTATCAATTTTGCCCATGGTGATATATACATGGTCGGAGCTTACGGCGGCTTGATCGCCCTTACCCTGCTTGGCACAGTACGTTCAGCACTACATCTATCCGGCATCGGTATGCTGATCACCGGGATAACCGCGGGTATGCTTCTTTCGGCAGCTTATGGATTTACCGTAGAAAAATTTGCTTACAAACCCCTGCGTCAATCAGCGAGGCTGTCGCTGCTGATAACAGCTCTCGGTGTTTCCATCTTCCTCCAGAATTATGTCATGATAGGACAAGGTGCTTCCGATAAGACCTACGTCTCCCTCAGAGTGCTGAATTCAAACTTTATTGTAGACGGCGTAGCAATGACCGCAAACCAGATCATTATCTTTACGGTTGCAATGGCGATCATGCTTGCACTCGACCTGTTCGTAAATAAAACCATGACGGGACGTGCGATGAAAGCAGCTTCGCAGGATTCCGTTGCTGCACAGCTTGTCGGAATAAATATAAATACCGTCATATCATTGACGTTCATCATTGGTTCGGGACTTGCCGGCATAGCAGGCGTGCTGGTCGGCTTTTACTACGGTATCGTTAATTTTTCCATCGGGTATCTGGTGGGCATAAAAGCTTTTACTGCTGCAGTATTGGGGGGCATCGGTGACATAAGAGGTGCAATGGTAGGAGGACTTGTGCTTGGTCTTCTTGAAAGTCTTGGCGCTGCTTATATCTCATCAGATTACAAGGATGCCTTTGCGTTCATTATCCTTATTCTCTTGCTGCTCATAAAACCTTCTGGCTTATTCGGAAGCAGGCACTCATGAGTATTAAATCAATCTTCCTCTCCATACTCAAATCGTACCTCATTCCCCCCCTATGGATGTTTGCCATAGCAATGCCGATAATGGGTATTACAAAGTCTTTTGTAACTGCGGGACTGCTCTTAATAGGTTTACTATTTTACAGGCTTTTGAAAAGAACTGGGTTTACCGGCACAAGCAATCATCATTATTATAAAGATACTCTTTCAAAATATAGAAATAAATATTTCTTGAAATACGGCTGGATATTTGCCCTGCTCGTGTCAATCATCCTGCCGTTTTTTCTCAATAACTATGAAATCGATGTTATTACCTCTGCCATGCTCTATGCAATGCTTGCGCTCGGTTTGAATCTGCTCGTCGGCAATCTGGGCCTGCTCAATCTCGGTTATATTGCATTCTATGGTATCGGTGCATACACCTACGCAGTCCTCTATGCCAAATTCGGATTCAGCTTTTGGGACGCCGTAGTAATCGGCGGAATGATGGCTTCCCTCATAAGCATGGTCATTGCACTGCCGACTTTGAGACTTAAGGGTGATTATCTCGCGATTGTCACACTCGGTTTTGGAGAAATAGTAAGGATTGTGTTCAATAACTGGGACAGCCTCACCAATGGCCCGAACGGAATCATGGGCATACCGAGACCTTATCTCTTCGGCATACAGCTCTCCACTGGCATAAGGTTCTTTTATCTTACACTCGGTTTTGCCGTTATCCAAACCTACATCATTTACAGGCTCGGTAAATCGAGGTCAGGCAGGTACGCCCTCGCAATAAGGGAGAATGAGCAGGCATCGGCGATGGTAGGTATAAATACTTACAAAGTAAAGACCCTTTATTTCATACTGAGTGCATTCTTCGGAGGCATTGCAGGAGTGCTGTTCGCATCAAAACAGATGTTCGTATCACCCGACAGTTTTACATTTATCGAATCGGTCTATGTTCTTGCGATGGTCATACTCGGAGGTATGGGCAGTATTGCCGGCGTTATTGCCGGTGCGTTCACACTCGTGGTCCTGCCGGAATTACTGAGAGGATTTATTATATACAGAATGCTCATTTTTGCACTCCTGCTTATCACCATGATGCTGTTCAAACCCGAAGGGCTGCTCGGTAAAAAAGCTTATCATGACAAATAATACCATTCTATCCATAAACAACGTAAGCCTTATGTTTGGGGGGCTAAAGGCACTTGACGGCATCACTATCGATATAAAGAAAGGCGAAGTGCTTTGTATAATAGGGCCGAACGGTGCGGGCAAGACAACATTATTCAACTGTATAACAGGTTTTTTAAAGCCCTCATCAGGCAGTATCATGTATAACGGCGAGATTGAACTCATAGGAAAAAAACCATACCAGATTGCTCATTGCGGCATATACAGGAGCTTCCAAAACCTTGCTTTATTCAATGATTTGAGCGTACTCGAGAATGTCCTCATCGGCGGTTTAAAAAGAAAAGACCTCTCATACGGTATTGCAGATACACTATTTATAACATCCAAATTCAAGACAACAGAAAAGAGGTTAAAGCAGGAGGCTGCAGCACTGCTTGAATTTACTGGCATTGAAGAAAAAAGGTATAAGAAGGCCGGAGAACTTTCTTACGGCGAGAGGAAACTGCTTGAACTCGCAAGGGGACTCATTACAAAACCTCAACTGCTTTTACTCGATGAGCCTGCTGCAGGATTAAATCCTACAGAAAAAACGGAACTCGTAACTGCCATAAAACGGATCCGTGAGCAGAACATCAATGTGGTGTTGATTGAGCACGACATGCGTTTTGTGTCCGACATAGCAAACTGGATTTCCGTTCTTGATTATGGGAAAAAACTTGCGGAAGGACTGCCGGAAGACATAAAAAAGAATAAAGCTGTCATAGAGGCATACCTCGGGACTTAATTTGTCTCCTCATCAAAATATCGATTCCATATCTGCAGGGGCTATTCATGAATTACTCCTGCTTTTTTCTCGATGCCTTTTCTTCGATGCCTGAAACACCGAATCTTCTTTGGAGTTCCCGGTATACCTCCCGGGGGCTTATGTCCTTATATCCAAGGAGAACGAGGAGATGAAAGATCAGGTCGGCCGATTCATAAACGATTTCTGTGTTCTGTTTCATCGTGGCAGCTTCGGCAACCTCTCCGGCCTCTTCGATGATCTTTGCATTTATTTCGTCAACACCTTTGACCATGAGGGAGTGGACGTACGATTTCGGCGGCGGATTGTTCTTTCTCTGGAGAATCGTACTAAACACGGCATCGAGTATAACAGCGCCATCCGGTATCGTGTCCTTCTTCTCGAAGATCCTGTTGTTCTTAAATTCCGTAAAAAAGCATGTTCTGTGGCCTGTGTGGCATGCAACGCCAATCTGCTCGACCTTCAGAAGGAGGGTATCGCTGTCGCAGTCATAAAAGAGCTGTTTTACATACTGGACGTGCCCGGACTCCTCTCCCTTGAGCCAGAGCTTCTGCCTCGAGCGGGAAAAATAATGGGCCTTCCCGGTCGACAATGTTTTTCTTAACGCTTCTTCACTCGCATACGCGAGCATGAGGACCTCGTTCGTCAGATGGTCCTGCGCAATGACCGGCACAAGCCCCTTCTCGTCGAATTTTATGGTCTTTATGAAGTCGTCGATATTCATACCGTCCTCACCGCTACCCCTTTTTTGCTGAGATATATCTTGAGTTCTTTTATCGAGAGCTCCCTGAAATGAAACAGGCTTGCAGCAAGGCAGGCATCCGCACCACCGCGCATAAAACCTTCATAAAAATGATCCATACTGCCTGCACCGCCTGACGCGATAACGGGTATGCCCACCCTTCTGGCTATTTCCGATGTAAGCTCTATGTCGTATCCTGATTTTGTTCCATCCCTGTCTATACTTGTAAGCAGAATCTCGCCTGCTCCGGCTTTTTCCATTCCGACGGCCCATGTAACAGCATCTATGCCGGTAGGCTTTCTTCCGCCATATATGTAAACCTCCCAGCCCGATCCCGGGACCTTTTTCGCATCGATTGCAACAACGACACACTGAGCACCGAACCGGTACGAGGCATCCTTGACAAAGTCCGGCTTCAGCACTGCCTGGGTGTTTATCGAGACCTTGTCTGCACCTGCACGCAGCAATGTTTTTATGTCTTCAAGTGAATTTATGCCTCCGCCAACGGTGAGAGGCATGAACACCGAGCTCGCTGTCCTCTCGACAGCACCGATAAGCGTCGACCTATGTTCGTTCGATGCCGTTATATCGAGGAACACGATCTCATCAGCTCCTTCATTATCATATATAAGAGCATTGTCCGCAGGATCACCCGCATCCCGCAATGAAACAAAATTTACGCCTTTAACGACCCTCCCGTCCTTTATATCGAGGCATGGTATTATTCTTTTCGTTAACACTATTCAACAGCCTTTAGTGCATCTTTTAATTTTATAGCACCGGTGTAAAGCGCCCTGCCTATGATAATCCCCGCTATGTTTTTATCTTTTATCTTCTTCAAATTTTTGAGGTCGTCGGTACTCGATATGCCGCCCGAGATGATCACGGGCTCTGAAATACCCTCGAGTACCTTTTCAATCCTCTCCGGCTCTATACCGCTGAGCGTCCCGTCTTTATAAATATCGGTAAAAATAAATGCATAAATTGGCGCGCCGCTGAACCTTTTGATAAATTCATAGGGTGAAATACTGCCTGTCTGTGTCCAGCCCTTGATTGCAACGCTGCCCGACAGGACATCGACGCCGATGGATATTCTGCCACGATACTGCTGAGCAATGCTTATTACTTCATCGGGTTGCTCATATGCGAATGTCGTTATAACGACTGATTTTGCTCCATGATTGATATAGTACTCGGCCGTATCGATGTCCCTTACCCCGCCGCCGACCTGAACAGGCACACGCACATGCTTCAATATGTCCGTAATATGATCTTTATTCACCGGTTTTCCTGTAACAGCGGCATCGAGGTCGACGACGTGCAGCATACCCGCACCTTCCCGCTCCCATTTCAACGCCATTTCCACCGGATTGTCACCGTACACATCTACACGGTTGAAAGATCCCTGCCAGAGTCTGACGCACTTTCCTGATTTTATATCGATAGCCGGTATTATTTTCATTTCAACCTCTATACTTTACAAAATTCGATAATAACTTCAAGCCGTTTGCCTGGCTCTTTTCAGGGTGGAACTGGGTTGCAACGACATTGTCTTTCTGGATAACACTGGTAAAATCGATTCCGTGGTCGGTAATACCGATGCTCACATCCTCAACCGGAGACGGATAATATGAATGTACGAAATAAAAGTAGCTCTTATCCGGAATGCCTTCAAATAAAAAACTTTTTTTTATCTGTCTCACAATGTTCCAGCCCATATGAGGTATTTTCAGTCCTTTCCCTGCGGACAAATTATGGTCAAATCCCTTTACGCTGCCTTTCATCAAACCGAGACCCTTTACGCCCGGGTTTTCATCCCCGTCCTCAAAAAGCATCTGCATACCCAGACATATACCGATCACCGGCATGCCTTTCGCAATAGACTGCTTCACAGCATCTTCAATACCATAAGCCCTGATATTTTTCATACAGTCACCGAAAGCCCCGACACCCGGTATCACAAGCTTATCAGCTTTTGAGATCGCATCGGGATCGTTTGAGATCACGGACGATGCACCTATCGATGCAATTGCCTTTTCAACGCTGCGTAAGTTTCCCATGCCATAATCAACAATCACAATCATTTATTGTCCTCTTTGTTCTCTCATCCCACTCTTAAACTTCTGTGTTATCCCTCTTACCTTAAGAGGGGAATTATGAGGTGGATTTTTCATGAGATTCATATCACTCCCTTTGTGCTCGGTATGTCTTTCTCCGTTATTTTAACAGCCTGTCTCATTGCTCTGCCAAGTCCTTTGAAACATGATTCTACACTATGATGTCCGTTCTCTCCATACATCATATTCACATGCAGGGTAATCCTCGCACGGAATGCAAACGCCTGAAAGAACACTTCGAACAATTCTGAATCCATCTCTCCGATCTTTTCAGGAAGCAGTACGGGCTTATAAACAAGAAAAGGCCTGCCGCTTATGTCGACGATAACCTGTGATAATGCCTCATCCATAGGGGTTGCAGCGTGACCGAACCTATGAATGCCGCTTCTGTCCGATAAGGCGATTGAAACAGCCTCACCGATACTTATGCCTATGTCCTCGACGGTATGATGGAAATCGACATACACATCGCCGGTTGCCTTAAGTTTCAGATCAAATTTCGAGAAGAAAGAAAACAACTCGAGCATGTGGTTCAGGAATCCTATGGGTGTATTGATCTCTGCTTTACCGGTACCGTCAAGTGCAAGCTCAACGGATATCTCCGTTTCTTTTGTTTTTCTTTCAAATTTTCCTTTTCTCATAATGACTCCTTTTTTCGGAAAGTGCTATGCATAACACGTCTTAAATTATGTTTGTCATTCCGCACTTGATGCGGAATCCGGGTTGCATTTTTCTGGATTCCCGCTTTCTCGGGAATGACAGAAGAGAGGTCATTTCCATTATTATAATGAACACTCTATTTCTCATACTAAATAACGCCTTTATTCTTTAACTGCTCTATCTCCCCCTCAGAATACCCTGTCTGTTTTAAAATCTCGACCGTATGCTCACCCGGTTTCGGAGCTTTGTTAAAAGCTTCCCGCTGTTCATCCTTATAAAACGGATTCCTTATCGTTAAGGACCTGCCGTCATCCGTATCTACATATCCAAACATGTTCCTATATCTAATATGGGGATCACTGAGCAATTCATCAAGCTCGTTTACTGGTTCGATACAGACATCATTATCCTTGAAGAATGCCGACCACTCTGACCTTGTTTTTGTCAAAAAAATATTCTGGACATCATTATAAACCTCATTGAATTCCTCGCCCTTTGCGAACTGCTTATCTATGAGGTCCTTTCTATCTACCATCCCGGCAAATCTGACCCAGAACTTCGGCTCAATCGCACCGATTGTTATGAACTTGCCGTCTTTTGTCTTGTAAACATTGTAGCAGGGTATACTGCCGGTGAGCTCCATCTCCCCTCTTTTTAAACCGCTCTTCATAAAAGTAAGGTAAGGCACCATAAAGCTGATCAGGCTGTCCACCATGGATATATCGAGATAAATGCCTTTGCCTGTCTTCTCTCTGGTATACAAGCCAAGCATAATGGCACCAAAAGCACTCAGGCTGCCGCCGGCTATATCCCCGATCTGTACGCCGGGAATCACGGGTTTTTTCTCACTACCGGTAACACCGAGTGCTCCGGCAATACCTATATAATTCAAATCATGACCTGCTTTATCTGCATAGGGACCGTCTTTGCCGTATCCACTCACCGAACAATAAACTATTGCCGGGTTGATCCTGGATATTTCATCATAACCCACTCCGAGTCTGTCCATGACCCCGGGCCTGAATCCCTCGACAATGATATCGGCATGTGCCGAGAGCCTCTTAAAAACATCGACGCCTTCGGTCATCTTCAGGTTAAGCTTTACAGCCTTTTTATCCCTGTTCAGGGCATCGAAAAGACTGCCCGAGCTCTCTCCGACTATGGGCATCCATCTTAAATAATCGCCCGATTCCGTGTCTTCTATCTTGATCACCTCTGCCCCAAGATCGGCAAGAAACAGGGTAAGTAAAGGGCCTGGTAAAAGCCTTGTCACATCGAGCACCCTCACGCCGTTTAAAAGCTTCATAATTTAAATCTCATTCTTAAAACCCTTATAAATGCCTCTATAACAATGTCCTTTGACATCTTCGACTGCCCTGCCCTTCTGTCCTCGAATATGATCGGTATCTCTCTTATACCATATCCTGCCTGTTTTATCCTGTATGCCATCTCGACCTGAAACCCGTACCCGTCTGATTTAACCTGATCCAGATCGACTTTCTTCAAGGCTTCGATATTGTAGCACCTGAATCCCGCTGTGATATCTTTTATATCGATTCCGAGTATGGTCCTTGCATATATGTTTCCGGATTTGCTTATGAGCCTTCTGCTTATGCCCCAGTTGACCGTCCCGCCGCCGTCGACATACCGTGATCCAATCACGAGTCCGCTATCGCCCAGTGATTCCAACAATCTCGGAAGGTCTGACGGCTTGTGTGAAAAATCCGCATCCATCTCAAATACGACGCCGTACCCCTTGTCAATGGCATATCTAATACCCTGATTATAGGCATTGCCCATACCCATTTTCTTCGGTCTGTGGATGACACGTATGGACTGGTTCTTGCCTGCGAGCTCATCCGCTATTTCCCCCGTACCGTCGGGGGAGTTGTCGTCGATGATAAGTATTTCCGTGCCGGGCAGGCACTCAAAAACATCATGCACGAGCCTCTCTATATTCTCGGATTCGATGTAGGTGGGTATGATAACAAGCATTCTCATGGCTCTATAATCCCTTCAAAGTCATAGCATTTATAAATATAAAATG
>JBBIVV010000006.1:69786-71745 GCA_037439545.1 bacterium
CATTCTCATGGCTCTATAATCCCTTCAAAGTCATAGCATTTATAAATATAAAATGTCCTTGCATAATGCCCGTAGCGATAGGTGTTGATTGGCGTCAGCTCTTCCCATTTCCTGCATTTAAAATGCTTGTACGGATCAATCCTGAAGCTGTTGTCATTGAGGTAAACGGCGTTCCATCCGTAAAGTGCGGGGGTTATATTGTAGCCCCAGTCATGATAGGAATCCCCTGTCTTGTTGGACGTGTATACTTCGGGCTGTCCCGGCGTATTGAATGCGAGCTGGCTTGAAAGCTGGTACTTGTGCGTAAAAATAAATGTGTGTCCTTCCTTCTCGAGCTCTTGATAAGCATTCACAACAGCCTTTCCCGCAACGTCCCAGCCGTAAAGATCGTTGGTCAGATCGGCATCAACAGGCTTCATGGGGATTAACGGATAGTAAAGCTGTACATGGATCAGCAGGGTAAAGAGCAGTGCAAGCGACCAGCCTGCCCACAGATACCTTCTGAACCATTTTTTATCCGCCATCTCGTAAGACAACTGGACCGACAGTATAACACCGGGTATATACCCCATCAACGCCCAGTTCGGCTTTGAATCAACGACAAAGCTTACGGCAAAAAAGAATAGCACGATGGGGGCTGCAAAGACCGACAGAAACAGAAAGTCCTTATTTTCTATTCCCCTCTTTGGAAAAGAGGGGATAGGGGAGATTTTAGATAGAGATTGCTCTACCCAGCTTTGCTGCGCGCCCGCTTCGCCTCCCGCAATGACATTCTCCGGCAAGTCCCTATGATACATTTTAAACCCATAGTAAACGGCATAGATGATCAGAATGAACACCAGCGGGGAAACAAGACCTGTCTGGGACCCGAGAAATGTGAAGAACTTATCGATGCTGATATGAAAGTTCGGGTTACGCGATACAAGCTCGAACCCGAGCGATTCAAAATGGTGCTGAATGTTCCATATAATCACGGGTAAAAAGAGTATAAGTGTAATGACGGTTGCACTGTAAGGTCTTACATCTTTAAACCATTTCCTGTCTTCTTTTGAAATAATCATGAATAGCAGGGCTGAGACCGGCAGAAACACCGCGTGATACTTGCTCAGCATAGCCAGTCCGAGCGATATGCCCGCTGCATACCAATACTGTCCTTTGTCATCCAGAAATATCTTCATCAAAAAGTACAGGGTCAGAAGCCAGAAAAAACCAAGAGGCGCATCAGGCAGCATCATGAGTCCGCCTATGGCATAAGCAGGAATGATATTCAATCCGAGTACTGCCAGAAAAGATTTCATTCTATCTTTCAGTATTCTGTTTGCAATCAACCATACAAGTATCGAATCACCGATAGAATAGAGCAATGCAGACATCCTCACCGCATAGGCAGTACTGCCGAATATCTTCATCATGAGATAATTTGACCATGCAACGAGCGGCGGATGTTCGAAATAGCTCAGTGACAGGTGCCGTGCATACTGCCAATAGTAAGCCTCGTCATCGCTCAGGTTAAGCGTAAAGATAAACACAAGCCTGATGCAGATAAGAATTACAAGCATTATTATAAATAATACTGTCGCTTTTTTGTTTTTATCCATAAATGTTGTGTGTAGCACCTATACGGACAGCAGGTCAACTCAACTGAACGCCGGGTTATATGCCTTGTTTCTTGTCTGAAATTGATAACAATATGTATCATAAACCATGTGAGTAAACCCCGTTAGAAAGGATGTGGCTATAAACCACGCCCTTTCTATAAGGAATTGAAAAATTATCATATTATCCCTGCCATAAATGGTAGGCCTTTTTAACGGGGTAAACCTTTAGCAAATAATCCATACTCTACTTGACATTTGTAATTATTGTAATTAATGTTATTAATACAATGTTGATTATGTATTTAATTATATTAGCTTTATTAATATACATTGATATAATAAAGGAGGAAAATATGAAGAC
>JBBIVV010000007.1:0-4287 GCA_037439545.1 bacterium
CCTATTTTGTAGAAAGCAGGCGCACCAGATTTTCTTTTGTCAAGAGCGCTGAATCAGCGGTCGTATCAAGAAAAGGACGAACATCATTTACTATATTTTGCCAGTTCATCGAATCAATTTTTTTCCGGACAAATGAACGCCAATTGCTTTCTCTCAGTTCAGGTCCAGTCCAATTCGTTTGTCGCAGTGCATTGTTCAGTAAGACCAGATTAGGGGAAGGCCATGCGGGGTCACTCAAGTACCAGAACAAATCATAGACATCACGTCCTTTCAGATGTGGCCGTTGAAGAACAGCGTGCAGCTTGCCGGCAAGAAGAGAAGCTTTATCGTGATGTTGCAGTTGCAGGGTTAAATAGCGCCGGATAATAGTAGTTGTCAGTACCGCACCCTGGGGAGGATTTGTGTCCACTTCGATCTTGATCGCGGTGGTCTCCTCCCGATGTGATGAAAGCCCGAGTTCATAGAGCAGACCGCGGAAGTTTACAAATGCACCATGCACTGTTTTTTTATCGCTTACCCTGAGCCCGATATCATATCCTTCACCGGCCAGTCCGGTTCTGATGCTCATAAGATATTTATGGAAATCATAGACGTTCTTGCTCTTTTCCAAAGAGAAGTCCAGGTCTTCTGAGTATCGTGCAGTCGAAAAAAGGAACCGTAAAGCTGTACCACCGTGAAAAGAGAGCGGGATCATAGCTCCGGCATGTTGCATTTTGCCGAGAATTCTGGCCTGCAAGTATTCACGGACGATATTCCTTGCTTGAGGAGGCGCTGTGTTTCGGATCAACTCGGCAAGATATTCCTTCATAGTGTCCTGTACTCCCCGGATTCCTTACCGGCAAGAATGGAAATTCTTCGCGCTGCCCTCCGCAGCTTTTGACTTTCAGATTCCACGGCAAGCTCATGCAGATGATTTAAATTTAGTGACTCAAGATTATGTAATCGCAGCTCGCCAAGATACGACTCGGAATCGCCGCCTGGCTGTAAATACACAAGATCCAATAATGCTTTTTCCGGAGTTGCAACAAATGCTTTCTGTCCATTCCCAAGGTCGTATAATTTGTATCCCATAAACATACTTTGTTTAATATGCCGGAATTCAAAGGTCCCCACAGGTGTTTTCCAGTGCCCCGGTCGCAATGTAGTCACACTCACGGTCACAGGGGTGTGTTCGGGAATAAGACCATAATACTCAAGTGCGGATTGGCAACTGACATAAGAAGCGCTGAGCATGCGATTCGCAATTAAAAAAGGGTGAGGTTTCACTTTCTGATAAGGTTGCGCCAGTGTGTAAATACCACGCCGGATCTGGTAAATAAGCCCTGCCCTGACCCAGCGGGAAAGCTGTGAGCGAACAGCCTGTGGATCGACATTACCGGCAAGGAGTAAACTCGTTTCGAAAACCGGCTCATTGTCGATTAATTTCACTAATTGTTTAAATTCCATTGCAATAACTTAGCATTATTGTCAAGTTATTGCAATAATCAAGAAAGGGATTATAAAAAAAACCCGTTGACTCTCTCAGCCATCCTTTCCCAGAAGGTAATAGTGTCCCAGACTGCCGGTGGATCGATTGATATGAACGGAGAATATTCGAAAGAAAACATAGCGGGGGAAGGATTTGAACCTTCGACCTTCGGGTTATGGGCCCGACGAGCTACCGGACTGCTCCACCCCGCGATAAGAAAATAAGTATAAACCATAATTGCTTGATGTCAAGGATTACAATAAAATGAATCCACTATTATTTCGTGTAATCAGGAACTATCGGTTCATCTATCTCTATATGCGTCTCAAGTGTTTCCAGTCTCTTGCCGTCAATGGTCAGCAGGACCGCTTTTACGCCGTCAACATTTTGGGCGATTGAATTAACTATCGCATAAATGGCTGTAAGCTCTGCTGAAGAGCCTTCCGGAGTTTCGCTGATAATGTTTCCGCTCAGATCAATCGATACTACGCCGTCGTGACGAAGGATTGCAGCATTGACCTTCGTGTCCGCTGGAATCGGGATTGTTAGACCGGTATGAGAGCCGCGTTCGAGTTCGCCTATGATTTCCCTGCACATACCCAGCAGGTCTGCAGCAGGTACAACATGTCTTTGTTCCGGTTTAAGCGTGTCGGTGACAGGATTATAAAAAAATACAGTTATGAGCTTTTTGTGCGGTACTGGTTTGACGGATATTTTCAGAGGTTTTATGTAAGACTTATAGATACTATATCCCGCCGATACAATTGCCAAAACAGCGAGTGCAATGACATATTTTTTGTATGCCTTGTTACTCATGATCGTCTAATACCACGCTCTGTATATCATTATCAATCTCATTTGAAAGAAGCAGCCTGCCTGTTTTTTTAAATTGTAACGGTGCATCCGTCACAAAAAAATAAATCCTGCCCTCTCCTTTCTTTTTGAGCAGGTATAATTTCGATAAATATTCCTTTGTTTTTCTGGCAACAGCCTGACCTGAATTGATGAGCTTTACCTGTTTCCCCATAACCTTTTTTATCAGAGGCGAGAGAGCGGGATAATGAGTGCATCCGAGTATAACCGTATCTATGTCATGCTTTCTGAGGTGCCTCAAATAATGTTCCGCAATATCATAAGCAAAGGATGTCCTATGCATGCCTTCCTCGACGATCGGCACGAACAAAGGACATGCCTGTTGAAACACCTTTACCTTATTATCAAACCCATGAAGGGAAGTCCTGTATGCATCGCTTCCGATAGTTGCTCTTGTCCCTATGACCCCTACCCTTCCGGTTACCGTTGCACTGAGAGCCCGTTCAGAACCTGGTTCTATGACCCCAATGATTGGAAGTTTTGTAAATTCATGTCTCAACGCTTCCATGGCAACAGATGACGACGTGTTGCAGGCAACAACCAGAAGTTTAATGCCCTTTTTGATGAGAAATCGCGTATTCTGGATGGAGTATTTGATGATCGTTTCTTTTGATCTGTTTCCATAAGGCACCCGGGCAGTATCGCCAAGATAAAATATATCTTCATGCGGCAATAACTTTCTTATCTCTTTCAAGACCGTGAGCCCGCCCAGTCCTGAATCAAATATTCCAATGCCTTTGTTTCTCATAAATTCAGCGGATGTCCCTCGCTGCTCAATCCTTGAACATATTCGTAGCTATGACGAGCCTCTGGATCTCCGAGGTGCCTTCGTAAATCTCCGTTATCTTTGCATCCCTGAAATGCCGCTCAACCGGATAATCCGTCGTGTACCCATATCCGCCGTGTATCTGTATGGCTTTTGTCGTTATCCACATGGCTGTCTCCGCGGCAAATAATTTTGCCATTGCAGCCTCTTTCGTAAATTTGAGTTTCTTATCTTTCAGATACGCAGCTTTCAGCGTCAGCAGCCTTGCTGCATCAAGTCTTGTTGCCATATCGGCAACCATCCACTGGATGGCCTCGAAATCCTTTATCAACTGGCCAAACGCTTCCCTCTGTTTTGCAAATTCTATCGACTCCTGCATTGCTGCCTTTGAAATACCGAGGGCCTGGGACGCGATACCCATCCTGCCTCCATCAAGGGTCGACATCGCAACCTTGAATCCATCGCCTACAGCACCAATGAGGTTTTTCTTATTCAGTTTCACCTCTTCCAGCGTAATCTGTGCCGTAGATGAAGCCCTGATGCCGAGCTTGTGTTCGAGCCTGCTGACTATAAATCCTTTTATATCCGTAGGAACGATAAACGCGCTTATGCCCTTATGACCTTTTGCCCTGTCCGTCATGGCAAACACTATGGCAGTATCAGCCTCTTTGCCGTTGGTGATGAAATTCTTGGTACCATTTAAAATAAAGCCATCTCCGTCCTGCACCGCTGTGGTCTGCTGCCGAGCGGCGTCAGAGCCTGCATTCGGCTCTGAAAGAGCAAAGCACCCGAGCTTCTCTCCCTTTGCGAGAGGTGTAAGAAATTCCTTTTTCTGTTCTTCGCTGCCGAACTTTGCGATAGGATCACAGACGAGCGAATTGTTCACGGACATGATGACACCCGTACTCGCACATGCAGATGATATTTCCTCCATTGCAAGAACATACGAGATCGTGTCAAAGCCCGAACCTCCGTACTCCGGTGAGACCATCATCCCCATGAATCCAAGCTCTGCAAGCTTCTTCACTATGTCCGCGGGAAACGCTCCCGTCTGATCCAGTTCTTTTGCCCTTGGTTTCACGACGCCGTTGGCAAAATTCTTTGCGGTCTCCACTATCATCTTTTGTTCGTCTGTCAGTTCGAATTGCATATATATCTCCTTTAATAATAAATCCTAAAT
>JBBIVV010000007.1:4387-26158 GCA_037439545.1 bacterium
GTTCGTCTGTCAGTTCGAATTGCATATATATCTCCTTTAATAATAAATCCTAAATAGGTAATGATGTTTTTGGATATTTATCATTTTGATATTATTTAGAAATTAGAGCTTTAAATTTAGAATTTGAATTTAATTTCTATTTGCCCTTAAAAACCGGCTTCCTTTTCTCCAGAAACGCATTCAATCCTTCCGTGTGATCTTCCGTTGAAAAAAGCACCGCAAATGCATCCCGTTCTATTTCGAGTGCGGTCTTCAGATCTGTTTCTATACCGAGCTCGACAGTCCTTTTCGCCATGCTTATGGCGGTCTTCGATTTCGATGCGATCTTTGCAGCAAGAGCTTTCACCTCTTCCGTAAATTTGTCCTTCGGAATAATCTTGTTGATAAGTCCAATCTCTTTTGCCTGCTGGGCCGTAATTATGTCGCCGGTAAGCACCAATTCCATGGCAATGCCTTTCCCGACAAGACGTGTAAGCCTCTGTGTACCGCCAAACCCCGGAATGATTCCGAGATTGATTTCAGGCTGTCCGAACTTAGCATCGTCACTCGCTACAATCATATCGCATGCCATCGCAAGTTCGCATCCGCCGCCCAGTGCAAACCCTTTCACGGCAGCGATGAAAGGTATGTTGAGCTCATCCATCTTCTGTTTTATGATTTCACTCTTCATTGAAAACGCCATCGCACCAAAAGGGGTCAATGAACTCAATTCCTTTATATCCGCACCTGCAACAAAAGCCTTTTCTCCCGCGCCCGTCATGACACATACTTTGACCTCAGGGTGCTGTTTCAGTTCTTCAATTGACAGCTTTAAGTCATCCAGCAACTGCGAATTCAAAGCATTGAGTACCTCAGGCCTGTTCAGCGTAATCATCGCTACAGCGCCGTCAATCTCCAATTTTACTGTTTTATACTCCATGATATCCTCCTAATACTTATAAAATCCTCTGCCTGTCTTTCTTCCCCGCATACCCGCTTCTACATACTTACGCAGCAAGGGGCATGGTCTGTACTTCGGGTCTCCGAGATCCTCATGCAAAACATTAAGGATCGCAAGCATGGTATCGAGTCCGATAAAATCAGCAAGCTCCAGAGGACCCATCGGGACATTGGTCCCAAGTTTCATTGCCGTATCGATATCCTCCGGAGTTGCTATGCCTTCCAGCAGCGCATAAACAGCCTCGTTTATCCATGGTGCAAGGACCCGGTTGACGATAAACCCTGCTGAATCTTTCGATGCCACGGTTGTCTTGCCGAGCTGTTTCGCAAGGTCAATTGTCGTAACGAGAGTTTGCTCCGATGTTGCAATACCTTTGATGATCTCGACAAGCTTCATCACCGGTACCGGGTTCATAAAATGCATACCGACTACCCTGTCCGCCCTGCCGGTCATACCCGCTATGCGCGTTATCGATATGGAAGACGTGTTGGATGCAAGTATGACCTCCGGCTTCATAAGATTGTCGAGCTGTTTAAACGTATCGAGTTTCAGCGATGGTTCTTCCGGTATGGCTTCTATGACGAACTCTGCTTCTTTAATGCCGGAAATATTTGAAGTCAATATGATGCGTTTTATTGCGGCATTTCTGTCCGATTCGGATAATTTTCCTTTTTGGACGAATTTATCGAGACTCGCTTGAATGGTCTTCATGCCCCTGTTCAGGAATTCGTCCTTAATATCATAAAGAATGACAACTTTACCCGCTACAGCGCTGACCTGGGCTATACCGCTTCCCATCTGTCCTGCACCGAGCACAGCGATTTTATTGATCATAAAAGCCTCCTTTTATGATAAATTTGCTAACACCGTACAAGAGCTAATGCAATAAAATAGATATTTTTAGCACTATGAAGCAACATGGTAACACGAACAATGCGTTCGAAACGCATGAGGATCTGTCTCATAAGCGAAAACAGCATTCGCAAAAGGTGTTTATTTGAGGGGTATTGATATAATCCCGGCTACCGGCGAGTCCTGTGTCATATATATCTTGGAATAATCCGGACTAAATACGAATTCAGCATCACCGTTCGTGTTTATGTCCTGTGCAAAAAGGGATACTTTATTCCCGCATACGATATTCGGGTTGTACGTGTAAATAGCGGCCGTGCCCGAGTCAAAGACATACATAGTGCCGTTGGTATCGAACTTTATTCCTGCAGGACACACAAGCGTCGAAATAATGCTTGTGGTCACGGTTCCTGCAGCATTTATCTCATAGACAGTACCGTTTTTTCCGCAGTCACCGACATACACATTTCCGGAGCCGTCGGTTGCAATGGCATTCGGTGATGTATATCCCGATGCAAACTGCGTTGCCGTTCCATCGCTTGCAATAGAAGTAATGGTCCCGCCACCGCTATTGGCGACAAAAAGCGGCCATGACTGTCCTTCGGACGAAAAAGCAAGTGCAGCAGGACTTACCCCTGCAGTAGAAAACAACGACGCGGTCCCGGTAACATCTATTGCTATGATATTGCTATCTGCATTATTGACGACATACAAGGTTCCATCCGTCGCCAATGCAACATCAGCCGGCGAGTTCAAAAGCGGATCGCTCGAATAAACCGATATCACAGCCGAAGAATCGGACTTCAAGATTTCATTGTTTGTGAAATCCGCTATATACAGATTTCCTATTGTATCTTCCGTTATACCTATCGGTGTAGCGAATGACGGATCACTCGAGAATATACTGTATGGGGTAAACAGCATCGGGTTTGAATAAGGCGTATTCGGATCACCGGAATCCACGAGAATGTTTCCAAGCGTTGTATTGGCCGGAACAGTAACGGTAACAGAGGTATCCGTCCAGCTCTGTACACTTGCGCTAATGCCGTGAAAGGTGACTGACCCCTGTGTTGTTGAAAAATTATAACCCGCAATGGTGAGAGTGTCTCCGGTCAACCCGGTCGCAGATGAGGTGCCGGTGATTACAGGCACATTGGCATAGACATACACCACTGCAATGAAATCCGCCGTTGCATTAAAACCTATAGCCTTATCCGCAGATTGTCCCCCATGCGCAGGAATGGTGAACTCTGTACCGGTCGTTCCTGATGTAAAAATCCAGCCCCATGCCCCACCGGCAGGGCTGTCTATACTCCAGCCCGTACCTACATCAGCACCGCATACCGTAGCGCTCCCCGATGTGAGCCTGTATGCCTGCATCTCGACACCTGTCCAGTCGTTTGTATCATTGTTGGTAATATATACAGGAGCAGTTATTGCAGAACCATCGAACAGTGCATTGACCGGCTGGTATACTCCCGCAAGACCCGTTATATTAATGCCTGCCCTCGGCGGAGTGACGCCGATTGATTTTACACGTAATGTCCGTGCATCTTTATTATAGCTCAACTGATAAACGCCAAGAGGCTGTTTTTGCTGATTTTGTTGTTTCTGTGCACTGTCACAGCCTGACAATACCGCGAAGCCGAATAAAACCGCACTATTCAATAGTAAAATATATTTTTTCATGTTGGTTAATCCTTATGAATATATTCTACCACAATTGAGTAATTGTCAAGCCATGAAGATTTCTTGAATATTGTTCCATTCTATTATAAATTTATACCGTTATGTTAAAACAAAATCGTCAAAAAAGTGTCATACTCGGCATGAGCGGGGGCGTTGACAGTTCCGTGGCTGCTTTGCTGCTTCAGGAGCAGGGCTATAAGGTAAAAGGCGTTGCATTAAAGCTATGGGCATATAGATCCGAGAACCCTTGCTGCTCGACGAAAGACCTTAATGATGCAGGCATCATAGCCAAACAGCTTGGTATTGATTTCGAAGTGATCGATATGCAGCACCGGTTCAAGGAACTTGTCGTTGACTACTATGTAAAAGAACTCTCTCATGGGAGAACGCCTAACCCGTGCATCGTATGCAATGACCGGCTTAAGTTCGGAGCGCTGCTGGATTACGCATTAAAAAAAGATTATGATTATGTTGCAACCGGACATTACGCCGGGATAAGAGCAGAGGGAGACAGCTATCATCTTGAGAAAGCACTGGATCAGAATAAAGATCAGTCATATTTTTTATTCACCCTTGATCAGGAAAGGCTTTCAAAAATACTATTCCCGCTGGGAAAGCTCGATAAAAACACGGTAAGGGAAATCGCAAGGAAAGCTGAGATGATCACCTGCACAAAGAGTGATAGTCAGGAATTATGTTTTCTTCCGGGCGGCGGCGCTGAGGAATTCCTGAAGACACAAGAAAATGTAGACTTTCATAAGGGAAATATTGTTAATAGAGAACATAAGGTCATGGGAGAGCATAAAGGCCTGCCGTTTTATACAATCGGGCAGAGAAAAGGAATCGGTTCCTATACAAACCGGCCTGTTTATGTTATCGATATCAATACTGTTGACAACAGCATAATGATTGGAGATGAAAGCTGTCTTATGGCAAATACATTTACGGTAAAAGATGTTCACTGGATAAGCGGTAAAAAGCCGCATACCCCTTTCTCTGCAGAGGTAAAGATAAGATACCGGCATGCCGGCGCAAGGGCCAAAATTACCGGGAAGGATACTATGCTGACAATACAATTTGATTCACCGCAAAGGGCGATTACACCGGGTCAGGCGGCAGTGTTTTATAATGGTGCCGAAGTTCTGGGTGGTGGATGGATATGGGAGGTACAGGGATGAATCTGAATAAGACGTGGAAGTCCGTAATCGGAACAACGGTTGCCGTCTATCTTCTCTCATTTATTCTGGGAGTTGCAATACACGCATTAACGACCGGTACATCGACAGACGGCAAAGTAATTCTGCCGGAGAGCTATATACAGCAGATATCTGCTTTGAAAACTATAACTGTTGAAGATTCTTATAAGGACTATACGGAAGAAAATACAGTGTTTATCGATGCAAGGGACAACGCTGAATATAATGAGGGCCATATAAAAGGGGCAATAAATATACCGTATGATCGGTTCCAGCAATACTATCCGCAGTATGAGAAACTGTTCACGAAAAATAAAAAGATCATTACTTATTGCCATGGTATCGGATGCGGGTTAAGTGTAGACGTCGCAAAGGATCTTATAGCTTTAGGGTATACGAATGTTTTTGTAATGACAGAAGGCTGGCCCGGATGGATGAATGCAAACCTGCCAATCTCTGTCGGGAAGGAGCCTTAACATGGAAAGAAAATGCGTCATCAATTTTGCACTTATGAAACCGTTCATATTACTTTTGCTCAGGGTCCTCCTGGGTGCTGTGTTTATTCTCGCAGCCTACGGGAAGCTCCTTCATCCCGAGGTACTCGTTTCAACGGTAATAAACTTCAACATCCTTCCTCTGGGTCTTTCAAAGATTTTCGCATATACACTGCCCTGGATCGAGATGATTGCAGGCATCATGCTTATTATAGGTTTTGGGACAAGGGGCGCTTCATTTGCCATTGCATGGCTGCTCATATCATTTATCATTGCAATCGGTATAAACATGCACAGGGGCGTATCGATGGAATGCGGCTGCTTCGATATATTCGGCATGAATGAAAAGATCGGCTCTGAAATCCTGCTCAGAGATGTTATTTTCTTCCTTATAGCAGCGGCACTTGTTCTGACAAAAGAGTTTCTGTTCAGCGTCGACACTTTTATGGAGAGAAAATCAAAACAGTAGCATGTTGCCTGGTTATAATCATAATATCATCCATAAAGGCATTACCTTCCACGTACAAACCGAGGACAGCGGCAAGGACAATCCATTCATAATGACTCACCTCTTTATAGGCGGCAATATCATTGCGACGAAGAAAACGACTTACATGGACATCATAAAGATAAACGATCTTGATAAGATCGTTGCCGATATCATGAAGGAGCAGCACAAAAAAATGGTCATGGAACTGCGGGATGGAACTTATGACTCTCATGTGTTCGTTCAGGAGCTTTTAAAAAAACAGACGAATGCCCCGGCCGTAAACAAGCAGGATGCAAAGCCTGCGGCACAGAAAGAAAAAATATTGAATATCGACGAGGAAATAAAAAATCTTGACGAGGTAATACTCGATTACCTTGTTGAAACGACAGAGGAAAAATGAAAGCAGAAACGACGGGCGATCAAAGTCTGTCCCGGGACTTAGCACAGACTTTACCGGTTGACAGAAAATTGGAACAAAAGGCAATCAGCCTCAGGATTGATATTCTGAAGATGCTGAATATTGCAAAATCAGGTCACACAGGCGGTTCTTTATCATGCATCGATATACTTGTGGAACTATTTTATGAACAATTGAAACATGACCCGAAAAACCCTGAATCTTCTTCGAGGGACAGGTTTATACTCTCAAAAGGCCACGCAGCACCGGCCATTTATGCCGTACTGGCTGACTCAGGGTACTTTGACAAAAAAGAACTGCTCACCCTTCGTAAACTCGGGACAATCCTTCAGGGGCATCCCGACAGGAAAAAAACGAGGGGCATCGAGGTGTCAACGGGCTCTCTCGGACAGGGACTTTCAATGGGTGCCGGGATGGCACTCGGTTTGAAGATGGATCAACTCAGGAACCGCGTCTATGTATTACTCGGTGATGGAGAACTCCAGGAAGGACAGGTGTGGGAGGCTGCAATGGCGTCTGCACACTATAAACTGGATAACCTCTGCGCTATCGTGGACAGGAACGGTCTGCAAATTGACGGCGCAGTGGAGGACATTATGGATATAGAGCCGCTTTCTGACAAATGGAAAAGCTTCGGCTGGAATGTAATAGGGGTTGATGGACATAATTTCTCCGCACTTCGAAGCGCATTCAATGTGGCAAGAGAAATAAAGGAAAAACCGACGGTAATCATAGCAAAGACCATAAAGGGAAAAGGTTCATCTATATTTGAAAATAAGGTACATTATCACGGTGTACCGCCATCGGATGAAGAACTGAAGACAGCAATAAAGGAGCTTACCTCATGTCAGAAATGATAGCCACAAGGGATGCTTATGGGAAGGCACTTGTTGCGCTTGGTGAACGGGAACCGAGGATTGTCGTGCTTGACGGTGATTTGTCTTCATCGACAAAGACGGGTATGTTCGCAAAACGTTTTCCGGAGAGGTTTTTCAATATGGGCATTGCAGAACAGAACCTCATGGGTACTGCCGCAGGACTCGCATCACTGGGCAAAATACCCTACGCAAGCACATTCGCAATATTCGCAACAGGCAGGGCATGGGAGCAGGTAAGACAGTCAATTGCATATGCGGAACTTAATGTGAAGATCGTTGCGACACACAGCGGCGTTACAGTCGGAGAGGACGGCGGGTCACATCAGTCTGTGGAAGACATATCACTCATGCGATCGATACCGGGAATGACCGTGATCGTACCGGCTGATGCTGTCGAGACGGAAAAAGTCATTCAGGAAGTAGCAAAATATAACGGGCCGGTCTTTGTGAGGCTTGGACGAATGAAAGTACCTGTTGTATTTGACGACGATTATACATTCAGGATCGGAAAAGCTGCAATGATAAAAGACGGCACAGATGTTTCAATAATAGCAACGGGCCTCATGGTGGCAAAAGCCATTGAAGCGGGTGAACTATTATCCGCAAAGGGCATACGCGCGAGGATCATAAATATGTCGACAATAAAACCGATTGACGAGGCTATCATTGAGCAGGCTGCCGCTCAAACAGGTGCACTTGTTACTGCCGAAGAACACTCCATAATCGGCGGACTCGGCTCTGCCGTGGCAGAGGTTGTGGTAAAAAAACATCCTGTGCCTGTGGAGTTTGTCGGCATTAAAGATACTTTTGGAACATCGGGCACCTCTGAAGAGCTCCTTGAATATTTCGACCTTACAGCTTCCCGCATAGTGACAGCGGTTGAACAGGCACTGAAAAGAAAAAACCACGGATAATGATTCAACTTTTTCATATTTACAAACACTATCTGAAGGGCAGCGCTGCGCTTGAAGATATAAGCGTACAGATAGAAAAAGGTGAATTTGTTTTCGTCACAGGCCCAAGCGGTGCAGGCAAATCGACACTCCTGAAACTTATGTTTCTTGCAGAGCTGCCGACAAAGGGACAGATAATCGTCAACGGCTACAACATAACGAGGCTGAAGAAATCCGCAATGCCCTTCTTGAGAAGAAACATAGGCGTCGTATTCCAGGATTTTAAACTGCTCTTCGACAGGACTGTGTTCGACAATGTAGCGCTCACGCTCGCGGTGCTGGGTTTGCCGAAAAAAGAGATTAAAAAAAAGGTCTGGGAGATATTGAAGATGGTTGGCCTTCAGCACAAGCTGAACTCTTACCCTTTAAGGTTGTCGGGCGGAGAACAGCAGCGGGTGTCCATTGCAAGGGCTCTTGTCAATGAGCCTGCAATCCTGCTTGCCGATGAGCCGACGGGCAATCTTGATCCCGACTTGACCGAGGACGTCATGAAACTCCTGGAGGACATCAATATAAAAGGAACGACTGTCGTGGTTGCCACACACGACAAGAATCTCATCTCGCGATACAATAAACGTGTTATAGCACTCGAACATGGAAGGATTGTAGAAAAACAATAATCATGGACACACTCTCATGGGTATAATCGAACGGATATCATATTTCATAGCAACGACCTTCAAAGGCATGAAAACAAACCTATACTTGAATATCGTAACGATTATAACCATAGCCGTGGCATTTTTAATCCTCAATATCTTCTTTGTAATATACAGAAATGTGAACTCGGTAATCGGAGACTGGAAAGGCAAGATAAAAATCATTGCATATCTGAAAGACGGATTATCCGAACAACAGATCACCGCGATTGAAAACCAGATTAAAAACAATGAGGACATTAAAGGCGTACATTACAACTCGAAGCAGGATGCTCTCAACGAGTTCAAAAAAGAATTAAAGGGGCAATCTGCAATACTCAATGGCGTAACTCAGGATGTGCTGCCCGCGTATCTTGTCATCAATGTCAAAGACACGGTGATAACCAACAGAGCGTTGGGAAAACTGGCTGTCCTGTTAAAAGACATTCAGGGTATAGCCGATGTACAGTATGGACAGGGCGTTGCAGAGAGGATCTCCGAGCTGCTGATTATCGTAAAAATGCTCGGCATCGGTATCGGCGGGTTTATGCTCTTTGCAATATTGATCATCGTCTCAAACACCATCAGGATGTCGATCTTTTCGAGAAAAGATGAAATAGAAATAATGAAGCTTGTCGGTGCAACGAACACATTTATAGAAGTCCCCTTCGTACTCGAGGGCATGGTTCAGGTCATATGCGGAACAGGACTTTCCCTGGTCATGCTTTACCTGGTTTATAAATTTTTTATCTACAGACTGCACCAGATGCTCGGTTCATTGTTTGTAAATATCAGTGTTTCCTTCCTCTCCAACGAAACGATTGTTCTCATACTTGCAGGCAGTGCTGCGCTTGGATTTGCCGGAGCAATTGTATCAGCAGGAAAATTTATAAGACATAATTATTAGATACAGGAGGTTTTATGGCTGCACCAAAGTGGCTCATTTACGGTGCTTATGGCTATAGCGGGATATTAATCGCTGAAGAGGCACTACAGACAGGGCAAAAACCCATTCTCGCAGGACGTTCTGAGGAAAAGCTTGCAAAAATGGCAGGGCGCATGGGTTTGGATTTCGTCGTCGTTGATCTGAACGATACGGATTCACTGAAAAAATCCCTGTCGGGCATCGACTTAGTATTGAATGCAGCAGGACCCTTTATATATACGAGCGAGCCAATCATAAAGGCATGTCTTGAATACGGCGTCAATTATGTAGATATCACCGGTGAGATCCCTGTTTTCCAGAATACCTTTTCCCATGATCACGAAGCCAAGCAAAAGGGAATTCTTCTTATGTCGGGCATAGGATTCGATGTCATTCCTACCGATTGTCTGGCGCGGTATGTTTCCGATCACGTTCATGGAGCAGTGGAATTGGAACTCGCATTTACAGGGCTTGAACATATAAGTCCGGGGACAATGAAAACGATGGTCGAGATGATTCCGGGCGGGGGATTAGTACGCAGGAACGGCAAGCTTATCGGTTATCCTCTTGGAAAAGGTGCAAAAAGGATTCCATTTCCCGACAAACAACACACCGTTATTCCCATTATTTGGGGAGATTTGGAAACAGCATATCGCTCAACAGGTATCCCGGATATAACGACCTATATGGCTTATCCTGATCTTATGATTCCATTTTTACCCGTAGGTATATCCATTATCCGGAAGTTATTCGCACGTAAGCCTATCCGTAACTTTGCGCAAAAAATGATTGGAATGTCCGTCAAAGGACCGGATAAAAATGCACGGGAAAGGGGCAGAGCTTTTGTATGGGCAAGGGCGGCGGATGCTCAGGGCAATGAAAAACAGGCATGGCTTGATTTACCGGAAACATATAAATTTACCGCTCTTTCCTGTTTAAAAACCATTGAAAAGGTCTTCAGCCTCGGTCCAAAGGGCGCACTCACGCCTGCTATGGCATTCGGGCCTGATTTTGTACTGGAGATAGAAGGAACAAAACGCTACGACAAATTACCCGTTTAAACCGGGAAACGCATTTAACCCAAAAAATGCATTTATAAACAGGGGAGTTTGTGCAATGAGCGAGGGGTACCCACCCGATAGGGAAGGGTCGCTATCAAATTACAAAAATCAGGAGCTTGCTTTTCCTTCTTGGTCATTTGCATTTAAGATTTTGGGCTTGTTTAAAATTTAAATATTAGAATTTAGAATTTAAAAAATGATGGATCACAGGATCGAGCGAATGAGCAAACTTCCCTATTGCATTTATTTGGTTAAACCTTCTCAAAGATATTGATACACATAGCTGCCTCCTCAACACCGATAAATCCGCCGCCGTTTTCCGTTAAAGCAATCTTCGCACCTTCTACCTGCCTCTTTCCCGCCTCTCCCCTGAGTTGTACGATCTCTTCATATATCTGTGCAAGTCCGGAAGCGCCTACAGGATGCCCTCTCGACTCAAGACCGCCGGAGGTATTCAGCGGAATCTTACCGCCAAGCTTCGTTGCATTTGATTCCGCAAATATTCCCCCATCGCCTAAGGGACAGAATCCCATGGCTTCAGCCTGGTGCAGCTCGCCATAAGCCGTGGCATCATGAAGCTCTGCCGTATCAATGTCCTCAGGACCAATTCCTGCCGATTCATATGCCTCTTTTGATAATCGCATACCTATGTCGGGTGCATCTATGTCCCTGTCTGTACCGGAAGCCAATACGGATGCCCTGATCCTGACCGGTCTTGCGTCGTTCAATTTCTTAAGAAAAACATCGGAGCACAGGATTGCCGCAGCTGCGCCATCTCCGACAGGCGCACACATGGGACGCGTTAATGGATAAGAGACAAGTTTCTCGTGCAGCACTTCATCCACGGTCATGGATTTCTGGTACTGTGCAAGGGGATTCATGGACGCGTGCCAATGGTTCTTAGCAGCTATGACCGCGAGTTGTTTTTGCGTGGAACCGAATCTTTTCATATGCCATTTGGCACCCATGGCATATGCATCCATAAAGATGCTTCTCTCGTCGCCTCCGGCAATTTGATCCTGAGGTATTACGGAGTTGAACTCATTACTGTACTTTATGAACCTGTTGATATTGTTTTCCGCATCTTCGACATCCATTGAAGTGGCATAAGCCTGTAATGAGAGCAATTTGTCGGGATTGGATATCTTCTCGGAACCAACTGCGAGGACCACGTCATACATCCCTGCCTTTATACCCATGAACCCGAGATGAAGTGCCGTTGAAGCACCTGCACATGCATTTTCAACGTTTGTTACGGGAATGCCCTGAATACCCATCCCCCGGAGAATAACCTGTCCTTTTATGGAATGCTGGTTGGAAAACATGCCCCAGTAAGAGTTCGATACAAAAGCCGCCTGCACATGATTCTTCTCAAGCCCTGCATCCTTCAGAGCGAGCCCTATAGCTTCATGTGCCATGCTCTTTACAGTCATGTCAGGGTATTTGCCGAATCTTATCATTCCGGTTCCAATCACATAAACATTGTCCATTTCATACTCCTTTAAACTCTTTATCCCTTGAACCATCTTACCGGGACGGTTTCCCTCGATACGGCATGATCGGTCTTTACCTTTGCATATCCTACTGCAATCGTGGTCACGACCTTCCAAGGATACTTTATCCCAAGCCTTTTCCTCAGGCCCGGGAGGTAACCAAAAGCAGTAGCCGCATATCCGTTGTAACATGTGCCGAGTCCGATGGCATGCCCTGCAAGCACTATATTTTGCGCACATATTCCTGCATCAAGGTTCGGATCACTGATGCCCCTCTGATCCATGAGGATTAAAAGGAGCGCCGGTGCGCCGTAAAACAGGTTACCGTCTCTCCTGTCGGACTTGTCCAGGGGAAAGAATGGCCTCTGGTCCATCTGTTTTATCATAAAAAAGCTCATGAGCGTTCCCACTATCTTTTTTATGAAATTCGGATTCAGATAGAGGTTTTTGAACCACCTCAGTACCTGCATAGACCGGACCTCGATCTCCCGTATGAGCTTCTTGTCCGTTATGGCGATAAACGTAAAGGGCATGTTATTACCCGCGGTAGGCGCATACCTGCCTGCCTCCATTATTCTATGGAGCAGTTCATCGGGTACCGGCGTATCCTTAAAAATTCTATTGGAACGTCTTCTGTAGATAACCCTTTCCACCTCGGTAAGCTCCTTTTCAATCTCGTTATAAGGCAGCTGCGTGTTCCGAAAAGGCATGGGCGGTCTCAGTGCCGATTCCTTGACAGTTTTGTATCTCCCGTCAAGGACCTTGTACCCGCCCGACATGGCAATGGAATGCGTTGGACATACGGCAATACAATTGTAGCAGTTTATGCACGCATTATCAAAGCCGCCGACACCGGATAGGTACGGTTTCCCTGTTTTTGAATCCCACTGAATGGTACCTGTGGGGCAAGTTTCAAAACAGAATCTGCATTTGCTGCCGGTGCACTTATCATTATCATTGACCCATGCCGGCCATTGCGTATCGGGTGCATAAGCATGTCTGTATCGCTCAAAAAACATACATTCTCCCTCTCTTGAGCGGGACGTTCGTCCGGCCCAGCTTAGCCGGGTTCCCGCTGTTTATAGCGTGGTCCATCACTATGCCTGCTCTTACAAATTATGTATCTTATATGTATTACCGGCAGATGGATTGAATCCTTTTCTCAAAACCATGTCCAGCGGCTTTTCTGATACTGTCTTGGGGATCTCGTCAACTATCTGTATGTATGAAGGTATATTGTTCGGCGGCAGTTCTTTTTTGCACTTTTCGAATATACATTCCGGACGCACGATTCTGCCTTCAAAGGGAATGACCGCAGCAACCAAATCGCTTTCACCCGGCGCACCTGACGACGACGGTATGCCATACACGCATACCTCCGATACCTCGGGGAGTTCACCGATGACCCTTTCAATTAAATCAGGCTGGATAAACTCACCCTGCCTCCTTAATCCCCCGCCTTTGCGGTAATCAAAAAAGAAATATCCCTGCTCATCCGTATGCCCCATGTCTCCTGTCCTTAACCAACCGCCTCTCGTTTTTTCCTCGGAAGCCTTTTTATTTTTATAGTAGGTGACCTCGGCTTTCTCTCCGGCCATCTTCCATACAATCTCACCCGTAACAGGGGGCGTGCACTCCCGATCCTTATCATCGAACACCTTCATTTCCATGATACCGGGTAAGGGCTTGCCAAAAGAACCGATAGGACCGTCACCCGGCAGTTTGTGCGCAAATCCGCCTTCGACAGCACCGTACCATTCGTGGATCAAGACATTAAATCTTTTTTCAAAAGCCTGCCAGATCGATCGTGGAGTGCCTGCACTTATGACGACTTTCACAGGGTTATCCGCATCATTGGGTCTCGGCACTTCATTATAAATACCCGACATCATACCGCCGAGCAGTGAAAATGTGGTAACACCGTATTTCCTGCAAATGTCCCATATCCTGCTTTTTGTAAATTGCGGACTGATAACCGCTTTTATACCAAGCGCTATGGCAGGGAGCATGGTGACTGCCTGTGCATTGCCGTGCGTAAAGGAAAGTCCGGTATATAATATATCGTCCCGGGTATAGCTCCAAACCAACTGGGCGAGCAGCGAGTAAGACCCGAAACGTTCTTGCTTTATTACCACTCCCTTCGGTTCACCCGTGGTCCCGGATGTGAAGATGATCTCAATCGGCTGGTTTATATTATTTGCAACAGGCTCTATCATTGGAGGACTGCGTTTATCAAGAACATCATTCAGGTAAGCAAGCGGCACATCCTTATCACTCCTGAACCATGGCTTTCTCAAAAGATAAATATGTTTTAGATCCGGTAAATCCTGCCTGACATCCATGAGATTGCACAGTAAATCCTCTGTAAGGAAAACAGCTTTCGATTCAGAGAACCCAAGCATGTATTTCAATCTGTCGCCTTTCGAACGCGGGTCTATCGGCACCGCTATGGCACCGGTCGAAGAAGCTGCGGCAAGAAGGTAAACGAATTCCGGGTAATTTCTCATTATTATTGCGAATGAATCACCGGCTCTCAGGTTAAGCCGTTTAAATTCACCGGCAATCTTCATACTATTTTCCAGGAGATCATTGTAGGTGACCGTTTCATCACCATGCTCACCGTACTCATAGATAAAAATCTCTTTCCCGGGTTCCTCTTCATTCCTCACTATCAGAATATCCGACAGAAGATTCATGTTGTATTCTCTGCTCAAAGCCATGCGATACTACCTATTCTCCATCTGACTTTGCTATCAGTTCTCCTGCAAAAATTGCAAGCGAGTCATTGGACCCGTCTTCTATAAGCGACGCCCGTGCGTCCCTGAGCAATTTTTCTATATAATAATCCTTGGCCACACCATAACCGCCAAATATCATGGATGCCTCATGGGCAACCTGAAATGCCGCTTCAGTACAGAATATCTTCGATGTTATCGAATACTTCGTGTCCGGAGGTGAATTGGTCAGGTTATAGACCAGTACACTGCGTGACAATGCCCTTGCTGCCTCGACCAATTTGAACATATGCAAAAGCTTATGTTTTATAAACCCATGTTCTATTAGTAGCTTGCCGCCCTGGACCCTTTGTTTTGCATAATTCAAAGCCTCCTCGTACGCAGCCTGTGCTACACCGGTAAGGAATGCACCCATGGATCCGTTGGCTGTTGCAAGCGTTATGTCCGTCATTGCCTCGTACGCTTCGGGATCTATGATCATATTGTCCCTGGGCACCCTCACATTATCAAAAATAATCTCACCTTGATTCAGTGCCCTTTGCCCCATCTTATTCAGCGGCTTACCTTTGCTGACGCCCGGAAGGTTCGTAGGCACGATGCATATGCCGCCGCCAGCCATACCCCTGGACGGTTCGATGTTTAAAAATACCGTGGCATGGGTTGCTATGGTACCGCATGAAACCCATGCAGATGTAGTACCGTTAACTATCCATTCATTGCCGTCCTCGCGCGCGTTTATTTCTCCCTTTATCTTCGGATCCCTGAATTGGTCGGTTCCCGCAGCGAGTGTATCGGAGCCATAATTGGGTTGTGTAATCGCCCAGCACCCTATGAACTCAGCTTTTTTATCTTTCGTGTACGGATAGACGAAATTATCGAGCAGATAATCCGTCGGCGCAAGCATGGACAGGAAAGCTGGGAATGTAGCAACGCCGAGCGCTATGGCAAAATCAATACTGCCCCAGCCGAGTTCCTCTTCGACAATATGCACGCCGAGCGGCGATAATCCAAGCCCTCCGTAGGACTCCGGAAGCAGGAATGTGTGCAGGCCCATGTCATAAGCCTGCCTAAAGACATCCCAAAACAGTGAACCTTTTTTTATAACGTCCTCGGGCGACAACTTATCGAGTTTGATACTCGCAGGTCTGAGGACTTCCAGTGCAAACTGATGGACACTGTTCTTTATCGCTATCTCGTCATCCGTCAGGTTTAAATTAAGATCCTTGTAAGACATATCTGTCCTCCTTTATTCACAGACTGATTTTTCACGATATCCGCCGAAAAAGCATGGTTCCGAAGGCGGATATATCATACCTCTATGCCTTTTATCTTACAGTACTTCGGATAAAGCTCGAATATCGGATTAACGAGCGGGATGAGTCCAAGGACCTTTGTGACAGAGCCTTTTGTCCTGATCTTCCGTGTTGCGAGTGCAACGGGTATGCTTAATTGTTTCAGCCAGAATTTATGGGCATTATCGCTCGAAAGTATCATCTCGACATCAGGCTTCCCGTCATAGTTCCCAAGCACAGCTCTTGGATTTTCGTTACCGTGAATTACCCATATGGTTCCTTCAGGCTCCGATAACGTAAATTTAATGGTAATACCTGAATCATAAAATTTTTTTGCTGCGGTGCTGCGGACATCCTGAAATTTCTTAACATCCTCCGGACCTAATCCCGCTGCAGTGAGAAAGCTTACGAATTTTTCGTTCTCTTCTTCATTGAAAAGAATCTTCCAGAGGGCACCGAGTACATCGTACATGTGGTTTGTGTCTTTAAACACCGGCATATCTTACCTCCTTAGATATTTGATTATAGAAACCCGTTCTGAATATACCAGTCTCTTGCATCTTCGATCATCTTTTGAAGCGGCAGCGAAACAAACCCGAGTTCCCTTTCCGCTTTTGAAGAATCATATTTCGGGAACAGGGACATGTACCTTGCCTGTCCGGGATTCAGATCCGGTTTTTTGTTCGTGAAGCCGGATACGAACTCCATTATGTAGCCGTAGGTGACGGTCATCCATGGCTGCATGGTGAACCGGGGCGCCTTACCATGGATCGACCGCGCTATTGCTTCAAATACGGTTTTGTAAGATTCGTTGATCCCGCCGCATATATACCTCTCTCCTGTCCTGCCTTTCTCCAATGCTGCACAATGCGCTTTTGCAACCTCATTGACATGTGCCCATGGAGCACCGCCGGGAAGCACTGCCGGTATCTTACCGTCCCTGATGTCCATGAAAAGCCTCCCGAACTGCAGAGTATGGTCGTACGGACCGACCATACTGCCTGGATTTATCACGACCACATCAAGTCCCTGTTTTACAAAAGAAAGCGCCAGAGCTTCTCCCTCGCGCTTTGTGTCTCCATAGTTGTATCCTTTGCCGGCATAATTGTATGTTTCCCAGTTTTCGTCAGCCAGACCGTCGGGATTATAGCCGAGCGTATCCACCGTGCTTGTATGCACGACCCGTTCGACCTTCAGCTCAAGTGCGGAATTCATGACATTCTTAACCCCGTCGACGTTGGTTCTCCTCTGTCTTTCAAAAAGCTTTTTCCAGAAACTCGTATCACCGGCTGAATGTATGACCGCATCGACGCCGCTCATAGCGTTCCTGACAGCTTCTGCATCGGCGACATCGCCGAATACTATTTCGACATCAGGATGCCGGATGTATTTTATAGTGGAGCCCTGAAGCGTAAATGCCTTTACCTTCCACCCCTTCTGAAGACAGTTAAGGACGATATTAGTACCGAGGAACCCTGCAGCTCCTGTTACGAGTATCTTCATAATTTCCCTTATACATAAAACCATGAAAATTGCAATTTGTCCGGTACTCCATTTGTCTTGACATACTTTGATCAAATGTCCGATAAAAACATTTAAGGAGGAATGGGGTGATGCTTACAGAACAAGAGCTGAAACGCTATACGAGACAGATGATGATGGATGGATGGGGTGAAGCAACACAGCAGAAACTCAAAGCATCTACAGTTTTCGTTGCAGGTGCAGGAGGACTCGGTTCGCCTGTTTCGATTTATCTGTCCGTTGCGGGTATAGGACACATAGTAATCTGCGATTTCGATTCGCCTGACTTTTCAAATCTCAACCGCCAGATACTTCATGACCACACAAGGATCGGGATAAACAAGGCTGTATCGGCAAAGATGACTCTCGAAAGGCTCAACCCGGATATAGAGATAACCTCAATTACCGATAAGATCGTAGAGGACAATGTCGATAAGCTCGTGGGCAATGCAGGTATCATATTGGACTGTATGGACAACTTCCAGACGCGCTATATACTGAATGATTGCGCAATCAGAAAACACATACCGTTGGTTTATGGCAGTATATGGGGTATAGAAGGAAGGCTGTCATTTATACATTCCCCTGAAACACCATGCTTAAGGTGTATTTTTGAAGAAGCCCCTCCCAAAGAAGTCTTTCCCGTACTCGGTGCAACACCCGGCGTAATAGGGTCACTTCAGGCACTTGAAGCCCTAAAATACCTTACCGGCATTGGAACGCCTCTCAAGAACAAACTGCTTGTGTGGGAAGGCGCAACGACACAGTTCAAAACATTTACTCTACAAAAAAACCCGGGGTGTTTAAGCTGCGGCAATAAATGAGACACAGAGTTAGTTTATCCTGTCTTCTTTCCTTGTGACATAACGCCCATAAGGTGCCTGGCAAGACGCTTACCCAAACCAAGAATGGTAAATGTCGGAGGCAATCCCCATGCCTGAGGAATTACTGATGCATCGCACACATAGAGGTTCTCATATTCGGTTTGCAGGTTTTTATCGACGAGATGGCCTACCTTTATAGTTCCGCCCGGGTGAGCGGCCAAATACCATGATTTGTAAATATGCCTGGCTCCTGCATTTTTAAGTATGTTCTTTGCCCGTTGGTAGCCGTGATCCAGCCTCTTGTAGTCTACATCCGCCATTTTCTTTCTTACTCCGCCGTTATCAGTCAGCGAGCCTCCCAAAGAATCTTTTTCTTTGACCATAATAGAGAGGGTATGGGAATGTGAAAAAATCCTGTCGAACCGGCCGACCTCAGCCGCGAACGCCATATTTAAGCCCAAGGGCAGCGTCATATCCGTCATGAAATAACCATCCTCCGTAAAGTGATGCCCGGCAGCCATGGGAATTTCCTTTCCGCCGTCGATATCCTTTATAGTCCCCATCACACTGATAAGCGGATCGAAGAAATAGTCAAAGCCTGCGCCCTTAATTCCGCTTGCCCTCAGGATCAGAGGGGAGCCAATACCTCCTGCTGCTATAATAATGCGAGGGGCGAAGGCATTATGCTCTTTCCCCTTTGCTTTAAATACAACGCCTGCTGCTTTTTTATTCTCGAAAATAACTCTTTGAACCTTGGTTCCACTGATCAAGAGTGCGCCTTCGGTTACCGCCTCTTCTACGAACATGCGGGCATTCCACTTTGCACCGTAAGGACAACCGTAGTTGCATCTATGACAATTAGACATGCATTTATCCTGGTATATGAACTTCGGCAATCTTTCCCATGGATAGCCCAGTTCCCTGGCACTATCCATTATTCTATGTGCCATGGGCCCGAAAAGCTCGTCCTTGAGAGGCATCACCGGAATTTCCCGCTTAACCTCTTCTACCTCGCTGGAAATATCGATTCCGTACGAGCGTAACGTGTCCAAAGGCGGAGTAAATGCCGTAGCATAGTAGAATATGGAACTGCCGCCGACCGTGATCCCTCTCACCACGGCAAATAAATTGGGGGTAAACTGGATGCCCTTACCTGGCATACCAAGACGTTTTAACGCTTGAATCATAGTCCCTGTCGTTACCGTGTTGTCACCCCACTCAAGCATGAGAACTTTTTTGTGGTTCCGCACCAATTCCCGTGCTACCGTTGCCCCTCCGGGTCCTGTTCCAACGACGATAGCGTCTAAATCATTCGGAAAGGATTCCATATACCGTACCTCCTTCTTTCGCGCTTCTCGACAAGCTTTTTATCCGTATAGGTATTATTATTTTACGGAATGACATGTCATTCTATTTAATGCAAAGCACGTAAATGTCAAGCGAAATCTATTGTTATGTTTGTTATTGAGAAATTATAGGATGTGTTTTTTTCAGGGGCGGTTCACGAACCGCCCCTGTAGGTAATTCGTTCACCTTTGACTTTTGGCTTTCTGCAATATATAGTTTATTTACAACGGTTTCTATGGATATTATCGAGACATTCAAAACATACTTCAAGGCACATGCGGAAAGCTATGGCATTAAACTGGCTTTTTTATACGGTTCTTATGCCCACCATAATGAAACACGACAATCGGATATTGACATTGCCATCGCATTTAATAAGAATACGGCAAAAAACAAAAAAAGATTGCTTGAGATTATTACCGATATATCCATTGCCACAGGCAGGCTCACGGGGAAGGATGTCGAGATTATCCACATCGATGATGATTTCAGCAGGCCCATGCTCTATTATAACGCCATAATACACGGCAAACCTCTGTTCGTAAGCGAAATTAACTGCCATATTGACTATGTACTCAGGGCTATCCACGAGATGGAAGACTTCAGCAGATTGGGCACACAGTGGCAGGTTGAAGTGGCGAACAAGCTCTTGCGGAGAATAGCATCGTGACGACCGATTTCACTTACTCGAAGGGCAGAATACTTTCATCGGTGAATTTTGTCCTCAAAGAAATGGACGACTTCAACACATACTTTTCTCACATTACATGGAAGAATTATAGCGCACTGGAGCCTTTGAAACTCAAAGCCCTTGAAAAAACCGTCGAAAACATTCTCACGGCTCTCATAGAAATCTCGGGAGCGATAGTCGTCGAGGAGGAACAGCAGGTCGAAGACTATGCAACTATTATAGAGCAGGCATGCCGGATCCTCGGCATGAACAAGAATGATGCTTCCCGGATGGCAAAGCTTGCCAGACAGAGAAACAGATTGGCACACCGGTATCTCGACCTCAAATGGGAAGCTATAAAGAGTTATATGGATACCCGGCATTCGATACAACATTTTCTTCAGTTAGCGACAAACAGAGAAGAAAAGAAACTGCATTAATCCTTCGAAATATAAGTTCCGCATTCTGATTTATGCATATAACTATTTGCGTCGATAAAACCTGATATTTTTGTTCTTGCCGATGCTTACGAGGACTGAAGATCTGCGTTTACCCGCTTATAGATCCCCCGTGTCACCAGATCCAGAATTGTCTTACTCCATGCCTGAGCAGATTTATTCCAGTCCTTTTCCTTTAAAGTAAAAATCCTTCTGATAGCCTCGAAAACCATAGCATTGATCACGAGGGCAGTTTCTTGAACGGGTGTATCCTTTCTTAAAAAGCCTTTTTGAATACCGTTTTGCAGGTACTGAGCATTATACTCTTCCAGTGTATGAGAGAAATTTTCAATCCTTTTATACGTCCGCTTGTCTTGTCTGCTTATACTGATAGCCTCGAAATAAAATATGACATTGGCAAGTTCCCTGTTCTCGGCAAAAAAATGAAAAAGGCTCCATCCGATCCTCGCCATCTGCTTATAATAATCGTCGATGGTAACCGCAACGCATGGATCTTCGGACTTTATTATTTCAGAAATACCGGAAACGACAAAATTCAACAATTGATCGAACAGGTGGTGTTTATTCTTGAAATATCTGTAGATGGTTCCGTGGCCTACTCCGAGTTTCTCTGCAATATCCGAGATTCGAGTGTTGTAGTAGCCTTTTTCTGCAAAAACCTTACTTGCGGTAAGGAGTATGGTTTTTCTGTGCTCTTCCATGATTTTTTTATTCATTTATTAAGTGTCCCTTTAGAGAATGACGTGTCATTCTCTATGATATAAATAAACTTTTACGTCAAGTAAAACCATAAACTGAAAACATTCATGAACGGTAATTAACATTAAACCGCCATAGTGAGCAGGTGCTGGGATTGCTCTGTAATTTTTATGCATTTTACCTGACCTATCCATTCAT
>JBBIVV010000007.1:26258-51429 GCA_037439545.1 bacterium
AGGTGCTGGGATTGCTCTGTAATTTTTATGCATTTTACCTGACCTATCCATTCATCCCCTTGTTTTTTGTAATAAGAAGCGTTATGATAGTGCTTAAATGAACAGATATGGAGGAAAAATGAAACTGAAAATAATTAAAAGCTGGTGGATAGTACTCGTGATCTTAGCAGTTACATCGGCTTTTGCCGCCAAAGTAGTTACGACCAGAGAACACATTCAGAAGAGTGATGGTAATTATGAAGAACTCGGCCTGTTTACCGCGGTCCTGAATAAGGTAGAGAAGGATTATGTTGAACCGGTAAGCACCAAAAAACTTATATACGGTGCATTAAAAGGTATGATCAGTTCCCTTGATCCGCATTCGGGCTTTATGACACCGGATGAATATAAGGACATGCAGATCAGCACTCAGGGACAATTCGGGGGCGTCGGCATGACGATTACCCTGAAAGACGGGCTCTTGACTGTCATAGCGCCCATAGAAGACACCCCTGCGGCAAAGGCAGGCATTAAATCAGGGGACAAAGTCATCATGATAGACGATAAACCGACCAGGGATTTGACGCTTGAGCAGGATCTGAACATGATCCGCGGACCCAGCGGTACAAAGGTCAAGATAACCATTTTCAGACAGGGCTTAAAAGAACCAAAGGTCTTTGTCCTTACGAGAGAAATTATAAAGATTAAGAGTGTAAAGTATGACGTGATAGATGGTCACTACGGCTATGTGAGACTGATACAATTCCAGGAAACGACAAACAATGAGCTTCAGAAAGCCCTTGATGAGATCCATAAAAAAGCAGGCAATAACATTGAAGGTATCGTGCTTGATCTGAGAAACAACCCCGGAGGTTTGTTAAACCAGGCCGTCGATGTTGCCTCGCATTTCATCAGAAGCGGTTTGATAGTTTATACAAAAGGCAGGCTTCCGGATCAGCAGTTGAAATTCGATTCGGACGGCAAACATACAGAGCCTGATTATCCAATAGTCGTCCTGATAAACGGAGGCACGGCAAGTGCTTCAGAGATTGTTGCAGGGGCTTTACAGGATCATAAGCGGGCAATAATCGTCGGAACGCCGAGTTTCGGCAAGGGATCTGTCCAAACGATTATCCCGATGGAGGATGGCTCTGCCCTCAGATTAACTACAGCGCTCTATTACACACCGAACGGAAGGTCCATACAGGCAGAGGGCATTCAGCCTGACATAACGATGCATGAGGAAAAAGTCATAGAAGAATCCCAGAACATATTCGGCTTAAAAGAAAAAGACCTTACGGGACATTTCCCGTCGCAGAACCAGATCAAGGATGAAAAGACCAAAGATAATTCTACGGAAGAAAAACTGCTGAACGACAGTGAGATTCGACGGGCACTCGATATACTGAAGGGTATACACCTTTACACGGATATAAAGTCGGGTGGTACGATGAGCACGAACTGATGAAATGGTCCTATAGATTATTATTCATTTTAATAATAGTGCTCGCTGCATATACGGTATTTTCGCATGGCGGGCTATACGATCTATGGCAATTAAGAGGGAGCAGTAAAAAGCTTGAAACGAAAAACATGCGGCTCATGCAGCAGAAGAATGACCTTTCGGAACAGATAGGCCTGCTCAAATCCGACAACTATTATATTGAAAAGATAGCCAGGGAGGAACTCGGCATGGCAAAGGACAATGAGATTATCGTTTACTTCAAGAAGGAGAACGGACAGGTTCCTTCCGGCACAACCATGATCCCGGGAGAGAAATAGAGCGCAATGCCCGTATAAACCCCGTTAGAAAAAATGACTTTAAACACACGTCTGCGTGCCATAACGCATAATAGATTGAAGCACCTGTACTTATGCTCCGGCGTGCTGACATGTTCTTTCTATAAGGACTAAAAATATTATAAACATGATCCCTTATATAAATGACAGGACTTTCTAACGGGGTAAAATGCCGAAACTAAAGTTCAAACAGACCGCAATCATAGCTTTGTTAACCGTATTGCTCGGCATTGCATCAACCGGTTATGTACTCGGGATTGCCATCAGCAGCGATTATACAAGCATCCTGTTTTTGTCATGTGTGGTTTTATTATTCATAGTCTCTCTCATCGTTTACCTGCTTGTACAGATACCTCAATATCTTAAAAATAGTATACTTTCATTGGTTACCGTAGCTACCTACGTGATAATGCTCGACTACGTGGAGAATACATTTAAATTCAACGCCCTCCCCTCGATATACTTAATATTCAGCTTTCTTACCCTCGTTTTCAGCATGACAGACGGATTAATAGCGGTTGCATATGGTTTTTTACTGTTTACGATGAAGGCCTTTATATTTTCGAAACCATTATCGCATTATGTGTTTTATACGGTGATCTCCGCACTCTCGGTCATAACGATAGGCTTGATCATGGCTTACGAGAGGAAAATCATAAAGAAGCTGCGTAATAAGATTGCAACTCTTCAGGAAGCACCCATTGAATTCAGCGTAAAAAACGACAATAGAACTGATCCATTGCAGTATTCAAATATCATTTCAGACGACGGACTGATAAAAGAAAAAAGCAGGTTGATGACCATACTCAACGAAAGACTCTACGACATCATGGAGACCATCCGTTCTACAATCCACCCGTTTACCGTTATCCTCTATCTGATTGACAACGACATGCACCTGAAAGGCAGGGAAATACTTTCAAACAGTGAGTGGATTGATATGGACAAACCTTTGAAACAGGATGATCCATATATCGGCTGGATCCTTAAAAACAAAAAGAGTCTCCTGCTGAACGAAATAAAGGATGAGATCAAGGGCATACCATACTACACACGGAATGAAGGTATAAAATCATTCATGGCTGTGCCTGCAATAAAAGACAACGACATCATTGGAATAATCTGCGTGGACAGCCTTGAGGTTCAGGCATTTACCGATGAGCATGTGAAGCTGCTCACCGTTATAACCAATCAGATCATAGACCTGATAGATAATATAGAGCTCCAGTATAATCTCCGTTATGATATGTACGAAAAAGGCGCTATGTACACGTTCGTCAGGACCCTGTCCCAGCACATAGATCCTACGACTATCGGCCAGGCATCACTTCAGGAGATAATAAGGATCACCGGAGTCAATGCCGGGATCTTTGCATTCAAAGATGAAAAAAAGGCTTTTGAAGTTGCTGCGGTCCAAACTATAGATCGGGAACTGACCGGTAAAAGTTTCGTTGCCGATATGACGCCGATACTGGACGGTCTGGCTGAGAACCAGCTTTCAGCCATAAACCAGATCACGGCATCTCAGGTGAAAATCCTCTATCCGGCACTCTATCATCTGTACGAACCGGACAAGCTATTCAAATACACGGCAATAATATCACTACGGACAAAGATCGAAGAAGTCGGCGTCGTAGTTTTGTATATGAACAACATGCTGAACGAAAGAATAAGTATTATTCTTGATACACTCATAAATCAGATTGCGACATCGCTCTACAACTCCATCCTGTTCAATAAATTGCAGAAACTGGCGATAACAGACGGGCTCACGGGTTTGCATAACCACAGGCATTTCCAGGAGCACATAGAGACCGAGGTAAAGGAAGCACTGAGATACAATAAGCCTTTAACCATGCTCATGCTGGATATAGATCACTTCAAAAAGATAAATGATACCTATGGACATCCACAGGGTGATTCTCTCTTGAAAAAGATATCCGAGATCATCATGCAGACCATAAGAGATGTGGATTACGCCGCACGATACGGCGGGGAGGAATTCTGCGTAGTCCTGCCGAACACCGATGGAAAGGGTGCATATAAAATAGCCGAAAGACTCAGGAAAAAGATTGAAGCATTACATATAAATTATGACAACAGGGACATAAGGTTCACGATAAGTATCGGGATATCCGGCATACCGGAAGATGCCGCAAACAAAAGCGAGATCATATCTCATGCCGATGGAGCCCTGTACCGCTCTAAAGAAAATGGTAGGAATCAGACGACCATTTATGGTAATATTAAAACAAAGGAGTGATGAATTATGAAAAGACTCGGAGTCAATATTGATCATATAGCAACAGTACGGCAGGCAAGGAAAACGAATGAACCGGACCCTATAACCGCAATAAGCATGATCGAGCTTGCAGGTGCCGACAGCATTGTCATGCATCTCCGGGAAGACAGGAGGCACACGCAGGACAGGGACCTTGAGATCGCAAGAAAGATCGTCAAGACAAAACTGAATCTCGAGATGGCTCCGACACAGGAAATGATAAAGATAGCCCTTGACATAAAACCGGATACCGTAACACTTGTTCCCGAGCGCAGAGAAGAACTTACGACAGAAGGCGGGCTTGAAGTTGCCCTGAATCTCGAATCTTTCAAAAAGTATGCAAGACTTTTCCATGATGCTGACATTACCGTAAGTCTGTTCATAGATCCGGACCTCGACCAGATAAAAGCAGCCCACAGGACCGGAGCCGACATCATAGAGATAAGCACTGCCAGATACTGCGAATCAAAAACAAGGCAGGAACTTGAAACGAATATACAGCAGATAATAAACGCCGTCACGATTGCCGAAAAGCTGAAACTCGGTATCGCTGCCGGACACGGCCTCACCTATATAAACATAGAACCCATTATAGGAATAGATTCAATTACCGAATACAACATTGGCCATTCCATTATTGCGAGAGCAGTATTTACCGGATTGGAACGTGCTGTACGGGAAATGAAAGAGAAGATCAACTCAAGATAGTGATGGGATGAACAGGGCAGGAAAAACCAGAAACACGAAAGTCCCGCTCAACCTTCTGAAAAAATATTTCAGAACGCGCAATAGGATGCCGGTTACAGCCCCATCTGCTTGCCTATGATCTCCTTCATGATCTCTGTGGTGCCTGCAAAAATCGTCTGAACCCTGACATCGAGGTATGCCTGTGCAATAGGGTACTCAAGCATGTATCCGTAGCCTCCAAACAACTGTAAACACTGATCGACCGTCTTCTTCAACATCTCCGTTACCCACCATTTAGCCATGCACGTTTCTTTTATAATGTTTGCACCTTCAACGTGATCCTGAATAAGCCTGTCGATAAACGCTCTTCCAAGTTCTATCTCCGTTGCCATCTCGACAAGTTTGAATCGCGAATTCTGGAATTTTGATATGGGCTTTCCAAATGCGGTCCTTGTCTGGGTGTATTCAATGGTATCCTGCAGTGCTTTTTCCGCGCCTGCCTGTGCGCCAATGGCGCTTACGAGCCTTTCCTGCTGAAGCTTCTGCATCAACTGGAAAAAACCCTCGCCTTCGGCGCCGAGAAGATTCTTTGCCGGAACTTTGCAGTCGGAAAAATAAAGTTCCGATGTATCCTGCGCCTTCATTCCTATCTTTTCGAGTTTCCTGCCTTTTTCAAACCCCGGTGTCTTATCCTCGACAACGATCAGGCTTATGCCGGTATAAGGCGGGTCAGCCTTTGTGTTTGTCTTGCACGCAACGACGACAAGGTCACAGAGCTGTCCGTTCGATATGAAAGTCTTCTGTCCGTTGAGTAAATAATAATCTCCGTCCTTTACCGCAGTGGTCTTGATTGCCTGCAGATCACTGCCGGTACCGGGCTCTGTCATTGCTACTGCAGTTATCAGGTCTCCTCTCACGCACCCGGGCAGCCATCTTTGCTTCTGTTCCTCATTCCCGAATGCCGCAATATACGGCACGACGATGTCGCTGTGCAGGTTAATGGCAAATCCCGATTCCATTATTCTTGCCATTTCCTCCATGATGACGACTGAATATAAAAAATTTACGCCCGAACCTCCGTACTTTTCTTCAACCCCGGGACACAGGTATCCTGCGCTGCCAGCTATTTTCCATATGTCCCTTGAAACCATACCGTTCTTTTTCCATTCAGACTGGTGCGGCACTACTTCCCGTTCCAGAAATTTCTTAAGCCCCTGTCTGAATATCTCGTGCTCTTCACCGAATATTTTTCTTTCCATTGCTCCTCCCTTGTTTTACCTTTATCAACTCCGGCATCAATACGAAATAATTGAACACCTATGGTTTTGAGAATTTATTATCGTTTAATACCATAAGAAAGAGTCAAAGGACAAGCCCTTTCTTTCTATGGAACTTCCGGCAGGGTTCATCAATTCTTGACTTGTTTTAAATGCACCTTTACTATGGAGTCATGAATAAAGTTGCCATAATAATACCTGCACGATTCGGTTCAAAACGATTACACGGAAAACCTCTCTTAAAACTCGGAAACAAGACAATCATCCAGCATGTGTACGAGAATGCGGCATCATCGAGCTTTGCAGACAGGGTCATTGTCGCAACCGATGACGGCCGCATATACGATACCGTAAAAGGGTTTGGCGGCGATTGCACTATGACACCGAAAAACATAAAAAGCGGTACGGACAGGATAGCACACATTGCAAAAAGCATGGACAGTGAATTGATAATGAACCTTCAAGGCGATGAACCATTCCTTACGCCTTCTGTATTTGACAGAGGATTAAAGATAGCGATTGAAACTCAGGGAATGGATGTCGTCACGCTTGCGACAAAAATAAGGACATTGAACGAGCTTAATAATCCGAACAATGTAAAGGTCGTGATGGATAAAGACGGAAACGCCCTTTATTTTTCACGTTTTCCCATACCCTTTGCAAGGGATGATAAAGGAAAGCTTGTCAAAACCATGAAATGTCATTACAGACATATCGGTATTTATATATTCAGACGAAGGACACTGCTTGAATTTGTAAAGCTGAAACAGTCGGCACTCGAAAAGATGGAGCGGCTTGAACAATTACGACTGCTGGAGAATGGTTATCGGATACGGGTTGCTCTTACAGGCTTTGCATCGGCAGGAATAGACACACAAGAGGACCTCAGAAGGGCCAGGGTATTTTTTGAAAGGAAAAGGTAGGTATAATGAAATCCAAATTTATATTCGTAACGGGAGGGGTTGTATCATCGCTCGGCAAGGGTATTGCATCGGCTTCTATCGCAGCCCTTATGCAGGCAAGGGGGTTAAACATAACACTCCAGAAGCTCGATCCTTATATCAATGTCGACCCCGGTACAATGAATCCGTATCAGCACGGAGAGGTCTTCGTTACCGATGACGGAGCTGAAACAGACCTTGATCTCGGTCATTATGAACGGTTCACGAACATAAGTATAACTCATTCAAACAATGTGACAGCAGGACAAGTTTATGACACGGTCATAAACAAGGAAAGGAAGGGAGATTATCTCGGCGGCACGGTGCAGGTGATCCCCCATATAACAGATGAGATAAAACACAGGATAAGGGACAATGCAAAGGGCAAGGACTTGGCCATCATAGAGATCGGCGGCACGGTCGGCGATATAGAGAGCCTTCCGTTCCTTGAAGCCATACGTCAGCTTAAAAAAGACGTTGGACCCGAAAACGTACTTTATGTGCACCTCACCCTTGTCCCTTACATAAAAGGATCCGGAGAGCTTAAAACCAAGCCGACCCAGCATTCTGTAAAAGAGCTGCGGGCAATAGGTATCCAACCGGACATCCTGCTCTGCAGGACAGACAGGCATATCGATAAAGATCTCAAGGCCAAGATCGCATTGTTCAGCGATGTCGACCAGGACGCTGTGATCGCAGCCATCGATGTGGAATCCATATACGATGTTCCCGTCGAATTCCACAATGAAGGACTCGATGAGAAGATCATAGAAAAGCTTCATATCTGGACAGGCGCTCCGGACCTCTCAAAGTGGGAATCGCTCTCAAAGAAGACCGCGGGAATAAAAGATGAGGTGACGATAGGTATTGTCGGCAAGTATGTCCATTTAAGGGATTCATACAAGAGCCTCCATGAGGCACTGACGCACGGCGGTATCGCAAACAGCGTAAAGATCGACCACAAGTACATAGATTCGGAAGATATAGAAAATGAAGGCCCTGCAAAATTCTTGAACGATGTCAATGGCATCCTTGTTCCCGGCGGCTTCGGCAACAGGGGCATAGAAGGAAAAATCCTTGCCGCCAGGTACGCGCGGGAAAAAAAGATACCCTACTTCGGTATATGTCTCGGCATGCAGATCGCGGTCATAGAATTTGCCCGTCATGTCCTGAACATCAGAGACGCAAACAGCAGTGAATTCGATTCAAAAACAAAACATGCCGTTATAGACCTGATGCCTGAACAGAAAAATAACATACAGTTAGGAGGCTCGATGAGGCTCGGTGCGTATGAATGCAGGATTAAATCAGGCACGCATGCAGCAAGGGCTTATGGCAAGGATACGATATTTGAGAGGCACAGGCATAGGTATGAGTTTAACAACGACTTCAGACTGAACTTCATATCGAAAGGCATGATTATAAGCGGCGAATACCCCGACAAAAAACTTGTAGAAATCATCGAGCTGAAAAACCATCCGTGGTACCTCGGCTGCCAGTTCCACCCTGAGTTTAAATCAAAGCCCATTGCACCTCATCCGCTGTTTATACAGTTCATAAAGGCTTCTGCAAAGAAAAAAGCCAATCACTGAATCTGTCCGGCGGTCAAATAATAAATATGTCATCGCATATCTTCAGGTTATATGCCTTCGTGTAACTGTCTTTTGCAAGATGGAGAAGTCCGAGCTGAACCGCACCGCTGGCTATGGCGCTCTTTTTATACATTATCCCGTTTGACAATCCCGAGTAAGCGCGGGTATCGAGAGTGGATTTAACTGCAGGCAGGAAGAAATTCAATCCTTTGCTGAATTCACCGGCAAATATAACTGCCTCAGGCTTTATGATATTGATGGTGTTGATAAGGGCAACGCCGAGATAATTGCCCATTTTATAAAACGCATTCAGTGCAGCAGTGTCCGACATCCTTGCAAGACGGAAGAGATCATTTATGCTGACTCCGTTACTTTGTGTATGCTTCCTGTGTTTCAGGTAGTACCTTATTATTGCATCCGGTGATGCGTAAGATTCCAGACATCCCCTTTCTCCACAGGTGCACTTCCTCCCGTACGGTTCAATAACGATATGACCGAGTTCCGGAGTCGTGCCTCTCCTGCTCCTGAGAAGCATACCGTTGATGTATATACCTGCGCTTACACCGGGATCCAACAGGACGAGTATAAAATTACTGCACCTTCCGGCACAGCCCAGCTTGTGCTCGATGAATGCCCTTACATTCGCCTCTGTATCAAGAACGATGAATTTCCTTAGCCTTGAAGCAAGCTCTTCTTTTACGTTCAGGCCCTTGAGCCATGGCATGGAAGTTGAGCAGACGACACTGCCGCTCCGATGGTCCAATGAAGCAGGCATGCTTATGCCGACAGCGGCAACACGATCTATGTGTATCGACGACATCTCGATAAGTGCTCGGAACCCGGATTCAAGTTCTTTGATAAAACCGGAATGTGAAACCGGCGAGGACATGCGGATTTTGTGGCTTCCTTTAATCTGGTGAGCGCTGTCCGCTATGCAGAAGTCAAGACGGTTTTTTGAAATTTGAATACCGGCAAAAAGATTGGTCATTTGTTTATTCTTTCACGCACATCCTTCCCTGTTTTTTTATCGATGCCGAATAAATCGACGAAATGAACCTTGGGGAGGAACATTGTCTCGGTGGAATTTATAAAGACTTTTTTCAGATACGCGGGCTGTCCGTCGATATTGATTTCCGCTACATAGTCGTCCCCCTGCTGATAGACCTTAATTTGCCTGTCCTTCATAATATTCATAACCATGCGGTAGAATTTCTTGCTCTCATCGAGCGTGCATTTAAATCCATAGACATTTCTTTCAATGCTGTTCAATCCTTCCCTGTGCCCGTCCTGAGCGAGCATTATCCAATACGCTATGACCGGTTTCTCCGGGTCTATTTTTCCGTCCGCTGATTTGTTGATGTCATAATGGACGACATTGGCGTTCTTGCTGCGTTCTATGATAAAAAGTCCTGCCGTCTGCGACGCATAAGCAGAAACGGAAATAAAAAACAATACAAATAGCAAGGTGATGTACTTCATTTTTTTCTCCTTTCTATAAACCTCTTAATTCGGCAATGCCTTCGGATTTACGACATAATCCACATGATAGAACGTTGTTTTCATGGAATCAGCCATAGTGATGGTTCCATACAATATTCTTATCTGTATTGCAAGTTTTTGCAGGTGACCACGACAGAGCGGGACATGACAGTTTTTTTATTACAATAGTGAGTACAATAGCCGGTGAAATAACCGGCAACATAGATCGTTGTTTTGATTTACAACTCGATCGATTTGACATAAGAAACGCATGTATGGAAAAAAATAATCTTTCATGGATAGTTTTGCTCATACTCCTCTTTATAGGCAGTTATCTTGCAGGAATAAATGCCTATATCCAGGAGGTCGATCCTGCAACATACGCCGAGGTTTCACGGGAGATGGTTGAATCTCACGATTTTGTTTATCTGCACGACAATTACCGTCAGTATCTTGACAAGCCTCCTATGACCCTATGGCTTATAGCCCTGAGCTATAAAATGTTCGGTATAAAGAACTTTGCCGTAAGACTGCCGTCATTATTCATGTCTGTCGTTGCCATACTTTCCGTTTACTGGCTCGGTGTCATGCTCTGGAACAAACAAACAGGTTTATTGTCCGCACTGATCATGGCATCAGCCGTGGCATCGAGGCTTATGATTCAGGATCCGAAGATAGATATGGTCCTCATAGGATTCATGACGCTGTCCGTCGCACTGTTGTTCAGGGGATTGACTGATCCCGGATTCCTATGGCCCGCATATATCGTCATGGCTTTTGCCTTTCTTACCAAAGGGCCCATAAGTATAGGCATTCCAGTACTTGCATTCGGTTCCCTGGCGTTTTTTAAAAAAGATTTCGGGCTTATAAAAAGACTCAGGCCCGTGACAGGGCTTTTGCTTGCCGGTATCCTGATCCTGCCGTGGTACATTGCTGTTGCCCTGAAAAGGGGAGACAACACTGCCTATTTCATGCTTTTCAAACAGAGTTTCGGGAGGTTCTATGCTCACCAGTTTTATTACGGCGGAGATCCGTTCTTTTATGTCCATACCTTTTCATGGGCTTTTCTTCCATGGACATTGCTGTTCATAGCCGCCCTTGTGCAGAGATTTTCCGGCTGGAGAAAAAAGATTAAACCCGATGATGGTGAGCTCCTGGCGTTGTGGTGGTGGGTTCTGCCATTCATTATATTATCGTCAGCCATAAGCAAGCTGCCCCAGTATATATTCTGGCTCATCCCTCCTGCCGCTCTGCTCACGGGACACTGGCTCGATAAGAAAATTGACCGCGTGATTACTAATCGTGAAAATATTTTATTCTCTGCTCAATATGTAATTGTATTCCTGCCACTGGCATTGATGGCAGCATTATTTGTACTGTCTTTCCCGCCAGAAACAGTGGTGCCGTGGCTTATGCTCGGGATCGGAACGGTGTTCATAATTCTGTTTCCGGCATTGAAGATACAGAAGGTGAAAAAGATTATCATCCTTTCTGCAATCTCCATGTTAACCTTTGACCTGCTCTTTGCGGGTTACCTGTATCCTGCAACATTGAAATACCAGCCATTCCAGGTTTTCGGCAAACAGATACGTACATTGGCAGAGGGCAAAAAGAGTACAATACTTTCTTACAGATACGGAGAACGCGGAACATTGAATTATTACAGCAGGATGCCAGTCAGGGAGGTAGATACTCCGCAGGAGATCAATCACTATCTGAAGACACAGGATCCGTCATTCTTTGTAACAACGGATGATCAGGTCAAAAAACTTGAGGCCCGGGGTTATAAAATACAGGTCCTCAACTCATTGCCCTTCTACGCATCATCGCGGCCAGACAAATGTTTCCTGTTGAAATGGGACAGGAACAGGTGTTTAACCCGCTTATCGATCGGAGTGATAAGCACATCAGGCGGAGTGATAAGCACATCAGGGAATTGGTCCGCCCTGTCCGGAAAGCGCTGATTCTAACTGAGTGCCATTGATGTTATCGGCCACCGGTATTCTGAAACCGTTCTTCTTCACCCTGCTCTTGTTTGACAATGACGATCCTTCCGAATATATTTAACAGAAATTAAAAGATGATCACTAAAGTAAAGACAATAAATATAAACGGTGTAAGAATCGGCGGTAATAACGGTCTTGTTCTTATTGCCGGCCCCTGTGTCATAGAAAGCGAAACACTGACCATGCGCATTGCCGAACAGCTCAAGACCATTACATCGGAACTCGGCATCGGTCTTATATTCAAGGCTTCGTATGATAAGGCAAACAGGACTTCCATAAATTCATTCAGGGGGCCCGGTCTCAAAAAAGGGCTACAGATCCTGGCAAAGGTAAAAGACACTTATGCCCTGCCCGTACTCTCTGATGTGCATAGTATAGAGCAGATTGAGCCCGCATCTCAGGTTTTAGACATTATTCAGATACCGGCTTTCCTGTGCAGACAGACCGATCTGCTTATTTCAGCCGGAGAAACAGACAGGGTCGTGAATATAAAAAAAGGACAATTCATGGCACCCTGGGACATCAGGCATGTTATCAAGAAAGTCGAATCGACCGGCAACCACAAGATAATAATTACCGAACGCGGATATACGTTCGGCTATAACATGCTGGTCAATGATTTCCGCGTCATACCGATAATGAGGGACTTCGGTTATCCTGTCATATTCGACGCGACACACAGCGTGCAGCTGCCGTCGGCAGGAGGCGATGTTTCCGGGGGACAGAGTCAATATGTCGAGATGCTTGCAAAGGCAGGCGCTGCTGTCGGTATAGACGGGCTCTTCCTCGAGGTACATCCGCAGCCTGAAAAAGCCATGAGCGACGGTGCAAATTCCCTGCAGTTAAGCAGGCTTGAAAGATTATTAAAAACTACGAAGGTAATCGATGAAATCATCAAAAAAGATTGATATTCTCAAAGAGGCAAAAAAGGTTTTACAAATTGAAGCCCGTACCCTGAATAAGCTTGTCACTCATATTGACCGGCAATTCTTAGCAGCGGTGGATTCTATTCTCGAAACAAAAGGCAAAGTTGTTGTTACCGGTATAGGCAAGTCGGGGCTCGTGGGTCAAAAGATCGCATCGACCATGACGAGCACGGGCACGCCCGCGTATTATCTCCACCCATCGGAAGGTGCACACGGCGACCTCGGAATACTCGGCAAGAACGATATTTTAATAGCCCTGTCGAACAGCGGGGAATCGGAAGAGGTATTAAGGATTGTTCCGTTTGCAAAAAGGCTCGGCATAACGCTCATCGCAATTGTGGGGAACAAGGCTTCGACGCTCGCAAAAGGAGCTGATATAATCATACATGTGCCTGTGGAGAAAGAGGCATGCCCCTTCGGACTCGCACCCACGGCAAGCACGACGGCGGAACTTGCAATCGGGGACGCGCTTGCAGTCACTCTTCTCCTGAAGAGAGGATTTACGAAAAATGATTTTGCCCTGTTCCATCCCGGAGGAGCACTCGGTAAAAAGCTTATAACGAGGGTCCTTGATCTTATGCATACCGGGTCCGACCTGCCCCATGTTTTCATGGATGCAAGAATGAAGGACGTACTTGTAGAGATCACCTCAAAACGCATGGGATTGACCGGTGTTTATGATACAAATAACAGGCTTGCCGGTATCATAACCGACGGGGACCTGAGAAGGGCACTCGAGAAATACCCCGATCTGCTTCAAAGGACCGCTTCCGATATAATGACCGGAGCGCCGAAACGCATAGAAAAGACCGCTCTGGTGGTCAAAGCCCTCAACATCATGGAAACATATTCCATTACCTCCCTATTCGTGACCGAAAACGGCAATAAGGACAGACCTATCGGTATAATCCATCTGCATGACATATTGAAGGCAGGGATAGTGTAATCTTATGCGATCAAAGCCCGGCAAAACCGCATTAAGGAACAAGCTGAAAAATATCAGGATGCTCCTGCTCGATGTCGATGGAGTTTTAACAGACGGCAAACTTATCTACAACAGCGATGGCATAGAGCTTAAGGCATTCGATGTAAAGGATGGATACGGGCTCGTGAGATTAAAAAAAGCCGGCATCATGATCGGTATTATAACGGCAAAGTCTTCACGTATAGTTGAAACAAGGGCAAGAGACCTGGGCATAGACACGCTTTACCAGAATGTCAGCAATAAACTTACTGCTTACAATGAAATAAAGAACAACTATAACCTCGCCGACCATGAAACAGCTTACCTTGGCGATGATGTGCCTGATCTTGTCGTTTTGAAGCAGGTCGGAGTACCGGTAGCGGTACATGATGCTGTGGACGCGGTAAAAGACGCGGCCATATACATCACAAAGAAGCCCGGAGGCAACGGAGCCATAAGAGAAGTCGTCGAGCTCATCTTGCAGGCAAAAGGTTTATCAATGCTATGATGCCGGAAAAAAATTACCTGCCTGCCCCCTGCTTTGCGCTGTGCAGGAGGCGCCCCTGCAATGCAGGGTTTATTTTTCCCGACAGGAAATATTGAGCATAGAATGAGGATCCGGCAGCGGTTTGTCAGAGCATTGGTTTATTACAGCACAAAGGCAATCATCGGCTTCTTCCGTATTTTCCCTCTGAGCTTCGATGCATGGATCGGTGCAGGGCTTGGTAAAACGGCTTATTACCTGCTGCCGTCAGAAAGGCACAAGAGCATAAAAAACATTCTGAAGGCATTTCCGGATAAAGACGTAACCTGGGCAAAGCAGCAGTTAAAGCAGAGTTTCAAGGGCTTTGGAATCAGTGTCATGGAACTTATAAAATTGGATACGATAGTCCGGCACATAGACGATTACATCAGGATAGATAATTTTGCTGCATTCGATGCGGCAATAAAGGAAAAAAAAGGCATTCTATGGATTACCGGGCACATAGGCAACTGGGAGCTCATGCCCGTATACTTCGCAAAAAAAGGATACCAGACTTATGTTGTCGCAAAAGGACTGTACGATCCGCGGATGGACAATCTGGTCAACGGACTGAGAGAACGGTACGGGGTACATCCCGTGGTACGCGGCAGCCCGGGATCCGGTAAAAGAATCCTCAAGGCGCTCAGATCCAATGGTATCCTGGGTATGCTGATAGATCAGGACACAGACGTCCAGGGCGTGTTCGTTCGTTTTTTCGGCGACACGGCATTTACTCCGAGAGGTGCCGCTGACCTTGCCCTGAAGGCGGGCGCAGGCGTTGTTGCGGGCTTTATAACAAGGACTGCTCCGGGTCATCATATCATAAAACTCTATGGCCCTGTTGTTCCCATAAAAACATCCTCGTATGAAAACGACGTTATGTCCCTGACCCAATCAATGAGCGATTATATCGAACAGCATATAAAACAACATCCGCAGGACTGGGTATGGATGCATTCACGGTGGGCCAAAAGACCTCCGGAAGGACACACTCATTAAAAAGGTGACCGCAGGATGATAATAGTGTTACAAGAACGGTATAAGTGATCCGATGAACTATAACATACAATTGAAATTTATATCGTCCAAACCGCTCTCCGGCATACTATGCCTTGCAGTAATACTTTTACTGTCAGGGGCATCCTGTAATGCCGGGCACGTCCCGATGAACAATTCGACCAATGCGTCCCACCCCGCCATAATGCTCGATACTCCCGTGTTCCAGGAAATAAAAAAAGATAAAACAGTGTACTCAGGCACGGCATCGAACGCAGAATACTTCAATACCGCACACACGTCGGTAGTCATGAACCCGAGATTAGCCGGCACGCTGAAGAACGGAGAACCTTTCACGGCTTCGTCCGACAGGGCATTCTATTACGACAATAAGCAGTTGATAACTCTTAAAGACAATATCCACGCACGTTTGAATGACGATTATGATATAACCTGCACTACCATGGATTACCTCGTTGACAAAAGGATCATTGTTGCGAGAGAACCTATAACCGTCACAGGCAAGGATTTACAATTATATGCGGATAAGGGTAGTATAGGACTCGAGGATAACAGGCTTACCATGCAGGGAAATATAGACGCAAAAATATACAATATGAGTTTGAAATGAAAAGGATATCACTTTTAATACAAAAATATTTATCGCTCATAAGATTATTCCGCCGCGGTGCCGGCAACACCTCTTTTCGTAATGACAGGTTATTTATTTCATGTGCATTCGTTACGCTATCGTTCTTCATCTTTGTCTCGAACACCCATGCGGATACGCTCATGCATGAGATACAAAAGCCCGGTACCAGATTAAAACCGATAGACATAACTTCGAGCCAGCTTGAGGCAAACCTGAAATCGCACATAGTAATCTTCAGCGGGAATGTGGTGGCAAAACAGGGGAATGTGGTCCTCTATTGCAACAAACTTACGGCCTACTATGATGAGAAAGGCAAGAACATAACAAAGATCGTGTCTACGGGCGATGTCAAGATCACACGGAAGGACATGATTGCAACAGGCAGCGAGGCGATCTTTGATAATGTCAATAAACTCCTCACACTGTCGGGCTCACCGAGGATCTGGCAGACGAAAAACATCATAGAGGGCACAAAGATCATATTTTACCTCGGTACTGACAAGGTATTTGTCGAGGGTGCCAAATCGCTCTATAATCCCGGAAGCATGGAAACCCCGGAACAGAAGGAACAATAATGGGCCGCTACCTTGAAGCAGTTGGACTAAAAAAATCTTTCAGTAAAAAAGTGGTCGTGTCCGATGTGAGTTTTGCAGTGAACAGCGGTGAGATTATCGGACTGCTCGGTCCGAACGGTGCCGGGAAATCGACGACGTTCTATATGATAGTCGGCATATACAGGCCTGACAAAGGAAAGATTATTCTGAACGATGAAGATATAACGAAGGACCAGATGTATATAAGGGCAAAAAAAGGCATAACCTACCTCCCGCAGGAGCCGTCGATATTCAGGAAGCTTTCTGTGGAAGACAATATAAAGGTTGTCTTCGAGTCCATGGACATGGGCGGTGATAGTATAAACGGAAAAGCAGAAGAAATAATGAAGAGCATGAATATCCTGCACCTGAGGAAGAGCATGGGTTATTCTTTATCCGGCGGAGAAAGACGCAGGGTCGAGGTCTCGAGGGCACTCGCAGCAAAACCGGATTTCATGCTCCTCGACGAACCGTTTGCAGGCATCGACCCCATAGCAGTCAATGAGCTGAGGGATATACTGTTCTCCCTGAGGGAAAAAGGGCTCGGCATCATCATATCCGATCACAATGTCAGGGAAACCTTGAATGTTTGCGACAAAGCTTATATTATAAGTAATGGAAGAATCATAGAAGAGGGAGAACCGAAACAAATAGCAACGAGTGAAAAGGCAAGGCGCATTTATCTTGGTGAGGATTTTAAGCTATGATGGAAATAAAACATGAGGTGAGCTTACGGCAGCAGCTCGAACTGACACCGCAATTGATCCAGGCCCTGCGCCTGCTCCAGTTGACAAGGCTTGAACTCGAGCAGGAACTGAAAACCGAGCTTGAAGCCAACCCGTTCCTCGAAGAGGAGCAGGCAGAACACGAGGCCGTCGAAGCAGATGCCCCTACGACAATGTACGACAACATCTCTGTCCGCAAGGAACACAGGGCTTTCGAGAAAAGGGAAGAAGACCCGATAGAAAATACGGCACACAGGGACATGGGACTGCATGATTACTTATTATGGCAGCTCGGGCTTTCGGTAAATACAGACATGGAGATCCAGATTGGCGAGGCAATAATCGGCAACATAAATGACGAAGGGTATCTTTCTGCATCCGTCGAGGATATCACTTCATTTACAGGCGCGGCTATCGGAGACGTGGAGAGTGTCCTGAAAAGGGTCCAGGACCTCGATCCCTCAGGCATAGGTGCACGGGACCTGAAAGAATGCCTTTTAATCCAGATACGGCATCTGGGCATAGACGACCCGGTAATCAACGGTATTGTCGCAGACCACCTGATCGACCTCGAGAAAAAAGATTATAACTTTATAGCAAAAGCCCTGTCTGCAGCACCCGACCTCGTCATCACAGCGGCACAGACAATATCACATCTGAACCCAAAGCCCGGTTATTCTTACAGCTCCGGGGAAGAAGACTACATCATGCCCGACGTGATGGTAATAAAAAGGGACGATAGTCTTATCGTGGAGCTGGTTGAAGAGGGCATTCCGCGGCTGATGACATCCGATTACTATGCAAGGAAGCTGCTCCATGAGAGCAGTCATAACGATGAGGCAAAGAGATTTATCAAAGAGAAGATGCAGGGGGCAAAGTGGCTTATCAAGGCCGTAGAGCAGAGAAAGAACACCATTAAAAAGGTCGTCGGGGCTATCGTAGAGAGACAGAAGGCATTCTTCGAATACGGAGAAAAATATCTCGAACCGATGGTCTTGAAGGACATTGCAGCAGACATAGGCGTCCATGAGACGACGGTCGGAAGGGTCACCAACGGTAAATATGTCCAAACTCAATGGGGCATGTACGAATTGAAATACTTCTTCAGCCCATCGCTCAGGACGGACAGCGGAGAACTCCTTTCGACAAAACTCGTCAAGCAGAAAATAAAAGAACTTATCGGAAGGGAAAATGCATCAGACCCTCTTTCCGACACGGACATAGTCAGGGTCCTGAAAACGGACGGCATAAACATAGCGAGAAGGACCGTGGCAAAGTACAGGGAGATCATGAACATAGCGCCGGTACACATACGAAGGGTAAAAGCATCTTAATGGCTCAAAAAATTAATAAGCAAAATAACGTCATAGTAACGGACATCATAGCCCTGTTGATCCTGTCGGTCTCCGTATTTGTCATGCTGAGTCTGCTTACCTATGATGCCGGGGACGCAACATTATTCAACAAATTGGACAGCAGTGTATACCATAATGCTGCAGGCCGCATCGGTGCAAACATCGCAGATCTCCTGTTCATAATATTCGGATTGCCGGCATACATCGTAAGCGTATTCGGGATAGTAGTATTTTTCGCCATAATACTGAAACAGAAATGGGAACACCGGTGGACACGTATCACGGGACTATCGCTGCTGGTCCTGTCGCTGTCCTTTACCATTTCATCTATCGCTGCTTTGTTTTCCGCTTCAAGCCAGAACCACCGGCAGCTCTCGATCCTCGGGATCTCTAATCTCAGGAACACGGGGGGTATAATCGGTTATTCCATAACACAGTGGCTTCACCCTTACCTCGGGGCCACGGGTACTATCATTGTTGCCGTTACACTCCTGCTTATATCCGTAATCCTCCTGCTCAGGAGGCCTATAACGCAATTTCTGGTATTTCTGCTTCATTCTATTGCGGTTGTAACAAGCAAAACAAAAACTGCCATGGTCGTATGGAGAGAAAAACGGAAAAGAATTAAAGAGAAGCTCGATATAAAGGACAAGGAGCACGAAATCGTGATCCAGCCGCCGAAGAAAAAAGCCGGTCCGCCCGTTCATGAGGAGCACAAAAGGGAAGAACCAATTCAGGAAGTCATGTTCAAGGACATGCCGGGAGAATTCAAAAAGCCATCCTTAACGTTGCTGGATGATTATGAGGCAAGGGACATCGAATATGACACCTCTTCGCTCCAGTTCAATGCACGCACTCTCGAGAAGAAGCTGTCAGATTTCAATGTAAACGGAAAGGTGACCAATATCAGGCCGGGACCCGTAATCACGATGTATGAGTTCGAGCCTGCTGCCGGCGTAAAAGTAAGCCAGATAATGAACCTCTCGGACGATCTTGCACTTGCAATGAAAGTGCCGAGCGTGCGCATCCAGCCGCATCTCGTCGACAAATCCGCAGTGGGCATAGAAGTACCCAATGCTTCAAGGAGGATCGTTTATCTGAAAGAGGTCCTGCAATCGAAGAAATTCCATGAGAGTTCATCCGTCCTTACGATATGTCTCGGCGTGGATACTACCGGGGATCCCGTTATTACCGATCTCGCAAAAATGCCACACCTCCTCATAGGAGGCTCGACAAATTCCGGGAAGAGCGTGACCATGAATGCCATTATCATGAGCTTTCTATTCAAGTCAACGCCGGACGAGCTGAAGCTGATACTCGTGGACCCGAAGATGCTCGAATTCTCCGCTTATAACGATATCCCCCACCTGCTTCACGAGGTAATAACCGAACCCAAGAAAGCGACCCGTATTTTAAAGTGGGCAACGGAAGAAATGGACAGGAGATACAGTATCATAAACCAGGCAGGAGCGCGGAACCTGGCAGTTTACAACCAGATGATACGGACAAAAAAACTGCACGAGGACGGGATCATGGAGATGCCGAAAATCGTGATCATTATTGACGAGCTTTCCGACCTCATGTTTACCGCACCCAAAGAGGTAGAAGACTATATCATCAGGCTCTCCCAGAAAGCGCGTGCAGCGGGCATTCACATCATATTCGCGACACAGAGGCCTTCCGTCGACGTCATAACAGGGACCATCAAATCCAACTTTTCGTCAAGGATAGCATTGAAAGTGCCCCAGAAAACCGATTCAAGGATAATCCTGGACCAGTCCGGCGCAGAGGAACTCCTGGGCGCCGGCGATATGCTGTTCATACCTCCGGGAGGCTCTCAGCCGGTAAGGGTGCATGGTGCATACGTGTCGGATACCGAAGTCATGCGCGTCACAGAATATCTCAAGAAAATAAGAAAGCCGTCTTATGAAATCCAGTTTACCGAGGAAACGGCAGAGAACAATGGACAGGACAACAGCCTTGCCGATGAGCTGTATCCAAAGGCTATTGAGATCATCAAGGAGAGCGGCTATACGTCCATATCCCTGATACAGAGAAGGCTGAGGGTAGGATATAACAGGGCTGCAAGGATGGTCGAGCAGATGGAGAAGGACGGCATCATCTCGCGGAGCAGCGATAGCGGAAATAAAAATTTCATCGTTTCCAAATAGGAGGATAGAATGAATAAAATTACGGCATTCACAGGTATAGTTATGAGCACCATGTTTTGCGTTAACGCAATGGCCGGCATGAGTGCAAAGGACGTTGCATCGAAGGTGCAGGCACTCTATGATAAAACATCGTCCCTGCAATCGGATTTCGTACAAACGGCAAGGATGAAAACACTGGACATCTCCGAGCAGGACAAGGGTATCGTGTACATGAAAAAAGACGGCAAGATAAGATGGGAATACAAAAAGCCGAAAGAACAGCTCATCGTAAGCAACGGGAAGACACTATGGTTTTACCTGCCGTCGGACAAGCAGGTGATCATTGGCAGTTTTGACAAATCATTTAAATACAAGCCGACACAGACCTTTCTTACGGGAATGGGCAGGATCCTCGAAGATTTCAATGTAAAATTCGACAAGGCCGCTGAATTCCCGGGCATCAAAGGCGCTTACGTGCTCCAGCTCCTCCCCAAAAAAGACTACGAAGGAGCGCCTGCAAAAATATTAATCGCCGTAAATAAAAAGGATTTTCTAATCACGAAAAGCATTGTAATCGATAAATTGGGCAACCATACGGAAATAGATTTTAACAATGCGAAATTGAATACCCCGATGCCGGACAGTCTTTTCGTATTTACACCACCGAAGGATGCGGAGATTGTCCACAGCCCGGTACAGTAGAGGCACTGCGACGAATCCAAAAACAGGGTAACGGGTAATGACAGGAAAATGAATCCACCGTATGAAGTCAATACTGCTCGATAAACGCACCAGGCACACCGCCGTCATAACAATCGACAATCCGGACAAGCAGAATGCACTCGATGCCGGTATGTTGAAGGATCTTACTGCTACGCTCAGAGAGGTCGAGTATGATAAAGCCTCGCAGGTCCTCTATATAATAGGCTCCGGAGACACGGCTTTCTCTACGGGTGTACTGCTGAAGCCTCTCATCGAGTTTTCCGATCAATCGGACGCACGGGCCTTTGCAGAACTGCTCGAATCGACCATGGACACACTTTTTAATTTTCCGAAACCCGTCCTTGCCCTGATCAACGGCTATGCCCTTGGCGGCGGCTTCGGCATTGCTCTGTCATCGGACATACGGGTCATCACCGAACGCAGCAGGATAGGGTTCCCTGCAGTAAAAATCGGGGCGATACTCCCGTCCGGCTGCACCTACCGGCTGCTGGAACTTGCCGGCGCCGGATACACAAAAGAGCTTCTGCTCACCGGCAGACAGGTCACTGCAGAAGAAGCATTGAGCATGGGACTTGTAAATCATATTGTAAAAGACAGAGAGGCACTCTTCTCGAAAGCCGATGAGCTTGCAAAACAGATTATGGAGGGTGCGCCGCAGGCACTTGCGATGACAAAAGCAACGGTAAACCACCATACCGGTGAACTGACGCATAGATACAATCTCTACGCACCGGACAATTTCGCATACCTGTCTTCTACAAAGGAATGGCATGCCCGCATATCGGCATTTTTAAACAGGAAAAACAACAAAGGTTAGTCTCCATGCCGAATAAGAATATTTCCATAATACCTCTTGGGTGCCCCAAGAATGATGTCGACAGCGAATTGATAGCCGGTACATTGAAGAAATCCGGTTACACTGTCCACTGGGACACTTTTTCGGGAGATACAGTTATAATCAATACCTGCGGCTTTATAAAGGACGCAATCGACGAGTCCCTGGATACCATCATGCAGGCAATACGGGCAAAAAAGGAAGGCAGGATAAAAAAGATCGTCGTGACAGGCTGTCTGTCTCAAAGGTTCGGCGGTAAGCTCTCTTCACAGCTCGAGGATGTAGACCTGTTTTTAGGCGTCAATGGCTTCGAGAACCTGCCGGATTTAATCAGGCAAAACAACAGGCACGGCTCATTCGTCGGAAAGGCGTTTACCGCATATCCGGAGCAGACCGAAAGACTTGCCTATCAGAGAACACATTCCGTTTATCTGAAAATAGCCGACGGGTGCAACAATAACTGCTCATATTGTGTCATTCCCTTTATCAAAGGCAGATTGAAGAGCAGGGAAATAGATGACATTGTGCATGAGGCCAAAACGCTCGTCGATAAGGGTGCAGTAGAACTGAGCATCATAGCACAGGACACCTTGAATTTCGGCGCCGACAGAGGAAAGAACGAGCTTATCAAACTGCTTTCAGCACTCGAGAAGATCCACGGCTTGAAATGGATAAGACTCAACTATCTTTATCCTTCCCATATTACCGATGAGCTCCTGACATTCATCAGTCACAGCGATAAGGTCCTGAAGTATTTTGACATCCCAATTCAGCACGTGTCCGACCGCATTCTGAAGCTGATGAACAGGAAAACGACGTCGGACACTATAAAACGGATCATTGATAAGATAGAGAAAAACATAGAAACACCATTCTTCAGGACAACAGTCATCGCGGGTTTTCCCGGGGAAACAGACAATGATTTCGATGAACTCCTAAACTTTTTCAACGACCATCCATTCCACCGCATCGGCGTATTTCCCTACTCTGCTGAAGAGCCTGCTGTTGCATCAGGGCTCAAGGACCGTATACCACAGCGTATGATAACCGAACGGCTGAACAGGATAAATGATCTGGCACACAAGATAATGACCGGTCTGTCTTCGGATTTCCTTGATAAGACCTATGATTCATTGATCGAAGGGCCTGACCCTTCTGATCCGACCACCACCCTTGCAAGACCATGGTTCTTTGCGCCTGAGATCGACGGCTATATACTTATCTACCATCCGGTCGGGAAACCAACCGGACAGTTTGCACGTATCAGAATAACCGATGCACTCGGCGTTGACCTCGTGGGTGAGCTTGCCGGCTCATAATCCTTATCAATAACCCTGCCCTGCTTTTTCCCGTTTCCGTGGGATCCATGGAACCTTTTTACCACCCTGTCGTTAAATACTATAAGAGAAGGAGGACTTTATGAAACGGTTTTTTATATTGCTTATTGTTTCAGCGGTTTTCTTAGTTCCCATGTTCGCGAGCGGGAATTCCACCGGCGACGCGAGAATAAGCCTGGTTTCAGGGAACGTCGCCATACAGGGTGATGACACCGACAACCAGTGGCAGTCTGTTTCGATAAACATGCCCGTTATGCAGGACGACACATTCTGGATCCCCCAGGACGGAAAAGTGGAGATTCAGTTCTACGGTAGTTCATATCTCAGGGCAGATCAGGACACCGAGTTTCAGGTAACGGCAATTGACGACTCTTCAAAAACAATCACGATAAACGTTCAGAGCGGCAGGGTTTACCTTGACAGAGAGGGGAGATCTGAAGGATCAATTTTCCAGATTGACACATCCCTTGTTTCCGTCAATGCAGACCGCAGTGCAAAGTTCGACGTCAATATGCGTACGGATGGTGTAGCGGAGGTTTCAGTGATCTCAGGCAGTGTCAGTATTGACTCAGGATCAGGAAGCACGAGGATCAATGCGGGAAACTTGCTTGCGGTAAGCGGCAGCGGAACTGCCGAGGTATCGTCTTACATTCCCGATGACGATTGGATGAACTGGAACGCCTCACAGAATTACATACTCGAAAAGGAGTCCAGGAGTACAGCATACCTTCCCCCTGAAATTTCAGACTACAGCTATGAACTCGATAACAACGGCAATTGGACATACCTTGCCGGTTACGGCTACGTATGGTCACCTGTTATCGTAACACCAGGGTGGGCACCTTACAGTGCCGGCAGATGGACGTGGATACATGGAAGTTATGTCTGGGTATCCTATGAAACATGGGGATGGGTCCCTTATCATTACGGCAGATGGGCATTCAGGCCTGGATTTGGATGGTTCTGGGTTCCGCCTGTTGCACAGCAGGCTTTCTGGTGCCCGGGTTATGTCGCATGGATCTATACGCCTGCGTATGTTTCATGGGTCCCGCTGGCCCCAGGCGAGGTATATTACGGGTATGGGTATTATGGTCCTCACAGTGTGAATCTCATAAATGTCAGCATCAATAACGTCGTGATCACACATGCATACCTGAATGCAGGGGTAACCAATGCCGTTACATCAGTGAGCAAGGAAACGTTTGCTTCAGGCAGCGCCTATCGCAAGCTAAAAATTCCTGAGAATCCATTTATCAATGGCAGGAATGTTGTCGTAGAAAGACCGCCTCAAATGCAGCCTACACCGGCAAGGATGATTACAAGACCTCAAGGACAGGCAAGACAGTTCAG
>JBBIVV010000007.1:51529-70036 GCA_037439545.1 bacterium
ACAAGGCAACAGGATATAAACACAATTGCTCCAACCCCACAGTACCAGAACAGGGGGTTTTCAAGTCAGGCTGGCAGCCGGACAAACGATTTACAGGGCCTCCGATAAAATCGGAATAATTTTATCAACTCCCTGAGTACTACATTTTTGATGAATGTGCACGGTTTCATTGACTACCCTCCGGTATAAGTGATAATTTAATCGTTATGATTTCGAAGAAAGTGCTCGTCATGATCCTTGCCGGCGGGGAAGGCAAAAGATTGCATCCTCTTACCCAGGACAGGGCAAAGCCTGCTGTCCCGTTCGGGGGCAGGTACAGGATTATCGATTTCGCCCTGAGCAATTTCATCAACTCAGGTTTTTATAAAATAAAGGTCTTGACGCAGTATAAATCAGAGTCGCTCAACTCGCACATAGCAAGGGCATGGCACCTCTCTCCTTCGATAGGGCATTCCATTGATCTTGTTCCTGCTCAGATGCGCATAGGTAAAGACTGGTACAAGGGCACGGCGGATGCGGTTTATCAGAACATAAATCTCATCCACGACGAGAAACCGGACATCGTATGCATCTTTGGCGGGGACCATATCTATAAAATGGATGTCAGACAGATGATAGATTTTCATACAAAAAAGAATGCACAGATCACCGTGGAAACTGTTCCGTTCCCTTTAAAAGAAGCCAGCTCTTACGGCATAATAGAGATTGACAGGGACTACAATATAACGGGGTTCAAGGAGAAGCCGCAGCATCCGAAGCCGATGCCGAACAAGGCGGACATGGCTCTCTGTTCCATGGGTAATTATGTTTTCAATACAGATGTGCTTTTGAAATTGCTTGCGGATGACGCAAAAAAAGAATCGAGCCATGATTTTGGCAGGGATCTCATTCCGTCCGCCGTAAAGGCTTACCTTGTTAAGGCTTATGATTTTTCAAAAAACATAATTCCTGGAGAGGCAAAAGGATCAGCAGGATACTGGAGGGATGTCGGCGAAATAGACAGCTACTGGCAGGCAAATATGGACCTCGTATCGGTTACCCCGAGACTGAATCTCTATAATTTCGAATGGCCTATAAGAACATTCTATCCCCCCTACCCTCCTGCAAAGTTCGTGTTTGCAGATGAAGAGACTAAAAGGATCGGTATAGCCACGGACTCTATGGTTGCCGAAGGCTCAATTATAAGCGGAGGCCAGATAAACAGGACCGTTCTTTTCCCGGGCGTGAGAATAAATTCGTTTTCCACAGTAGAAGACTCGGTACTATTCGAAAGGGTTGACGTCGGCAGATATGCACGGGTCAGAAGGGCCATCATAGACAAGGACGTAAAGATCATGCCGAACGCAGCAATCGGATATGATCCTGATAAAGATAAAAAAAGATTCACTGTTTCCGAAAACGGCATTCTCGTCATACCGAAAGGGACAGTCGTAAACTGACATGCCGGAATTTTACCTCTCATTCCTGTGGCACATGCACCAGCCGAGGTACAAAGACCCGTTTACTGAAAAATACACCCTGCCGTGGGTAAGGCTCCATGCAGTCAAGGCATACTACGACATGCCTTCTGTATTGAAAAATTATCCCGGCATAAAGGTCAACATAAACCTCGTACCTTCGCTTGTCGAACAATGGGCGGATTATGCATCCGGGAATGCCGTCGATGTGTTCTACGAATACTCCCTAAAGCCTGCAGCAGAACTGACCGGTGACGATAAGGCTTTCATGCTGAAGTATTTTTTCATGGGCAACTGGGAAACGATGATAAAGCCATATCACCGGTACTTCGAGCTTTTATTGAAACGCGGTAAAACAGTAAACGATGCCGATATAGAAAATGTGATGGGCACATTCAACAAACAGGATTATCTCGATCTTCAGGTATGGTTCAATCTTTCATGGTTCGGCTTCACCGCACTCGCCGAATACACGGAACTTGGGAGGTTAAAAGAAAAAGAAAGAGATTTTACGGAACAGGACAAAAAATTCGTACTCGATACGCAGTCCGGCATCATAAAGAAGCTGCTTCCCCTGTACAGGGAATTGAGCAAAAGCGGGCAGATAGAGATAACGACAAGTCCGTTCTATCATACAATCCTGCCGCTGCTCTATGACTCTGACACCGCGCGCAGGTCCATGCCTCATTCCGTCCTGCCGAAAAGGGTGGGATTTCCCGAAGACGCACTTGCACAGTTAAAACTCGGCAGGCAGTTTATAATGGATCATCTCGGTGTTGCACCGAAGGGTCTCTGGCCGTCCGAGGGTTCCGTGTCACCTGAAATCATCCCTCTTGCTAAAGAGGCCGGGTTCGAATGGATGGTAACCGATGAAGAAATCCTGTTCGCATCCATAAACAAGCAGCGTTCCGGAGAGCTCCTGTATAAGCCCTACAACGCAAGCTACAGGGGCAGCAGTATCAACATACTTTTCAGGGACAAGGGCATTTCAAATTTTATAAGCTTCGATTGCGCCAGGTATGCGTTCAGGGAAGAGGCTGTGGAAGAGTTGAAAAGACAGGTTTTCGGCGCCAAAGATTATCTTTCGGATAAAAACATGGACGGCATTGCCGTGATAGCACTTGATGGAGAGAACCCATGGGAATATTTTACCTACAGCGGCAAAAGGTTCCTCAACAATCTATATGATGCACTGAGCAAAAGCAAGGAGGTAAAAACAACGACCATATCATCTTATCTCGAGTCACATAAACCTGCGGACACGATAGAGAACCTGTACACGGGTTCATGGATCAATAAGCGTTTCGATATATGGATCGGTCAGGAGGAAAAGAACCTTGCATGGGACTATCTCGGTTCGACAAGAGAGTATCTTAAAGAAAACAGCAAAGGGCTTTCCCATGAACAACTCAGCAATGCGCTGAAATACATCTATATCGCAGAGGGAAGCGATTGGTTCTGGTGGTATGGCGATACCTTTTATACGGTCAATGAAGAAGAATTCGACAGGTTATTCAGAAAGAACCTGAAAAAAGTCATAGAGCTTATAAAAAAGCCCATGCTCGATTTCCTCCATACTCCGGTCATAGCACTATCGGAAGCCCAAACCCATTCGCAGCCTCTGGATTTCATCACGCCCGTGCTTGACGGCGTGCCGACGGATTATTATGAATGGGAAGGAGGCGTCCTGTGCTACAGTACAAACAGTACTCACCATGCCGAAACCTTCGTGCACAAGATATACTATGGTTTTGATCTGAATAATCTCTACCTGCGGATCGATCACAATATAGATAAGATCAGGAGCGAGAAATACAACATATATTTTGCAATAAACATCTTTGATCACAGCTTTGAATACCGGATTATCATACCCATTAAACACATCATCGATTCAAAACCGTATTATGAGCTCCATCATTCGAAGAACCAGATAACCTTCAACTTCGTAAAGGTGAGCGATTCGATCGCAATAAAAAAGATCATCGAGTTGAAGGTCCCGTTTGCCGATATAGGCGGAACACCGGACATAAAACTCAACATGATTATGAGTGCGAGGGACGGAGATATTGAACTGGAGAAGTACCCTTCAAAGGGCATTATCAGCTTTACCGTCCCTGATCGTGACTATACGAATAAAATGTGGAGCGTGTAATGGACAAGCTGAATTTTCATTTTACTGTCCACTGCCATCAGCCTGTGGGCAACTTCGAGGGCGTATTCAGGGAAGCCTATGAAAAGAGTTACAAGCCTTTCATCAAAACTATTCTCAGGCATCCTGCCATAAAGTTCGGACTGCACCTGTCAGGCCCCGTATGGGATTGGATAGAAGAACATGAACCTGCATTTATAGCGGACATGGAAAAGCTCGTGGACAGGGGCCAGGTTGAATTGGTATCCGGCGGTTATTATGAGCCTATACTCGAGATACTGACCGGGCATGATGCGACAGGACAGATTGAGATGATGAACAGCTTCATCAGGACAAGATTCAAGCAGAACCCAAAAGGTATATGGCTCACAGAAAGGGTATGGGATCCGTCGCTGCCGCTCCTGCTTTCGAAGCTCGGGATCAAATACACGACCGTCGACGACACACATTTCTACTATGCAGGACTTGATGAAAAGGACATACGCGGTTACTTCATAACAGAGAGGGCGGGCAATCCGCTGAATATCTTCCCCATACAGAAGAAATTGAGATACGCGATACCGTTCAAAGAACCCGGACAGGTGATCGACATCTTGAAATATTACAAGGATGCGGCAAACTTCGATTCCGTTACTTATGCAGATGACGGCGAAAAATTCGGTCTCTGGCCCGGTACCTATGACTGGGTGTTTAAAAACGGATGGCTCGAGCGTTTCTTCACGGAGCTTGAAAAGCATACCGGCTGGCTCAACATAACGACCCAGGGCGAATACCTGTCGTCACACGAGCCGGCAGGGAGAATCTACATACCTTCAGCCTCTTACGAGGAACTGCTCGAATGGGCGCTGCCGGTTGACATTATCGAGAGATTCAAAAACTTCGAGGCACTCCTGGATACTTCGGGGTTCAAGGAATACTACAAACCGTTTGTCAGGGGAGGGTTCTGGGACAATTTCCTTGTCAAATACCCGGAGAGCAACTGGATGCACAAGAGAATGCTGTACGTAAGCACCATGCTTTTAAATACGGAAAACAGGATAGGCATACCGCTCGATGACGCCAGGCATGAACTCTTCAAATCCCAGTCCAACTGTACTTACTGGCACGGGTTGTTCGGCGGTGTTTACCTGAACTATTTAAGGCATGCCGTGTATGAACACCTCCTGAAAGCCGAGGAGATTATAGACGCACACAAACCCCAGTCCCACGGCGTATCCTGTGCTTCACAGGATATCGACCTCGACGGCATGCCGGAGATCGTCCTGAAGAATAAACACTTGTCGTTATACATAGCCCCGTCAAAGGGAGGAGCGATACTCGAAATAGACCTCAGGGACCACCACTTCAACATTACCAATGTCATGACAAGACGCAGGGAAGCATATCATAAGCTTATCATGGAGAATCATGCATCCCCTGCTTCTGTAAATACCCCTGTTACGATACACGACATAGTAAATGCAAAAGAAGCGGGACTGGATCAAAAACTGATTTATGACTGGCATCCGAGATATAGTTTTGTGGAGCATTTTCTTCCATCCAATGTGCTGGAACTGGACAGAATGTATAGGAATCAATACATAGATCTCGGTGATTTTACACTCGAACACCACACGCTCGTGAGGTATGAAGGCAATACCGTACTGCTTTCAAGGGATGGACACATTTTGTATAACAGCAGCAGGCTATCATTGAGAATGGAGAAGAATTACCGGTTATTGGAAAAAAGAATCGAGACCGGCTACCGGCTCACCAATACATCGAAACAGCCTTTCAGCATGGCAATGCTCGTGGAGCTGAACCTGAGCCTGCTCGGTACCGATGGTCAGCGTTCCCTGGTGATCCATAGTTCTGATAAACACGAAACAAAAGGCATGTCTGATTTTATAACCAGCGGCACGATTGACAGCTTTGAACTCATCGATACATGGCAGAAACTCGGGATAAAGGTGATAACGCCGTCGATAGCGTCATTCTTTGCATACCCTGTAGAAACGGTATCGGCATCGGAAAACGGTTTTGAGAGGACATATCAGGGAACGTGCTTTATGCTTGTTTACGGGCTTAATCTTGCACCGGGAGAAAGTAAAGGTATTTCCATACCAGTGGATTTTTACAATATATAAATATATGATAGTATGAAACAGAGGAGAATCGAATGTCTGAACTAAGGAAAGACCCGATTTTAGGGAGATGGGTCATTATCTCTACCGAGAGATCGAAAAGGCCGTCCGATTTCAACAATAAGCATACAGAAAAGAATGAAAACGGCTTTTGTCCCTTCGATTACGGGAACGAAGACAAAACACCGCATGAAATCCTTGCAATAAGAAAAGACGGCAGTCATTCTGACAGGCCCGGGTGGACATTACGGGTGGTCCCGAACAAGTTTCCCGCGCTGCATATAGAGGGCGATCTGAACAGAGAGGGCGATGGTATGTACGATAAGATGGGCGGCATAGGCGCTCATGAGGTGATAATTGAAACACAGGAACATGACAGAATAATGTCTTCATTCTCAGTCCCCATGATGAACGACATTCTGTGGACGTACAGGGAAAGGATAAAGGATCTGAAAAGAGACAAAAGGTTCAAATATGTCCTTATCTTCAAAAATCACGGAGAAGCAGCAGGCGCATCTCTCGAGCATACACATTCACAGTTGATCGCACTGCCCATTATTCCCATAGCTGTAGAAGAAGAACTCCACGGCTCCAAGGACTATTATGAGTATAAAGAGCGATGCATATTCTGCGATATGATTCGGCAGGAAATAGCAGAAAAGGAAAGACTGGTCACACAGAATACGGATTTTATCGCATTCGAGCCTTATGCATCGAGATTCCCATTCGAGACATGGGTACTGCCAAGAAGACATTTCTCCCATTATGAAGGCGCATCGGACAGCATGCTGGAAAGCTTATCCACAATCTTTCTTGAGGTCATAGGTAAAATTGACAAAGCTCTGGATCACCCGCCCTTTAATTTCATACTTCATACCGCACCTTTTTCCACGGATCAACTCGATCATTATCATTGGCACTTTGAAATAATCCCTATTCTCACGAAAGTGGCCGGATTTGAATGGGGGACCGGATTCTTCATAAACCCGACGTCTCCCGAGGATGCAGCCTCCTATCTCAGGGAGATATCATGATCATCGTCCATGCAGGCTCCGAGGTCGTTCCGTTTTCAAAGACAGGCGGACTTGCGGACGTACTCGGCGCACTGCCGCTTTCATTGGCTAAGAAGGGTCATGATGTTCTTATCATATCTCCGCTTTACCGATCCGTCATAGAAAAATTCAAACCGGAAAAACTGGCCCTGCCGCTGGAAATAAAGTTAAGCGATGAGACTGTGCATGCCGATATTTATTCAATCAGGATCAATGAACGTGCGACGGCATATTTCATTGCAAATGATTCATTATTTTTGAGAGACGGGCTTTATGTCGATAAAAACGGCATCGATTATGAAGACAATTCAAAAAGATTTCTATTCTTTTCAAGGGCTGTCCTCGAGCTTATCAAAAATTTAAACATCAAACCCGGTGTCATACACAGCCATGACTGGCAGGCGGGATTCGTCCCCGTTTACATGAAAACGCTGTACAAGGATTATTTTAACGCCACGGCGTCCGTATTCACGATACATAATATAGGCTATCAGGGCACCTTCCGGCACCTTGACATGCAATTAACAGGACTCGGATGGGAGTATTTCACGAGTGATTACCTTGAGTTTTACGGTAAGATAAGCTTTCTCAAGGCCGGTATCGTTTTTTCCGATGCAGTCACGACCGTCAGTCCGACTTACAGCAAGGAAATACTGGGACATGAGTTTGGTTATGGAATGGACGGCATATTGAAAACGAGGCAGTCCGATCTCTTCGGTATTCTGAACGGCGTCGATTATGAACAGTGGAACCCGGAACATGACAGGTTTATTCCACACCCTTATGGTATGGATACTCTGGAGTTGAAACAGGACAATAAAACGACGCTTATCAGGATGTTCAATCTCGACAATAGCAATGCCCCGGTTATAGGCATGATAACAAGGCTTGCCCGGCAAAAAGGCATTGATTTTGTCATCGAGGCAATAGCCAGAATCATGGCAATGGGCTTTAAGCTTGTTCTGCTCGGCAGCGGTGATAAGCCCTACGAAAATAAAATCAAAGACATTGCGGACAGGTATAAGGGAAGAGTCAGTGTAAAGATTGGTTTTGACAACAGTCTTGCACACCTCATAGAAGCAGGGAGCGATATGTTCCTCATGCCGTCCGTTTATGAGCCGTGCGGATTGAACCAGATGTACAGCCTCAAATACGGGACAGTACCTGTGGTGAGAGCGACAGGCGGTCTTAACGATACGATTATAGAGTATGAGCCGTCCCCGGAAAACGGCAATGGTTTTAAGTTCAAAGATCAGAGTGCGGATGCAATGCTCCCGGCATTAAAAGCAGCTATGGATGTTTACCAGGACAAACAGAGATGGCAGAGGCTCATAAAAGCATGCATGTCGTATGATTTTTCATGGGACAAGAGTGCTGCCGACTACGAACTTTTGTACAAAGCTTATACGATAAAATCCTATTTACATGGATACAGTAGCCCACTTACTTAAAAAATTTCCCTTCTTTTACACTGTTTCCGATGTGCTGCTTGAAAAGGTCGGCAAAATTGGCATCGAGAAATCTTACACGAAGGATGAGTGCATATTCGATGAAGGGGAAAAGCCGGAGTCCATGGGACTGATCATAGAGGGAAGGATAAAGGTCGTTAAGCATTCACCGGAAGGCAAGGACGTTATCGTACGCATTATTGATAAAGGCCAGATATTCGGTGAAGTGGCTGTTTTCGACAACAGGCCCTACCCCGCTTCTGCTGTTGCAATGGTCGATACGAGGGCATTTGTACTCGAGAGGCATAAACTGACAGACCTGCTCCACAGTGAGCCGCAAATAGCTCTTGACATTATCTCCGACCTTGGCAGGAAGTTGAGAGACCTGCTCGATACGGTCAAAAACATAGCTACCGAGCACGTCGACAAGCGGGTCGTATTCACGTTGCTGAAGATGTATGAGGCAAGCGGTAATCCCGTCCTGAAGATCAAGAGGCAGGACATCGCTGAGATGTGCGGTACAACCGTTGAAACGACCATACGGATCACGAGGGAACTCGAGAAGAACGGCTTCATATCCACGGAACGGGGGGAAATAAAGCTCGCGGTCATCAGTGCCCTCAAAGAATACCTGAACAAATAACCGACAACCTATATGGAATGTTGGCCGACTGTAAGCAGTACACAACCACGGATGATTGCATAAAATTCAACTATGCCATAGCGAAGATAGTTTGCATCACCGGGTATTATTGATATGTCTACTTTTTTTGTCTATCGATGAACTTTTGAACCATGTAGCATTCAACATGTTCAATCCCCTTGCCGACGGAATTAAATCTTTTTATTCGGAATGATCCCCTAAAACCGTAACAATAACCAGTATTTTCTACGATATTCAAACATCAGCGAAACGTTCCCATGTCGGCAACGCATATTACTGTTTATAAATATTTTACATGGAAGAAATACACCGTTTACATGACAAACGTATCCTGATGGCAGGAAATACAATAGAGAACCATGAAAATGGGTAATATAATGGATAATGAATCAGGTGTAATGTTTGGAATGAAAGCACTCTTTTCGTTCTTACCACTTTTTTTGTGGCGGTACGTAGTTTGGTGCCGCTTAGTAAATACCAGGTGATCCATAAAAGGTAAAATGATAAAATTTTCAGAATGGACGGATGATATTGTCCAACAGGTGTGGGAGAAAGGCAATATAGTCCCAGAAAATAACCCTAATGTTTGGCGTAAAGATACATGCAGTGCCTGGATAAGAAGGGAATATTACGGCAACAGGACCTCCAAATATGGTTGGGAGATAGACCGCATTATCCCACTTTCTGCCAAAGGAAGTGATGATCTTTCCAACCTTCGACCCCTTCAATGGGAAAACTATTCAAACAGGCAGGCTGGTCCTTTAACGTGTATCATTGTTTCTTCAGGTGACAGAAATATCAGGGTAGGATAAGCATCTTCGTCCCGGATTTCTGAAAATACAAAAGTCCTGGAGAACCATTAAGAAGGCGGAGCAAGAGACAGACAATGGCGAACAAGCAGGTAATCATTATTGAAGACGACAAAGATATAGCAAACCTCGTAGCGCACTATCTGAGCAAAGAAGGCTTTATGCCGATTATAGCCCATGACGGTGAAGAGGGGCTCCGGCAATTAGAGTTAAAATCTCCTGCACTGATCCTACTTGATCTTATGCTGCCGAAGAAAAGCGGCTACGAAGTCATGCAGCAATTGAAGGGACAAAACACCACTTCAGACATACCAATTATAATTCTCACGGCAAAATCGGATGAAATCGACAGGGTGCTTGGCCTTGAGCTCGGTGCAGACGACTATGTAACGAAGCCGTTCAGCCCGAGTGAGTTGATTGCGAGGATCAAAGCGATCATGCGTCGAACCATCCGGGAAAAGCGTCTGGAAAAAACAAATAAATATATATTTGATAAACTTGAGATAGATGATCTAAAGCATGAGGTAAAATATAATGATCGGATTATTACACTTACTTCAAAGGAATATAGTCTTTTGAAACACTTCATGAAACATAGGGGCATTGTGTTGTCAAGAGACATGCTCCTGCAGGAGATATGGGGCTATAACTATTTTGGGATAACCAGAACGGTCGACGTGCACGTCTCAAGGTTGAAAAAGAAACTGCCATACCTGAGTAAACAAATTAAGAACATTAAAGATATAGGATATAAGTTCAGCGATGAATAATTCTGCACCTTTTCACGAGGTCTGTCATGCGAAATACTTACATTCCATAATTTAACGTAAATTTTACGTAGCAGAAATATGGCTTTTACGTCGTTCAGGTACGCTGGCGGCAAGCATGAAATGGAGGAATAAAATGAAGAAACCGAGTATCAAGATTATCAAAAAAAATTTTCTGCAAACGGCATTTACATTAAGCCTGATTCCCCTGTTGTTGATAAGTATAGCAGTGTTCTCAGGCTGCGGCAGCAGCAGCAATAGCAGCAGTGTAAACAGTGCTACAGCGTCCGACACCTATGGCATCTGGGGGACGATTAGCGGCGCCGTAGGCCGGAATGTTTCAGTTACATTGAGTGGCACAGGCATCAACACGAGTACAACAACAGTTATTTTCCCAGAAAGCTTGCACCCGCAGGGCATTTCCGTTAACAGCGGTTTTTACAATTTTTACGGGCTCTCCAATGGGTCATACACTGTTACCCCGTCACTTGCAGGTTATACATTCACCCCGGTCAGCAGGTCGGTCATTATCAATAGTGCTACTATACCAGACATGGATTTTACGTCGACCTCCATAACCTCATCCACACATGAATCAATATTTTAAGAAGATAACAGGAGAGATAAAAATGAAAAGTTTAAAAACAAATCCCTACCGCATCTCGCCGGGAAGTGTTTTAACTCTGTTATTGTGCTCATTTTTCATCTTAAATACAGTAACTCCTTCCAAGGCAGTCGATGTTACTTTGCATTGTTCTAAACAGCCACGCAGTTCAGTCCCGACATGTGACGGACAGCCACCGGTACATGCAACTGCTCCGGATACTGTATACTTAAGTGAACAGGCAACTTCACTTTGGGCTTATTACAAATGCACGGTGACAATAGTGAATAGTTCAAACACAACTGCTGATAGTATAATAATAGACCACCATATACTTGGGCATGGAGAAGTGCTTCAGCTTAACGATTACGAGATTCCGGGCTCATTCTTTGTTGGCTGCGAGGGACCAACCTGTGACATAGGCGGCGCAACTTATAAGATTGTAGTATCAGACTGCTATCAAATGAATCGTAAATCTCAATGAAAGTACTATTTTTATTTTATTCAATGTGATCTTATTTACCTTTATAATATAACCCCTTGAACGGCTAAAAAGGCCTTAACAACCTCGGGATCGAACTGACTGCCCGAACACCTTGTCAATTCTTTTATTATCTCCTCTACTGGCATACCTTTCCTGTATGGCCTGTCTGAACTCATTGCATCAACCGCATCTGCAACGGATAAAATCCTTGCAAGCAAAGGTATCTCTTCTCGCTTCAGCCCTTCCGGATATCCTGAACCGTCAAAGAATTCATGGTGATGCTTCACGCCAGGAATTATGTCCTTCAATTGTTTTATAGGTAAAAGTATTTCCACCCCTTTCATCGGATGCTGTCTGACCAGGGCACGTTCTTCATCTGTAAGTTTCTCTTTTTTATCGAGGACATCCGTATAGGTGCCAATCTTACCTATGTCATGCAGCAAAGACGCTACTTCAATGTCCCTTAGAACTTTTTCATTAAGACCCATGTGCCTACCTATAGCAAATGCATACTTTGAGACACCATCTGAGTGACCGGCTGTCCAGCGGGATCTTGCATCTATGGCAATTGAAAGTGATTTAATAGTTCCAAGGGATAATTCTTCAAGGTCAGCTATCAGCTTTGCGTTGGCTAAAGCCACAGCGATTTGGGATGCAAGTTTTTCTGCTACTAATAAATTTTCTTGTGTAAAAGCGATGGCCCTTCTTGATCCAAAATTCAAGGTGCCTATAATCTCATTTCCTACGTTAAGAGGGATTCTCATAATTGACAGAATCCCATCCTGTAAAAGCTTTTTTTCGAACGGAAGAATATCTTTTATCTCACCGAGATTCCGTATGTATTGCGGTCTACCTGTTTTTACTACGTCCGTATTGCTCGTGTCCTGAAAATGGATAAACGTCCCTACGGATGACGGGAGTGTACCGAAACTCGCAATTCGAGTGATACCTTTTTTGTTATTGTCCACGAGCATAATGGCCTCTACCTCGCATTGCAGCAGCTTACCTGCCATATTCCTTATCGTGTTCAGTATGTTCTCGGAGGTCATGTTAGACAGGATGTTCCGGTCTATTTCATACATCGTATTTATTACCTCTTGGGCTTTTTTCCCCTCTGCTATTTCTTTTTTAATCTGTTTTGAACGCTTCATAAAGTCTCAATTTAAAACCCTATCTGCAAGTTAAGCGCAATCGAGCTATCGTTGTATGTTGTCTTGTTTCTCGACAGATCGAATCCCTTTGCGGAATACAGATTGTAATCAAACGCTATGATCGTATCCTTTGCTATGTCGTAGCTCACACCGAATAAGAGCCAGTTATTCTCCTTTGATGTCAGTTTGCTTAAAAGGCTTGTTTCATACACAACGCCTAGATCTGTATCAGGCTCTATTTTACCACTCACGGGCTTGTAGGCATCATTGCTGTTCGGCTTCGTGTATAGATATCTTGCAAATGCCCGTAGTTTTTCTTCACCGGGTATATGAATGAAGCCCCACAGACTGTAGCCATGACCATTATCAAACTTTGTAAAATCGAGATTTTCCGGCATCACATGATCGTCTGCCCAGAAGTACTCACCTGCAACCCTGACCAGACTGTCGGTGTACATAAGCATTGCTATTGCGCGTTTCGGGTTATAATCCGGGATCCCGTTGTGCATGCTCTCGTCCCATCCGAATACAGACAATATTATGGGGTTTACATTCAAGGTAATTCTTGCAGAACCCGCGTATCCCCTGCCGTCCTGCGTCGCCTGATAGCCTTCTCCGTTTGAACCCATGATGTAGTAATCTATAAGCTTGTCTGCTATGGTCCCAAATAATGCAACACCATAGTCTGCAGAGGTCTGGATTCCTTCGTAATCAGCAGGCGTCATTGCAAGAAACCTATAGGGCCAGTAGTGTTCTTCCCATGGTATCCACGGGGTGTCCATAATCCCCATCCTTAAATTCACTTCCGCAAACGGTGAATATGTTGCCGAAACATTTTTGACATATATAGTGCCCCTGCCATTGGGGGCTGATGGATCTGAATAAGACTGGTCAAGGGTCAGCCTGCCCGATAATTCATCTGTTATCTTGTCTATAACCGTAAGATACGCCCTTGAAAGCCATAAGCCGTCCACATTCGAAGTATTGAGAGACGCCTCAGTCTGTCCGACCTTTGATGTGTCAAAATGGTTGCCTGATGCCTCAATGGCATTAAGGTAACCTGTTGCCGATATGTTCAGGTCATCGTTGATCTGATATCCATATGACACTGCACTTATCAATAAAAGACAACCAATTGAGATTGATATAATCTTTTTTGTGTGCTTATACATTTCTTTCTCCTCAATGTTTCGTATTTATTATTTTCCTTCTAACGGGTTTTCGTCTCGATTATTCTTACCGGTATATGGAATACTCTGGAGAAATAACTGCTTTTTGCAGTTATCTTTGTCCCAGCAAGATCTTTCAGTGTACCCGGCGATATGGATAGGACAATTGCATCTTCGCCCAGTGCAACATTTTCAATCATAGACTTTTGGTTGTGAACCCTATCAAGCAGGTCGGCGATACGAATAATAGCTGCGAGTTTTGCTACCACCCTGCGATCCGTCGGAGTCAGCTCAAGAAAATCCTTCTGCTTGTCCGGTTCTGCTTTCCTGTGAAATCGAGCAATCAGAGCTGTTTCCAGCTTATCTTTTCGGTTGAGCGTCAACTCGGATTCCAATATCATTAAGTACGACAGCTTGTGGTGCTTTTTCTGTCCCTTGACCCACCCTATGTCGTGAAGTATGCAGCTATACTCGAGAAGCTTTCTATGATGGTCATCGAGCTTGTGCAAACCGATCTTTTTCAGCTCATCAAACAACTTCAATGCAAGTGCAGTGACATGAAGCGAATGTGGAGGGTCCGGGTCGAACCGCTCGCACATAGCTATCACTTCAGGCTTGATCGTGTATATGTCTGCCTTCTTACCTTCTGCCTCTTTTTTTATGTTTTCTTTCATACGCTCCTTCCATTTTGCAATAAGAACGATGTCTCCTTTGAAGATCTGCTCGACTTTCTGAAACAGCTCCTTATGATATATCCTTATCTTATCAAGCAAGGGTTGTAAGTTTGGCAGAGCTTCTCCCATCCCTGTAGTATCCCAAGTAAGTTTCTGGAGGAGCAGGTCAAGATCATTGAGCATACCGAGATCGGTCTGAAAATCATGGAATTCTTCAGGGTCTATCCCCTGGTAAAATGAGGGAAAGATTTCGACGCTATAACGGAATTTTTTAAAGGAAATCCTTACGAAATGTAAATCGATGCTCTTTCCTGTACGTTTAAACTTCTCTGCCAATCTGAGAAACTGTCTGAAATGCCCGGATATTTTATTCCGGCAGGCCTCTTTTAGGCTTGTTCCGGTCCTTCCGAGTCGCTGCTCCACAGCATCCATATGCTTGTTAATAGTGAAATCACCGATCCTTTTCACCCGGATCACGTTAAGCCCGGATACCACTTCGCGGACAAGACGCTTCTCCTCCTTTAACCATAGGTCCCGTATCATCTGGTACTCGTTCTCTGAGTCAGAAGAAAAGTAATCGAGCCACTTCAGGAACACATGCTGGTCACGGAGCGCTCCCAGCTTTTTCATGAGTTGACTGAGATCGGACATGGAGACATGGAGCTTCCATGATCGCTTTAGATTATCCAGAAGCTTGAGAACCGTTGCCAGACGGCGTATAGATATCCTTAGATCATGCACCCGGTTCTTACTGATATGCTTTAAGGTCATGCCATAGTGCCTCATAAAATTTTTACGACGCTCTGCAAGAGCGTATTCAATGAGCTTTCTGTAGCTTACCGGTGAGACTGGAATTTCCACTGTTGCCTTCTCCATCACATGTTCACCCGCGTTGTCTGATGAAATTGTCCACTTCCCTGCATATCTCGGTTGATATCAGCTTTACCGATCGGTTCCCGTTGACGATACGGAAATTGTATTTTGTGCTGATCAGACTGAACTGAACGTTCATCCTACGCTGGTACCCGATAAAACAATGATACCATTCCCGTGAAATGTGAAGATCCATGCCGGATTCCCAATGGCTGAACATTCCGTACTTTGTAAATGTCCTTTCCACCAGCCTCTCCGGCTTGATTTTGAGAAAAAAAACGATGTCCGGTATAAGTGCAATCCCGTAGAGCGACTGTAACCACTCCGGATTTTCCCCCCTTACGATGTCCCGCGCCATGAGCGTGTATATATATCTGTCCGCAACTACTATGAAGCCTGCCTGGAGTGCGGGTATTATCTTGTTCTCAAGCTGGTCTGCATAATCTGTCGCATAAAAAAGACTCATGGTCCTGGGGCTGATTTCCTTTGTGTCCTTAACCTGTTCCAGTTCCGGACTTATAAGTGCCGAACGTTTCAATCCCACATTCTCCACTGCATGTCCAGCTCGTTCCAGATGGTCTCGGAGGAGCTCAACCTGAGTAGTACGACCCGAGCAATCCGCTCCTTCCACCACGATCAACATGCCCTTGAGCTGCTCGGGATCAACGCCTGGAATACCTTCACCGTAGAACCTTTTATTCGGCATGATACAACCTCATTGAATTGAATCTGAAATCGCTTAATTTTATTTTTTCTTCTACCTTGCTGCGCACACGGCTTTGCTGCTCTTCTATATCAAGGGCTGCGTCAATTGTTTGAAAATTGTATCTCTCAGTTAATGCCTTATATTTTTCAGAAATCATCTGCTGAAAGATCTTGAAAGACACAACCGGGTCAGGGGAGAGGTTCAGGTCCATCCCTGCCTCATGGTACTTAAGGTTTGGCCTGCTTTTGAGTATCCTCTCTACTGCGATGCTGACCTCGATATCAAAATAAAACGTTATGTCCGGTACGACCGCAAAGGAATACAATTTCCTTACCCATTCCGGATCACACCCCCTGGTCGTATCTCTCGCAAATGCCGTATATATATACCTGTCGCAAAGCACGATATAGCCCGCCTGAAGGAGCGGTAGTATTTGTTTCTCGTAGCGGTCGGAGAAATCGATCGCATGTATCAACGAGAATGTAAGCGGCGTAAGCAGGAGCTTCTTTTTTCCCCTCTTTATTGCTGACCTCACGACGTCCGCGGAATTCCATTCTGAAAAGAATGCCTTGTATCCTTCTATCTCAAGCCACCTCTTCAGGAGGTATATCTGGGTCGACTTCCCTGATCCGTCGATACCCTCGACCACGATCAGCCTGCCCGGGAGCCCTGCATCGGTTTTATGATCCTTTATCATTTTTATTTCCTTCTTTCCTGTACTCCGTTACCTCGAGCCGATACCCGAATGTCCTGGTGAAGAGTTTCCCTTTTAAAGGTATTGCAAGCCGTTCGAGTTCGAGTCTTTTATAGTCCGGAATACCGATAATCAGACTGTTCTTGCCAAGATTGATCGACAGGGGCATTTTTATCTCAAGGTGCTCCCGATCAAGTGCATCGGCTATCCGCAGGATTGATGCGAGCTTTATGATAATTATTTTTTCTTTTCCAGTCAGTTTGTTGAAACTTTCGTGTTGCTCCTTTGGGAATGACTTGCGGTGGTATCTGGCAATGTTTGCAATGAGGACAATGTCTCTGTGTGAAAGTCCCATGATGTTCGATTCCGCTATGAGGTATTGTGAGTGCTTATGATGGTGCGGTATACCCACGAAATAGCCGATATCGTGCAGGTACGCTGCCAATTCTATCAAAAGACGCTCCCGTTCTCCGAGCATATGGATATCCTTAAGTGCATCGAATAAGTCCAGACTATACGAGGCAACGTTTGTTGCATGCAGCCAGTTGAATTCATATTTTTCGCTGAGTGCATGAACTGCGGAAACAAGCTGTTCACGCTTTTCATCTTTATGCATCTTTTCATCATTCTCTAAGTATTCGATTGCAATGCCGTCTCGTACGCCGACGCCAGGTGCATAGATACTGTCCACCTTTGCACAACGGGCAAAGCTTTCATATACAATCGCTGCCGGCAAGATGACGTCAGCCCTGTTCGGACGGAGCCGGAGCTTTTCAATTCTCTCCTGCAGGTTGTACCCTGTCAGTTTTTTAATTACCGTATGCAGCAGGTCGCACCCGATCCGTACTACGCCTTTCTCCCATTCAAGCTTTCCCCATCCGGTCTGCTCGATAAGCCAGACTATGCTGTCTATATTTCCTCCTGTGGCTATAAAGCGGTCTATCTTCTTCCTGCCAAGGCTGTGCTGCAGCCGTTTATGGGTAATGCCTACATATTTGTCTGCTATTTCATGGAATTTTTCGTCGTCACCTGCATACGCTTTCAGGTATTCCATCAATCTGACCGCACCAAGCTTATGGGTGAGGCAAAATTGTATTTTACCATCCTCGATCAGACTCACCTCGACGCTGCCGCCCCCTACTTCAATATGAACGACGTTAAGTGATGCGAGAGGGATTTTTTTCATGACTGCCTTAATGATGAGTCTTGCCTCCTCGGTCCCATCAATCACATTAACCTTGATCCCTGTTTCTTTCCGCACCATACTTATAAATTCAGCTTTATTTTCAGACTCTCTTACCGCACTGGTGGCTACTGCCTCTACTTTTGATATCCGGTAGTCATCGATAATCTGTCTGAATTCCTTCAAAGCCTTCAGCGCATTAGCAAGCGAAGCTCTCAGTATCTTGCCGGTGTGGAACACATCCTTGCCCAGTCTTACGGGTTCTCTTAGTGTTTTAAATGCGTGGATTTCTCCATCGTCACTCTTTGTAAAAAGTTGGATACGTAAGGCGTTTGATCCAATATCGATCGCCGCTATCTTCTTATCTTTCATTTGCATAGTCATAGGATTTAATAATCTTTGTCTAATTTTTCTTGTACCAAGTTAGTCATCATCCTGCCCGACAGCAGGTTTGTGCTTCATATAATAATTATAACCCGCCCTGCCTTTCAAAAGAC
>JBBIVV010000008.1:0-61490 GCA_037439545.1 bacterium
ATTCACAACCCGACATACATACTGACGATCCTTGACAACACATTGAACCAATTGCCGTAGCGATAGAAGAATTTAGATTTAAAAGGGCAGGCGAAAGCCTGCCCTTTTTTTACCCCGTTAGAAAGCCCCACCATTTATGATGGGGATAATATGATAATTTTTAGTTCCTTATAGAAAGGGCGTGGTTTAAAGCCACGTCCTTTTCTATAAGGAGTTTATTTCTTATTGTAACTGCTTTGCGGATACGCTTGTTTTAACAGCTCAATGGTCTGTCTGTACTCTTCGGGAGAGTTTATCTTTTTGTAGATCATCGCAAGTTTATACAATGCTTTGTCGGCAAGACCGCTCTGCGGGTATTTGTCATATACCTCTTTCAATCTGTTTATAGCTGCTTCATAATGCCCATGGTCGATGTAAAAATCAGCTATATACATATTATGCATACCGAGTGAATACTCACATTGCCGTGCATATTTTTTAGCCTCGCCGTTATATTGGGATGATGGATAATTGTCTATGATATATTTGAATTCATCGAGTGCATTATATATACCCGTTGGGTCTATATCGTAGGGTATACTCCCTGTAAGCCATGTTTTCTGGTTATTAAGGAATGATTTTCCCTCCATGAAAACAGCATAAGGGATATTTTTATCATTCGGATACATTTTGATAAAGTGGTTGTAAGCCTCTGCGGACTCAAGGTATCTGCTTTCTTTGTAATAGGTGTCGGCGATGCGCAGTTGAGCGAGCGGTGCATAGGTAGAATAGGGATAGTTGTCTATAATCTGATTCAGCGCTTCCCTGACCTGTTCATAATCAACGCCGAATATTGAACCGCTTTTAAGCTCATCCATGGCTGTCTTATAATATTCTTCTGGTCCGGGCTGCTTTTTAATGGGTTCCGACGCACAGCTTCCTATAAAAGAAAGAAGTGTAAACACTACAATTATAATCTTTTTGTTCTTCATTTTATCCCCAGATGATGTCTTATATCTTTGCCGATGACCATGAATATGACATCCTCTGCAATATTTGTCGCATGGTCTGCTATACGTTCAAGATTTTTTGAAACAAAAATGAGATCGATGGCAGTAGGTATGGTCGTGTGATCGCTCATCATGTATGTCAGCAGTTCCCTGAAGACCTGGTTATTGATATCGTCTATGGTATCATCCCTGGTAAGAACATCTTCCGCAAGCTTCACATCTTTCTTTATAAAGGCATCGAGGCTGTCGCTTACCATTTTCTGGGCTATGGTCGATTCCCTCGGTATGTCGACAAGCGGTTTTATCACAGGCCGTTCAAGCAAGGATTCTGTTCTCTGTGCTATGTTAACAGCCTGATCCCCGAGCCTCTCAAGGTCCGTATTGATCTTGATAGCTGCCGTTATCATTCGCAGGTCGCCTGCCTGCGGCTGTCTCAAGGCAAGGAGTTTGAGACAAAAATCGTCAATCTCCACGTGCATGTAATTGACCGACTCCTCAAGTTTGTATACCTCCTTGAGCATGGCCATGTCCCTGTCGACAAGCGACTTGATGGACTTGTGTATCATTGTTTGTGCAAGGCTGCCCATCTTCATGAGCATGCCCGACAGCTCTTTTAGTTCCTCATCAAATTTCCGTTCCATGAATACTCCTTTACCCCGTTAAAAAAATCCGTTCTGTATGGCGGAATGTCAGGGCACCGTTTAAATTCGTTATAGATAGAGTGTGGTCCAAAAGCAACATCCTTTTTAACGGGGGTTATCCAAATCTTCCTGTTATATAATCCTCTGTCCTCTTGTCCTTTGGATTAGTAAAAATGTCGGATGTCTTATTGAATTCTATAAGCTCACCGAGAAGAAAAAATCCAGTATAATCAGAGACCCTTGCCGCCTGCTGCATGTTGTGAGTCACTATGACGATCGTATATTTTTCCTTTATCTGCTGTATAAGTTCTTCGATATGCGCAGTCGAGATTGGGTCAAGGGCTGATGCAGGCTCATCCATGAGTATCACCTCGGGCTCTATTGCAATAGTCCTCGCAATGCACAATCTTTGCTGCTGGCCGCCCGACAGGGTCGTCGCCGGTTTGTAGAGCTTGCTTTTGACTTCATCCCATAATGCTGCATTTTTAAGGCTTTGTTCCACCGTATCGGCAATCTTGTCCCTTCTTCTTATACCGTTCAGCTTCAAACCTGCGGCGACATTATCGAATATACTCATAGTGGGAAAAGGGTTCGGTTTTTGGAATACCATGCCGATACGTCTTCTTACAAGCACGGGGTCGCTTGTTTTTGAATATATGTCTATACCATCGAGCATGACCTTGCCGCTGACTTTTGCACTATCGACCACCTCGTGGATCCTGTTCAGACATCGTACGAACGTAGTCTTACCGCACCCCGACGGCCCTATTATGGCAGTTACGCCATTCTCTTCAATATCGATGTCGATGTTTTTTATAGCCTGGACAGTGCCGAACCAGGCATTCAGTTGTTCGATTATCAATTTTTTTGCCATAGTATATATACCTTATAAAGCATATTTAGTTTTTGTAAACAGCTTCGATGCTATATTGACGATAAGCACGATTACAATGAGTACAAAGGCAGTTCCCCATGCAATTGAATTCCAGTCATGATAAGGGGATGATGCATAGTTGTATATAAGCACGGTCATTGTCGATATGGGCTGGTCAAGCTTGAAGCTCATGAATGAATTATTGAATGCGGTAAACAGCAGTGGTGCTGTCTCTCCGCCCACCCTTGCAACTGCAAGCATGATACCTGTTACGATGCCCGTTAATGCCGTTCTCAATACGATAAATATGGTTACCTTCCAATGCGGAATTCCCAGAGCAAAGCCTGCCTCCCTTATCGTATCGGGAACTGTTTTCAAAAGCTCCTCACTGGTCCTTGTGATAAGTGGGAGCATAAGGATTGAAAGCGCAACACCGCCTGAAAATGCCGAAAACCCATGCATTGGAAGAACGACAAGCGTATATGCAGTTATCCCGGTTACTATCGAAGGAATGCCGTTCAACACGTCTGCAAAATACCTTATGAGGGATGCAAACCTGTTTTTCCCGAACTCTGACAGGTATATGCCTGCCATGATGCCAATGGGTATTGCTATGGCAGATGCTATGCCTATGACGATGAAACTTCCCACTATAGCGTTGGCAATGCCTCCCCCTGACTCGCCCGTCGGTTTGGGAAGCTTGACAAAAAAATCCCAGTTTATTGCGGAAGCGCCCTTAGCTATGGTGTAAATAAGTATTGCAAGCAGTATGGCGACACCAATGGCAGCAGAGCCGTAGGAAAGGACCAGCATGAGATTGTTGACGGTCCGCCTCCTCAGATAGCTCAGAGAACTCATTGTATGATCCTCTCCCTCCTGACAAGCAATCGTGCGATCGCGTTGAATATCATGGAGATAGCAAAGAGTATCAGGGCGAGTTCTATCAATGAAGAAAGGTACAGCTTTGTCGTTGCCTCCGTGAATTCATTTGCTATAACGCTCGCAATGGTATACGAAGGCGAAAACAGCGATGCAGACATTACCGGCGCATTACCTATGACCATTGTTACAGCCATCGTTTCTCCCAGCGCCCTGCCGAACCCGAGCATAACCGCGCCAATCATTCCTGATTTTGAATGCGGAATAACAATCTTCGCTATGACCTCCCATCGTGTCATGCCGAGAGCAAACCCCGCTTCTTTATAAAGCATGGGGACTGTATTGAAGATATCCCTCGTTATGGAAGCAATGGTGGGTATAATCATGATTGATAGTATAATGCCGCCTGCAAGCATGCCTACGCCTATCGGAGGTCCGTTGAATAAGGGTATAAATCCCAGGTACTTGCCAAGGAGAGGCTCGACGTACACCTGAAGGAATGGGACCAGGACAAATAGTCCCCATAAACCGTAAATTATGCTGGGTACTGCTGCAAGCAGTTCAATCATAAGAGATACATACGGTCTGATTATTTGCGGCGCAAGTTCAGAAAGGAAAATAGCTATGCCGAGGCTTATCGGCAGTGCAATGGCCAGTGCAATAATGGATGAGGTAATTGTACCGAAGATAAACGGCAGTGCTCCGAAAACTTCATTGACAGGATCCCATGTCGATGTAATAAAAAATTTTAAACCGAACCTGCTTATGGATAAATTCGAGCCTTTTATAAGCTCAAAGACGATTATTAGAACAAGTACTAATATCAAAGAGGCAAATAGTGCGGATATAAACTTAATGGTTCTGTCACCTATTCTGTATTTCATATTAATCTTCAGAGTATCTCTATAAGAGTACACAAACAAGTAAATTGTAGTTTACATGGATTTTACATGGATGTAACATGGACGGAAACACCATTTCTCATAACGCGGTCTTCCCTATTTTCAAATGTTTTCCCGGGTAAGGCAAAACTGATTCTATTTTTCTTGACACGAGTGTCGAAGCATGTTCAATTGTAAGACATGAAAGTTGATACTATTGAACAATTGACTGATAAAGTTGAAAGCAGAGGTTTGTCAAGCCCCTATCGTTCACTTGAAAAAGCTCTTGATGTATTGAATCTATTCAATAATTTTCCCGTTCTCACTGTTACTGAGATAAGCCATAAACTTGGTTATCCGAAAAGCACTATATCGGGTCTGTTAAAAACATTCAGCAAGTATGAGCTCGTGGAAAAGGATAAGGATAACAGTTTCAAATTGGGCATTAAAGCATTTGAGCTTGGATTCAGATATGTAAACAGTATGGAAATACTGACCGTTACAAGACTCTGGGCTGAAAGGCTGTCAAAAGAAGAAGGCGAAGCAGTGCATGTCGCAATAAGAAGGGGTATGAATATCTATATCGTACTGGATGTCCAGCCTCCGAATTCCTACATGGCTGTTCTGCAGACAGGGATGAACGTACCGGCACACTCTACTGCTCTCGGTAAGGTATTAATATCCGCCATCTCAGAAAACCAACTTGACGGTCTTCTTAAAAAGCCTCTTGAAAAACTCACCGAACATACCATTATACAGCCCGAAAGACTGAAGGAAGAACTGAAAAAGGTCCAAGACACGGGCTATGCCATCGATAATGAGGAAAGTATCAGAGGATTGGTATGCATAGCAGCACCAGTTTTTCAGGAAGATGGGAATATCATTGCAGCAATAAGTATTTCATCCATGGAGCTTGTCGGTAAAGAAGAAAAGATACAGTCTATCATCAATAAGGTAAAGGCAGTTGCAAGCAATATATCGATGGATGTCGGTTACCAGCCGGTAAGAGTACACTACGCGAGACTCACCGCTCAAGATTCTAAACTAAAGATTGAAGAATAAAAAATAAAGATTGAAAAGGAGGATGTATGGCATTTCCGTACACAGGCGATAAACAAAAGGCAGATGAATTTATGTATGAGTTCCTTCTCAGCACCAAGACGGACCCGGAGCTTTTTGAAGGGTGGAAGAACCTGAACATGGTTGTCGGAGTTAAGATCCTGGACCTTGAATTAGGCTATACAATCAACTGTACATCAGGCACCGATGTCGTGATAACCAAGGGCTATCCCGATAAACCGCAGGCCGCATTGAAGCTCAACAGCGATGTGTTCCACAATCTTTATATAGGTAAGCTCAATGTCGTATGGGCTTTTTCCATGCGTAAGATTAAAACAGAGGGCAATATCGCGAGTGTTATGAAATTAACGTCGCTTCAGCCAAGGGGAATCAAGATGTATAAAGATTATCTTAAGGCAAAGGGATTGCCGGAATAAGAAGGAGGTACTATGGAAAAGAGTTTTTTACTTGGTCTTTATGAGACCATGTTCAGAATAAGGACATTCGAAGAAGAGGTTAAAAGGCAGTTTGAGGACGGGAACATTCCCGGTTTTATACATCTTGCATCAGGGCAGGAGGCTGTTTCAGCAGGTGCTTGTGCTGCAATCAATAAGGATGATTACATAGGCTCGACGCACAGGGGGCACGCGAACCTTATCGCAAAGGGAGGCAGGACCGACCGCATGATGGCAGAGCTTTTTGCGCGTGAAACAGGTTATTGTAAAGGCAGGGGTGGATGTCTTCATATAACAGATATGAGCGTAGGCAGTCTGGGTGCAAACGGTATTGTAGCAGCAGGCATTATTGTTACCAACGGTGCGGCATTGTCATCAAAACTGCTGAAAAATAAAAAAGTTACCTTAAGCTTTTTTGGCGATGGTGCTACGAATCAGGGCAAATTTCATGAGGCTATGAACCTTGCATCATTGTGGTCTTTACCCATTGTGTTTATCTGTGAGAATAACCTTTATGGTGAAGCAACGCCTCAGGCAAAACATATGAAGACAAAGGACATAGCAGTCAGGGCAAAGGCTTACGATATGCCCGGGATCGTCGTTGACGGACAGGATGTGCTCAAGGTTTATGAGGTTATGACAGATGCCGTCAAAATGGCACGGGACGGGAAAGGACCTTCACTTATCGAAGCCAAGACCTACAGGTTCCATGGCCATCATATAGGCGATCCTGAGACATATAGGACGAGAGAAGAGGTAGAGGAATGGATGGAGAAGCGGGACCCTATCAAGCTTTTCAAAGCAAAACTTTTAAAAGATTTTAAGGTGAGCGGTTCTGAAATCGATCCGATCGAGACCAAGATACTGAAAGAAATAGAGAATGCTGTCCGGTTCGCAAGTGAAAGTCCGGCACCTGATCCGGCAACACTCACGCAGAACGTGTATGCTTAGTAAAGGAGGTAATTATGACAGAGATGAAATTAATAACCGGTAAAGATGCAATACGGGATGCTTTGATAGAGGAGATGCGAAGGGATAAAACGGTTTTTCTCCTTGGCGAGGACCTCGAGCAGGCAACATTCGGCGTGACCGACGGTTTGCTTGAGGAGTTTGGTGCTGAACGCGTCAGGAATACGCCTATCAGTGAAAACGCGATTGTGGGTGCTGCAATCGGAGCCGCATTGACAGGCATGAGACCTGTCGCAGAGATTATGTTTGCCGATTTTCTTATGGATGCAATGGACCCAATCGTGAACACCATGGCAAAGGCAAGGTTTATGACAGGCGGGCAGGCAAAGATACCTATGGTTATAAGGACGCCGTCAGGTGCGGGGTTATCTGCAGGCGCACAGCACTCCCAGAGTCCTGAGGCACTGTTTATGCACATACCCGGTATAAAGATCGCGGTGCCTTCTACTCCTTATGATATGAAGGGGCTGTTGAAAACAGCCATCCGTATCGACGACCCGGTGCTGTTTTTTGAGCATAAGATGCTTTACTACGAGGGCGGAGAAGTACCTGTCGGCGATTATACGATACCGTTCGGTAAGGCGGATGTTAAAAGAAAGGGGAAAGATGTGACCATCGTGGCTGTGCTTGCAATGGTAAAAAAAGCGATGATGGCTGCCGATATACTTGCCAATGAAGGTATCGAGGTGGAGATTGTCGATCCCATGACACTCAACCCTCTCGATATGGAGACCATCATAAACTCTGTTAAAAAGACAAAGAGGCTTCTTACGGTAGAAGAGGGTGCAAGGACAGGCGGTATAGGTGCAGAGATTGCCGCACGGGTCGCTGAGGATGCGCTTGACTATCTTGACGCACCGGTAAAGAGACTCGGCGGTTCGGATACGCCGATACCTTTCTCTCCTGTGCTTGAGGAAGCTATGTATCCTACAGAAGATACTATAGCGAATGCAGTAAAACAGATGCTTGGATAACAGAGATGATCTCCCATGTATTGATGCCCAAACTCGGGCTTGTGATGAAAAAGGGCAGGATTATAAAGTGGTATAAAAAGGTCGGAGAATATGTAAAAGAGGGTGAACCCCTTTTTCAGATCTCCACGGAAAAGGTTACTATAGACGTAGAGGCCAAATCATCCGGTTATTTAAGGGTCCTATATGCAATGCCCGGCACCATTGTTCCGGTTTCAGGTATCATAGGCCTGATAGGTGATAAGGATGAGCTATTGCCTGATATAAAACCGCCTGTTTATGAAATTGATAAGAAGGGTATAGACGATTCCAATGTACCGAATACCGGAGGAGCTGGTCTCAAACCTGTTTCTGTGGATAAAGACCGGAACAATGATATCAAAGCAAGCCCTGCTGCGAAGAGATTTGCAAAAGAAAAGGGCATTGAACTTTCAAAGATAAAAGGTACAGGGCCGGATGGCAGGATTACGGAAACAGACGTGAGCAACTATAAACCCGAAGAGAGCACACACGGTATTGACAGGTCTTCCGGCATCCCTGCAACACCTTATGCAAGGAAACTTGCACAGGAGCATGGTGTGTCCATGGAGCACATAGTACAAACGACAGGTGAAAGAAAGATATACGCACAGGATGTTGCGGATTTCGTTCCGGATACAGGAGCAGAAGAGGCATCGGTGCTCATGCCCATGACAGACATAAGAAGGGCTGTTTCAGACAGGATGAGCTACAGTGCACATACAGTCGCGCCTGTAACGCTCGGTATGGAGGTTGTGGCTGAAGAGCTGCTGAAGCTTAAGTATGCCCTGTCTTTGTCTTACCCTTCTGATAAGGTAACGATCAATGATATCCTCGTGAAGCTCGTTGCTGTGGCACTGAAGAAACATCCTCTGGCAAATGCCTCATTGGAGGATAACGCCATAAGGATTCATAAAGTCATAAATATGGGTATCGGAGTTGCTGTCGAAGGAGGATTGATCGTTCCTGCCATTTCAAATGCCGATAAAAAGAGCATCCTGCAGATCTCGAGAGAATCAAAAGACCTCATTGAAAGGGCAAAAACAGGCAGGCTTACGCTGGATGAATTATCGAGAGGTACTTTTACTTTGACCAATCTCGGCGCTTTCGGCATCGACATGTTTACGCCCATTATCAACCCCCCGCAATCAGCGACGCTCGGTATCGGCAAGATCACGAAAAAACCATGGGTTGCGGATGATAAAATTGAAGTTCGTTCAACGATGGTCCTCAGTCTTACCTTTGATCACAGGATTATAGACGGTGCACCTGCGGCACAGTGCCTTTTAACGATAAAGCAGTACCTCGAGAATCCTTATATGGTCTTTGGAGCATAAGCATGGATTATGACATCTGTATAATCGGCGGAGGTCCTGCAGGCTATCTTGCGGGCATAAGGGCTGCCCAGCTCGGGGCAAAGACCGCTGTCATAGAAATGGATGAGCTTGGAGGCGTATGCACGAACCGCGGATGTATACCGACGAAAGCACTGCTCGAGGTGTCCGCACCGATCCTGTCGTCTGAAAAATGGAGCGATATGGGCGTCGGTGTCCGATGCAGTCTCAATATCAAAACAGCCATGACAAGGATGAATGATGTGGTGGGATATATAAGGGCAGGGATTAAGGCGCTCCTGGACTCCAATGGGGTAGATATAATTAAAGGTAAAGCCCGGTTTATAGACAGATATACGTTGAAGATAAATGATTCACAGACGGTCAGTTCAAAATTCATTCTTATCGCATCAGGATCCAGTCCCGCTCTGCCTGAAATTGAAGGGATAAAACAGGAAGGGGTCTTTTCCAGCGATGGCATCTTTACGATGAAGGAGGTCCCTGAAAGAGTTGCGATAATCGGCGGCGGGGCTATAGGTATTGAATATGCAACCATAGTAAAGTCGTTCGGGGCAAAGAAGGTGGTTCTGATTGAATTCATGGACAGACTTCTGCCGCTTATGGATCCGGACATCGGTTCCTACGAAAAAGATGTAATGGAAAAGCTCGGTATAGATATCGTCCTGTCTCATAAAGCATCGAGAATCTCATCGTCCGGAAAGGGCATGAAACTCGATCTTGAGCCTTCTTCCGGCAGCACTGCGGGCAGGAGTACGGGGCCCGTGGATGTTGACAGGATCTTTGTGGTCACAGGACGGAAACCCAATACTGCCGGACTTGGATTGGAGGCCATCGGCGTGTCTGCATCAAAGAATTGGATCGATGTGAACAGGGCAATGCGTACCAGTGTGGATAACGTATACGCTGCAGGCGATGTCAACGGAATAAAGCTCCTTGCTCATGCGGCATTCCACCAGGGGATGATCGCAGTCGAGAACATGCTCGGAGCAAAAAAGATTTTTGAGCCCCTGTTGGTGCCTTCCGTGGTATATTCAAAACCTCCGGTTGCCATGATCGGCATGGACGAGAGGGCGGCACAAAAGGCAGGCATGAACATACGGACAGGAATATTCGATCTTGCAAACAGCCCCATGGCGCTTGTGCACGGAGAGCCTTCAGGATTTATGAAAATTTTATCGGATAAAAAGTATGGACTGGTGCTTGGCGCCTCAATTGCAGGAGAGGCGGCACATGAGCTTATTGCTGTATTTGCCGGAGGAATTGCCGGTGAGATGACCGTTGACGAGCTGAGAAAAGCCGTCTTTGCACACCCGAGTCTTTCGGAGGGAATTGCTGAAGCAGCGTGGGCTGTAGACGGGTTATCGCAGCACGCACTCAAAAAAGGGACCTCATGAGAAAACTCCGTATTATCGATCTCAACACAATGGATTATGGTCGGGCTATGGAAGTTATGCAGAACGTGAGGGATGAGGTTGAAAACGGCGAGGACGATGCTCTCTTATTAGTAGAACACAACCCTGTCATAACCATTGGATCCGATGGCAGCGCATACAGCGTACTTGACGAAGCATATGTAAAAAGAAAAAGTATACCCGTAGTCCTTGTTGATCGCGGAGGCGGGGCGGTTGCACATAACAACGGACAGCTTGTAGGGTATCCGGTGATGAAGTTATCGAACATGCCTCTGGATCTGCTCACAGTCATCGTCGATACCATGGCTGATGTTGCCGCAGAATTTGATGTAAAATCGAAAAAAGGGGCTGAACCGGGACTATGGGTGTCTGACCGCAAAATAGGCTTCGTAGGTATGAAAATACAAAATAGGATCTCAACGCACGGGTTCGCCTTGAATGTGTCAAACGACCTCGATATTTTTCAAATCATAGAAACGTGCGGCGTAAAAAATGAGAAGGTCACGAACTTGATGATCTCGATGAAAAAGATGATCTCTATGGATCAGGTCAAACATGTGTTTATATCCAAATTCTCGAGAAGATTCGATTATATTCCCGATAAGTTTATAATAAAAGAAAGCAATGAATAACAGAGACTCTATCACCATGCCCGGCTGGATCACGGTACGATGCAATGAGAACAAAATTAAACCTGTTGCAGATTATCTTGAGCACAACAGCATTAATACCGTGTGTGAAAGCGCCGTATGCCCGAACAGGTGGACGTGTTATGCGGACAAAGAACTTACCTTCATGATACTCGGTGAAAGGTGCACGCGGCAGTGCGGCTTTTGCGGTGTTTCAAAAGGTATTCCGGAAAAGGTTGACACTCATGAGTATGAGTCAATACTCGACACGATAAGGTGGCTTGGGGCTGATTATACGGTAATAACATCGGTTACGAGGGATGACCTTCCCGACCGAGGGGCATATCAGTTCGCAAAAGTTATCGGAACCCTGAAGGGCATAGGTACTCATGTTGAAGTGCTTATCCCTGATTTCGACGGGGATGAATCATTGATAAAAACGGTGATCAATGCGGGTCCGGATATCATCGGGCACAACATGGAGACAGTATACGGTTTGTATCCCTCGATAAGGCCCTTGTCGGATTATGGCACAAGCCTTTCCGTTCTTGAGACTATAAAAAAGCTGCAAAAGGGCATGATAACAAAATCCGGAATCATGCTCGGGTTCGGTGAACGTATGAGAGAGGTAAAAGAGCTTATGCAGGATATAAGATCAACGGACTGTGAAATGCTGACCATCGGGCAGTACCTCAAGCCTGCGCCGGAGAATACGGACGTCAAAGCTTACCTGCATCCGGAGGTTTTCAAGATGCTCGAGGAGTATGGTTACAAGCTCGGGTTTAAAGCGGTTTATTCATCTCCGTTTACAAGAAGCTCTTTTCATGCAAGAGATATGTGGATGAAGGCTTTAAGAAATTAATTAAAAGGAGATTATATGCTGAAGAAAGACATTTCCAAGACTTTTATCTGGCTTGAGGTAGTGGTCGCCGCACTGACGCTCGTTTACTGGGTATTATTCTTCTTCGTTTCCGATAGTGTGCAGTCATTCCCGAATGAGCCAAGCTATATGATCTTCGAGAAGACCTTCGTAGCTGCAGATGTGTGGATGACCCTGGCATTTTTCCTATCCGCATGGTATCTGATGAAAAAAGATCCAAAAGGCGTACTCTGGGGGATTATTGCAGGGGGCACATTTATTTATCTCGGGTTCATGGATTCGTTGTATAACCTGGAGAACGGCAAATACGCATTCATCTTTTACGGCAACAGCAGTCAAGTAGGCATGATATTTGAGCTCGTCATTAATCTTGCGAGTTTTATCTTCGGCGCAATCACGATCAATTATGTGTGGAAACTGATCAAGTCGGAGGGAAGCAAATAATATGAAACAAGAGGAGATACTTTGATGCCAAACGACGTTATAACACCTATAGAATTCGCTTCACTTCCCGATGGAAGGATTAAAAGGGTAGGAAGACTCAACCTTTTAACATTAAACGGCAGTGCCTATGATATGGGATATCAGCATGGCGTTATAGCAAAGGAACTATATCTAAGGGGCTTGATTAGATTTTTTGCGAGATTTCTCAGAACATTGAGGCTTGGACTCGAGGACATGATAACATCCGTTTATATCCGTAAACAGGCGGGCAGACTCTTCGAGAAATATGTAAAGATACTGGAGTACAACATGGGCAAAAGGTACACGGATTTTATACTTGATGAGATGAAAGGTTTTGCTGCCGGCAGCGAAGAGTCGTATGGGCTTTTGAAAGGTCTCATGGCAATGCCCGATGTCTTGCAGATATTGCTTGCACGAGGGTTGTCGCACACGGCTGCCAATTCTATTGCGGCACTGAACCTTGGATGTTCAAGCGCCGCTGTGTGGGGCGATGCTACGGCAGACGGGGGCTTTATATACGGCAGGAACCTCGATTTCTTCGATGATCATTCCATGGATACCAATCCTGCGATAATCCTTTATAAGCCGGACAAAGGTATGAAGTATGCCGCTTTTAGTTTCCTCGGTGTACCGGGTGGAGGCATTACCGGTATCAACGAGGCGGGTATCACCGTTGCATTGCACATAATGCTGAGCAAGAGTGTCACAAGTTATTCGACGCCTATTATGAACATAGCAAATGAGATCATGAGGAATGCCGAAAGCACAGATGATGCGGTAAAGATTGCACGATCATACCGGTTTTCTTCAGGCTGGGGTATTGTTGTTACCGATGCAAAACATAAAGATGCGATTGTCATAGAAGCGTCGTCAAAACATATCCTGCCGAGAAAAGGCTCTTCTACATTCATCATTAATACCAATCACTATAATACCGAACTTCTTAAAAAGAGAGAATATGATTACAGCGTTTCAACGACAGCTTCAACAACAGGAAGGTATAAGAGGGCAGAGGAAATCATTCGGGAGAAACATGGTAAATTCACTGTCGATGATATGGTGTTGCTCCTCGGAGATCACCTCGAATACTACACAAGAAGAGAGAGAGCTCTTGGCAGTACCATAACCGCGGTTCACAATGTGCTCGCTCTCGTTATGGAGCCTGAAGAACTGAAGATATGGATGTCACACGGTGATGCGCCTTCCAATAATTCTGATTTTATCGGCGTCGATCTGAAAAGCTGGATGGGCGGTGACCTCAAAATGCTCGGTGTCAAGCCTCCCAACCCTTATGCAAGCACATACAGTTTTGCGGCCTTTAAAGAACATTATGAGCAGGCATACCAGAAGTATTTCTATCACAACGATATACCCGGTGCGCTCGAAGAGCTCGAACGGCTTACGCAGAAAGACCCGCAGGAACCGATCTACCTTATGCTCAAAGGACAGCTCTATCTTAAGGTACGCAGATTCAATGAAGCCATCGAAGCCTTCGATAAGGCTATTCCTATGCCCGATATACCGCACAGAACAGCAGTAAGTATGCTCTGGAAGGCACGAACACAGGACATCCTCGGTAAGCGGGGGGATGCGTTAAAGCTTTATGGCGCTCTAAGCTCCATGAGCGGCATCGGTGCAAACCTCAGAAAAGCCGCACAAAAAGGTTTGAAGCACCGGTATAAAGAATCGAAGATCAAAAAGCATGATCTGGATTTTGTATTTTCGGACAATACGGAATATTGAGCCGGGTATGATGAGTGGTAACATTTTTTAATTTTTTGACTTTTATCGAATAAATTATATATTTAATACTACAAGGTTTGACATTCGTTTTGTTTTTATGATTTACTCCGCATACTTATGAAGATTATAAAATATATTTTTACCATAGCAGTATTGATAGGGCTGACTGCCTTTGTGCTCATGCGTGTGATCCCTAAAAATCAGGCACCGCATCGCATGAAACAGGATAATGCTTCTCAGGGTCCTTCAGAGAGTGGTGTCGTCCCGTCATTCACGCTGCAGAATATGAGTGGAGATGATAAATCGCTGTCCGATTATAATAATAAATTGATCCTTGTGAATTTCTGGGCAAGCTGGTGCGGTCCATGCAATGAAGAAGCACCGTCCCTTGAATCCCTGTATAAAAAATTACAATCAAAAGGGATAATGGTGGTCGCAATAAGTATTGATCGGCACAGAAAAGAAGTGTCGTCATTTGTTAAGAAGTATTCTATAACATTCCCGGTATTGATAGATCGGGATGAACAGGTCGCACAAGCGTATGGTATAACAGGTGTACCCGAAACCTTTATACTAACCCCGGATCATAAGCTGATAAAACATATCATCGGACCCATTAACTGGACATCGGAGAGTGTCATAAGCTACCTGCATACGCTCATTGAGGAGGGAAAATGACAACAAAGGAAAGGACTCTTGGCAGGAGCGGACTGATTATAATAGCATCGATCATCGGTGTCATGATGATCATAGGAGTGATCGGTTATATAAGCGGTAAAGTCTCCAACACCACGGCATCTACGGACGGTTCTCAATCATCGGACAATCAAGGTCCTGTTGAGAATGCAATGGCACCTGATTTTAAGCTCACGACCGTCGACAACAAAGATATTCGATTGTCGGATTACAGGGGGAAAGTCGTATTTCTTAACTTCTGGGCAACATGGTGTCCTCCCTGCAGGATGGAACTGCCTTCAATGGAGAAGCTCTCGGAAAAATTGAAGGGCCGGCCATTTGTCGTCCTTGCCGTTAATGTCGATGAAAGTAATCCAGACAATGTTAAATCGTTTGTCCGGCAGATGGACCTCACCATGCCTGTCCTTGTAGATAACGGCTCTGCTTCGGACAAATACAGAGTAAATGCAATCCCGACAACATTTATCATAAAAAAGGATGGAGTAATATACTCCATAGTAAACGGAGCTCGTTCATGGGATGAGCAGAGTTATGTTGATGCCTTTGATAAGCTCATCGCAGAGCCATATAAAAAGTAAGCATGCTTGAATCGAACAATGTCTCAATAGTTATAGCCTTTGTTGCAGGATTACTGTCATTCGTATCACCGTGTGTGCTGCCGTTAATACCTTCCTACATAACCTACATAACAGGCCTCTCGTTCGAGGATTTTAAAGAAGAAAATAAGGCTGCTGTAAGAAGATTGACCATAGTCCATTCGTTGATATTTATTGCGGGATTTACGATGGTATTCGTGGCTCTTGGCGCATCGGCGACCTCGATAGGAAATATTTTTAGCAGGTATAAAGAAACGATCAGAATTGCCGGCGGCATCATAGTGATCATATTCGGTATACATATAGCGGGACTTATAAACCTTAAATTCCTGGAGAGCGAGAAGAAGGTCCGTCTTAAAAATAAACCCGCAGGTTATTTCGGCACACTGCTCGTAGGTATCACATTCGGTGCAGGCTGGACTCCCTGTATAGGACCTATACTCGGTTCTATTCTTTATATCGCAATAAACATGAAGACCGTGTATTCGGGAATACTCCTGCTGACGGCATATTCATTGGGCATCGGTGTTCCCTTTTTCCTGTCATCTCTTGCTATCAACAGCTTCCTTGTCTACTTTAAAAAGTTCAGAAAATACATAAAAGCCGTAACGATAGCCTCAGGTGTATTTCTTATCCTTATCGGTGTGCTTCTTGTCAGCAACCGATTTGTAAGCGTATCGAACTATTTTCAGCAGTTAATGCCCAACATAAGCATTGGAGCCAAATAGTTAAATTCCTTTTATGCCTTTTTTACCAGCAGCCTGAAATGGGTGTCGTCGAGCTTATCGATCGAAACTATGGTGTTCCCGTCATCCTCGAGACTTCTCGGAACGTTCGTTATGGGTTCACCCTCATCGAGATATATCTCGAGATCATCGCCGCTTGTCAGCTCTTCAAGCTTTAATTTCGCCTTGACATAATTGTAAGGGCATTTAACACCCTTTAAATCGAGTATCTCTTTTGACATCTTAACCTCTACTTTATCTGTCCCCTTTATTGACCTGCCGCTGAGTAATGCGTCATCGAACGATTCTGTGATCTGCCTGATCCGGTGGATAGCATTTCTTGCATCTTTGACCGTTTGCCTCGCATCGGCAGATTCATCATTGGTATACAGCTTCTTGTAGATAGTTTCAATTGAAGCATCTATAGTGCCATCTTTTTTCAGTCCTGCGACATGAGTACTTAACTCAGCACCGATCGTATCCGGGTCTACCCCCTGCATGATGAGCAAGGCCTGAAGAGCATAAGTCATGGCGGTCTTCGCCTGATCAGCGGCTTGCGGTCCAAGGCTGCGGTTCGCATATATATCTGCATCCATTATCTTTGTTTCCGCGCGGTTCAGGTATATCTCTATGGTATCGACGACACCGCCGGCGCATTCACCCTTACCGATGTCCTTAATGCTGAAAGGCTCATCCATACCATAATCGTAATAGAACTCCGGTACGCGATCATATTCAGGAAGATACGAATACATGAGAAGTTCTTCCGTTAATTTATCTTCTCCGTATCTGACAATCCAATTATTGAATGATTCATCGACCTGCTTTGTGCCTTTATACAGAGTAATAAGTTTTTTTGTTAAGGCAGGAATATGTTTCGCAGGTATCTTGAGGAACGGTTTTGCAACGGTGAAGCCTTGTTCTTTTCCATTTCCGCCAAGGTATAACTGATAGAACGGAGCGTGTCTTTCACCTATGCGTCTTGCCATACCGCTGAAACCGATATTGCCGATGTAATGCTGTGCACACGAATTCGGGCATCCGCATACCCTTATGGCAATAGCGGATAAGTCTCCTTCGGGATTCTCATTGAATTCATCCTGTATAGCCTGTGCGAGTCCCTGGGAACGGGCTATGCCGAGATTACATGTTTTAGCTCCAGGGCAGCTTACCATATTGAGTAATGTATTCTTCGTCGCGATCAATCCGATCTGATCGAGCTCATGATATACGTTATTCAGGTTGTCGGTGCTTATCCACGGTATGATAAGATTCTGATCAAGCAAACTCCTTATTTCACCGCTGCCATACATGCGGGACAGCCTTGCAATATCTCTTAGCTGTCGTGAAGTTGTATCGCCAAAAGGAAGATTAACGATTACAGCACAATACCCTTCCTGCTTCTGATATGTCACATCATGTTTGATCCATGCCGCCATGCTTTCTTCAATTCCCGAACTCCCTAACCCATGAATTCCGTTATCCGCGGTATTAATTAAGGATACGGAAACAGGATCATGTTCTCCATATATATCTTTAACTACGGAGAACTCTTTTTCAATCAATGCTTTTACCGTGTCAAACCCTTTTTCTTCAAATACATACTTTAATCTTGCCATATTCCGGTTAGTTCTGTTCCCATACCTGTCAAATATTCTTACGACCGCATCGGCAAATTGAACAGTTTCATTATAGTCAATAAAATCCTTTACAAGGTAAGCTGGTCTCGGGTGCCCGCCAAGTCCTCCGCCGGCATATACCTTAAAGCCGGGCACTCCATTACTCACAGTTGCAATGAACCCTATGTCATTGATTTTGCCATACGCACAGTCATCGCTGCATCCGCTGAACGAGATCTTAAACTTTCTCGGAAGGTTCTGACACAGCGGATTACGTAAAAAATGCGCTGTTGTTTCGTGCGCAATAGCGGATGTGTCGAACAGTTCTTTCGAACATATACCCGCAAGAGGGCAGGAGGTAATATTTCTGACCGAATTGCCGCAAGCCTCTCTTGTTGTAATACCGACCTCTGCATAAGCCGATAGTATGTCAAACACATCATTCAGGGCAACCCAGTGTATCTGGATATCCTGCCTGGTCGTCAGATGTGCAATGCTGCGTGCATACTTTTCCGCCACATCAGCGATGCGTTCAAGCTGGTAATCAAAGATCCTGCCCTGGGGCAATTTCGTTCTTACCATATAAAACCCCGGCTGCCTCTGACTGTATATACCCTGATTAAGCCGCAGCAGCTTAAACTTTTCTTCGCTGATAGTGCCTGAGAGGAACCGGTCTATCTGGATCTTAAACTCGTCTATTTCACTTCTTACAAATTCTTTTAAAATATGCATAAACCCCCTAACACAAGTAATTTACTTAGGTATAAAATAAACAATTATTACTATTCTTGTCAAGAATTATTTTATAGACTGTAACGCTATATTATTCAATGTGTTATAGTTAATATCGAAACCGCTTAATATTTTATGCCGAACGCACAACCCTTTTAACAGCATTATTAAAATTTTGAGCGGGACGCTCGTCCCCAGCTTGTCTGTGTGCCCGCCCGCTATTTTACTTATAGCGGGGTCAAGGCAAGATATAAAATCAACAAATTCCTTACCGTCGAAGAATCCGTCTACAGCGTGGTTCTTTACCATGCATAACTTTGTTGCATATTTTAAATATTTCAAGTTATACTAAAAAATTCTTTTAAAGAAATGGAGTTTGGATATATGATTAATAATGGAGAGAAAAATTAATGTTATCAGCGGACAAAATTAGAAATATAGGGATCATTGCACATATTGATCATGGGAAAACCACACTGGTCGACGCCATGCTCAGGCAGGCAGGTATATTCCGTGCCAATGAACAGATTATTGAGCGTGTGCTCGATTCGTTCGATCTCGAGAGAGAAAGGGGAATAACGATCCTTGCCAAGAATACATCCATCAGGTATGGCGAGTATAAGATCAATATCGTTGACACGCCGGGGCATGCAGATTTTAGCGGTGAGGTCGAGAGGGCACTTTCAATGGTGGATGGAGTACTGCTGTTGGTCGATGCAATAGACGGACCAATGCCTCAAACCAGGTTTGTGCTGAGAAAGGCACTCGAGAGCAAGCTCAAGGCTATCGTTGTTATAAATAAGATCGACAGGCCTGAGGCACGGGCTTCAGAGGTACTCGATGCTGTTTCAGAATTGTTCCTTGATCTTGTGGTTGATTCTTCCCAGCTTGATTTCCCGGTCATATACACCTCCGCAAGAAACGGTACTGCTTCAGTATCATTGAATGGTCCACAGACTAATCTTAAGCCATTGTTTGAAGCAATCGTGGATCATATACCTTCCCCTGATGTTGTCCGTGATGATAAGTTTGAGATGATGATAAGCCAGCTTGCCTATGATCAGTACATGGGACCGATGGTCATAGGAAAGGTTAAAAGCGGCGGGCTGCATCCCGGTGAAGAGGTCAGTATTCATCCTAAGGGGCAGCAGCCTTTCATAAAAAAGATATTAAAGTTATTTACCTTTGAAGGCCTGCAGCGTCTTGAAATTGAAGAGACATCACCCGGTGATATTATTGCCATTGCAGGAATTGATACTCAGGACATCGGGACAATAGTCACCCAGAAAGAAGAGATTGAGCATGTGAACGGCTTAAAGATAGATGAACCTACAATATCCATACAGATGCTTGTAAATAACAGTCCTTTTTCAGGGAGAGAGGGTAAGTTTTTTACCTCAAGGCATCTCAATGACCGATTAAAAAAAGAAATAAAATCAAATCTCTCGTTAAAAGTGACTCCAACCGATAGCTCCGATGTGTTCGATGTTGCAGGCAGGGGAGAGTTACATCTGACAATTTTATTTGAAACAATGCGGCGGGAAGGGTATGAATTCCAGGTAGGTATGCCAAAAGCAATATTGAAACATATTGATAACAAACTCATGGAACCCGTAGAAGAGTTAACGATCGAGGTTACGGATGAGTACTTCGGCAAGGTAATGGAAAAGATAGGTCCACGAAGAGGAGAATTGCTGCATTCCGACAAAACACCTTCGGGCCTTACAAGACTTGTATTCACCATTCCATCACGCGGAATTATAGGACTGCGGGGCGAATTACTGCTTGAGACCAAAGGCAATGTCGTCATGCATCATCAGTTTACGAAGTATGACGTATACAGGGGTGATTTGCCGTCACGCAAAAAGGGGGTGCAGATTGCAAAAGAACAAACAATTGCAGTTGCCTACGCTTTGTGGTTCCTTCAGGAAAGGGGGCCTTTGTTCATGAATCCCGGTGATAAAATATACGGCGGTATGATTGTAGGAATCCATAACAAAGAAACAGATATTGTCGTTAATCCGGGAAAAAAGAAGCATCTTTCGAATATGAGGGCATCAGGCTCGGATGAAGCCATAAAGCTTATACCTCCCATGAAGCTGACACTTGAATACGGACTCGGATTTATTGAAGACGATGAATTACTCGAGATCACGCCCCTGTCGATAAGACTCAGGAAAAAGGTACTCGATCATAATGAACGCAAAAGAGTCGAAAGGAAGACAGAACAGGAGATTGATAACGATGAATAAGCAGGTTATAGTCATAGAGGACGATAAAGACATAGCAAGTCTCATATCGCACTATCTTACCAGAGAAGGCTTCATACCTATTATAGCCTATGACGGTGAAGAAGGACTATGGCAGTTGCAGTCGAAATCTCCCGCATTAATCATACTTGATCTCATGCTGCCGAGGAAGAACGGTTACGAAGTCATGAAACAGTTGAAAGAGCAGGGCGCAACTTCAAACATTCCCGTTATAATACTTACGGCAAAATCCGATGAAATTGACCGGGTCCTCGGGCTTGAGCTCGGTGCGGATGATTATATGACCAAGCCGTTCAGCCCGAGAGAATTGATAGCAAGGGTGAAGGCTGTTATAAGGCGTGCTACCAGGGAGTTACACACAGAAAAAGAAAAAAATATCGTTTATGGTAAACTTGAGATAAACGATCTCAAGCATGAGGTAAAATACGACGACAAAATGGTGCCCCTTACTTCGAAAGAATACAGCTTGCTGAAATATTTCATGGAACACAGAGGCATAGTGCTCTCAAGAGATACGCTTCTGCAGAACATATGGGGATATAATTATTTCGGCACAACGAGGACAGTGGATGTTCATGTGTCGAGACTCAAAAAAAAATTGCTCCCATTGAATAAACATATTCAAAATATTAAAGATATAGGATATAAGTTTATCGATGAATAAATCGGCATTCCTGATATTTTCATTATTGTCGCTCCTGACAGGGTCAATAGTACTGTTCGCAGAGAGGGCAGGCATCGAGTTATCCATTTTTATCATTCTTCTTGTTGCGGTATTCATAGGTGTCATTGCTGCTGGATTATATGCAAGGCGCATAAAAATAGTGTTAAAGCATATAATTGCTTCTGCAAAAGATGACCTCGGGATATATAACCTGCCGTTCTCATCTTCTCCCGGTATGGATGACATTTCATCCGTCACCAGGCTTCTCATAACAAAGGTACGGGAGTCTTTCGACGCACTGCACCGGAACATCGATGATACCAGAAAAATCATCGATGGTGTTGACATAGGCATACTTGTCATAAACAAACATGGTAATGTTATCTATGCAAATCGATATATTAAGGAATTTTCGGGGATCAGTAAAGACATAACCGGCATGTATTTTCTGGATATAGTCAGAAGTTATGAAGCAGAGGCGTTGTTCAATTCGGTACTATCAGGCGCAGCGTTTCAGCAAAAGGAAATCTCTCTTTTTACACCCGATGAAAGAAAGTTTAATCTCAGGGTAGGCCAAATAGAGTACTGTACATCTGATAAATGTTATCTGTTGACACTCAAGGATATAACAAGATTGAAGCAGATTGAGCAGATAAGACAGGATTTTATTACCAATGCATCTCATGAATTAAAGACCCCGCTCACATCAATAATAGGCTACCTTGAAGCCCTCAAGGATGATTATAATAAAAACTTTATAGATACTGCGTATAAGAATGCAAAAAGGATGCACCGGATCGTCGAGGACATGCTTGTGCTCTCGAAGGCGGACAGAGGGGCATCTGAATTGAACATGCGGGATGTCAGCCTGTCGGATATTATAGGCGAGATTCAGGCATTGCTGGACAATGAAATTATAAAAAAGCATCAGAAGTTTACCGTCAATATACCCAGTGCAGTGGACGTTGTTTATGGAGATCGAGAGGCATTGTTCCATATATTTCTGAACCTCATAGATAATGCGGTCAAATACAGCGATCAGAATAAGGATATAAGTGTCTCCGCTGCGCTGAAAGATAAAGAGGTTGAAATAGTTGTAAAGGATAACGGGACCGGCATTCCGTCCAACGAGTTTGGAAGGATATTTGAGAGGTTCTACACTGTTGACAAGGCACGTTCACGTGAGCTTGGCGGTACGGGACTCGGATTGTCTATTGTAAGACACTTTGTACTTGCACATCACGGAAGAGTATGGGTCGAAAGCGAATTGAACAAGGGCAGCATATTCCATTTTACTATCCCGGCAAAGAAATAAATATCAGGCTGTCAAAGCCCTCAGTGCTATAAGTATCGCTGCATCGAGTGATGCTCTTACCTGCGGTGAATCCATAACCTGTTCACCATAGTTGATATTCCCCGTTGCAAGCAGCAGTGCTCCTGTTCTTATGCCCAGTGCGTGACCGAGTGCAAATAGGGCAGCACATTCCATTTCTATTGCAAGGATACCTTTTGACTCGAGCAGCTTTGCATCTTTCTTCTCCGAGAAAAAAGCATCGGATGTCATGATTGGCCCGATGTGAAATGCAGGAGCACGTTGCAGGGTGCCCCTGACAGATGTATATTTTACAAGATTTTCCAGGATAGAGAAATGGGGTACGGATGGAATTTCACCGATACCATAGATATTTTTAAAACCTATCATAGAACCTGCGCCTGTAGGGATAACAATATCTCCCGGCTTTACCTGTTTATTAATGCCGCCGCAGGTGCCTATTCTAATGATGACCTTAACGCCGAGCCTGCTGAGTTCCTCTATTACAATACCTGCTGATGGAGATCCCATGCCCGAAGTAACGATAGAGACCTTTTTGTTATGATAGAAGCCCGTGTACGAGTTCAGACCGCGGTAATCGTTAATAAGTTTTGATCCATGTAAGAATTTATCCGCAATATATGCGGATCTTTGCGGATCACCGGGCAGGAGAACGAGTTTCGACATGTTCCCCGGTTTTATTTTTAGATGATAAAGTTTTTTCATGAAAAACCTTTATGAGAATATTTTTCTGGGAGTATCTTTACCTCTTATGCTTTCCCATTCTTCCATGATTTGCTTTTCCCTCGAAGACAAGTCTTTTGGTATCAGAATATGAATTCTCACATAGAGATCCCCAAGTCTTGTCGTTGAGTCGATACCTTTCCCTCTTAACTTTAATAACTGCTCATCCTGCGTGCCCGACGGTATTTTAAGGTTTATGGTGCCCCCCGTTGGAGAAGGTATGTCGATTGCTTTACCGAGAATTGCTTCATAGGGATAGACCGGCAGATCAAGATACAGGTCTTCATTCCTTGAGGTAAAGTTTTCCGGAGGTCTAATCTTAACATTCAAATAAAGTGACCCTCTCCTGCCCGATTGTGGATCCATACTACCCTGACCGGAAAGTTTTATCTTTGCTCCTTGTTTGACCCCTTTCGGCAGTTTTACCTCTATAGTTTTGTTTGCCTTTGTAAACCCTGTACCGTTGCATTGAGGGCATATATTCTGGCTTGAGATATTCCTGCCTTTATAAGATGCAGTCCTGCCGATATAGCCGCTCCCTTTACATAAGTTACAAACTTCAGAAGATGGAATGGTGATCGTTCTTTTTCCCCCGTTCAATGCATCCGATGCTGATAATTCTATTTCAGCCTCCTGGTCAATATCAGGGGTTTGTTGTGCACTGCTTCTGCCAAACCCTCCGAGCAGGTCTTCCATGTTCAGCCCGCCGGCTCCACGGGCGCCATGCCCGCCAAAGAATGTTTCAAAGAAGTCAGAGAAATCGGTTGATCCATAATGTGATCGCCCTGTCCCGGCGTAGTCCCTCTGTCCCCATTGCTCCTGACTCGATATTCTATCCCAGTTATAGCCGAGCTGGTCATACTTTGTTCTTTTTTCAGGGTCACCAAGTACCTGGTAAGCCTCGTTAATTTCTTTAAACTTCTCTTCAGCCCTTTTCTTGTCTGTGGGATTCAGATCAGGATGGTACTGTCTTGCAAGGGTTTTATAAGCTTTTTTTATTTCTTCCTGCGCGGCGCTCTTGCTGACGCCGAGTAATTTATAATAATCTTTATATTGCACGACTCACCTCATTGTTTGTAAAGATAATGTATATTTGCAATAGTATCAAGCGGATGTCTTGTCCCCGGCTGCAACGGGTATGCGTGAGTCGAGCCATTCCTTTATAAGCGGGTAGACCTCTTCGGGTGCATACTTGCCGAATACAAGATCAATGTGCCCATAGTCCGCTGAAAAGCCGTTCTTTGCAGACAATTCAATGTATGTTTTATCCTTGGACCGGATTTTTTCGTATGTATAAACAGTATCAGCAACAGTGGATAGCTTGTCCCCCTTGCCTGATATGATGAGCAGCGGTGTTACAATAGAAGTAAGATTTTCCGTTATCTTAGTGCCGTCTGAAAGAGAAATGGCATATTTCCCCACCCAGTTGCCAAACTGTGCCAGTAATCTTGACGATAGCGGGGTGACCGCATTATACTGAGCTATCTTTATCACGTGCGGATCGATGTTCTGCACGTTCATCTGATTCGTTATAAAGGATGTATTGAGCGCACCGGTGAGCGGAATAAGCAGTTTTGCGAATACATTTGCATGGATCTTTACCGTCAAATTAAGGAGAGGCCTGAGTTTCAACAAGCCCGAAAGGGTCTTTTCAGAGCTTGTAAACCGGACCGGTGAGCCGAGAGTAACCCCGGCTTTTATAAACTTATCTCCTCCTTGAAGCAGATATGAATAAAGCAGCATACCACCCATTGAATGTCCAATCCAGTACAGTCCACGATCCTGAGTTTTGTTTAGAATATAATGAACAGCATCGGGAACATCTTTTTTCACAAAATCATCGAAATTGAAGTCCCAGTTATCGTACTCTATGATACCTTTTACATCGGCGCCCCTTAAATTCAATATCCAGCTATCATAGCCGCTGTTCGCCATGTATCGTGCGAGTGAATATTTCTCTGTAACATCGAAATTATGCATGTTCGCACCGAGTCCATGACAGAAGAGGATTGGTTCTGAATGCCTGTTCTTGCCTTTTGGCGTATATCTGAAAAGTGCTATTTTTACATTATCGGAGGCAGATAAAAAATGAATTTGATCAGGCAGGTCGTGCAGAGCGTATTTTCTTGAGAGTGTGCGTGAGTATATATATACGGCCGCTATGACTGCACATAGAACAATAAAATAAATCATAAGGATAATGGATCATATTTTCTCAGAGAATACAATAGAATGCAATGAGCGATAACCCATACTCGTGCAAACTTATTGACATACGCCGTGATTGCTTTTATTGATTATATTATCAAAAAAATAAAGGAGGTAAAGATATGGGGCTTTTAGATGGAAAAGTGGCTATAATCACTGGATCCGGTTCCGGGATTGGCAGACAGCATGCAATTGCAATGGTAAAGGAAGGTGCAAAGGTCGTTATTAATGATCTCGGAGGGACAAGGGATGGTTCCGGTTCCTCAACAAAGGCTGCTGATGTAGTTGTAGACGAGATAAAAAAGATGGGTGGAGCTGCAGTAGCCAATTATGATTCCGTGGCAACAATGCAGGGTGCGGCAAATATCGTTAAAACAGCAACAGATGCCTTCGGGAAATTGGATATTGTGGTGAACAACGCCGGTATTTTGCGTGACAAGACACTCCTTAAGATGACAGAAGAGGAGTTTGATATAGTAATTTCAGTTCATCTGAAGGGGGCATTTGCAATGAGCCAGGCAGCGGCAAAGGTTCTGAAAGAGCAGGGGCAAGGTGGAAGGATCATAAATACAACATCCATAGCAGGACTGATGGGTAATTTCGGACAGACAAATTACAGTGCTGCAAAAGGCGGTGTTTATTCCATGACCAAAACAGATGCCATGGAACTCGAGAAGGCTGGCATAACAGTGAATGCCGTGGCACCTATTGCATATACGAGAATGACAGAGGATCTGCCGATGTTCGCAGGACAGGAAAAAGACCTTGCACCCGAGCATATATCTCCGGTGGTAGTATTTCTGGCATCCGAACTGTCAAAGGGAATAACCGGTAAGATATTCGGTGTTCAGGGAAGGAAGATATACCAGTTCTATATGAAGATGACAGACGGTGTTACAAAGTCCGAAGGAATGTGGACACCTCAGGAAATATCAAAGAATATAGATAAGATCCTTGCTGAATAAAATAATGCTTTTGTAGGGGCTTATTATAGTAAGCCCCTTTCTATTTTTAAATGACTACAATACTATCCACATACCGATGGCTGCAATGACACCCATGAGTCCGCCGAAATAGAATGTATATTGCGGCCCAAACATATCCCAGATCAGGCCTGCAAGTAAAGATGCAGGAAACAAGCCGATGCCGACGAGCGTTGCATGCAACCCGATCATGGTGGCTCTCAGGTCTTTCGGCGCAATATCCGAGACAAGGGCTTTTTCAACGCCTTCTGTAAAAGCAATGTAGAGCCCGTAGATCAAAAATAATATCCACACCGTGTCGTTTGAAGAGGCAAATCCAAAACCGGCGTACACAATTGCATATATTGCATAGCCTGCAACGATAAGCGTTTTTCTGCCGATTTTATCGGACAATCTCCCGGCAGGCCATGAAGTTAGGCCGTAAACGACGTTATACGCAAGATAAAGCAGCAGTACTCCTTCAACTGAGAAGCCTATGCCTTTTGCACGCATGAGCAAAAACTGGTTGGATGAATTACCGAGCGTGAATACGAGGGTTACTATAAGAAATGCCTTCAGTCTTGCGTCAAGCCTTGACCATTTTAAAGATAGTCCGGACGCAAGCGGTTTACCGGTGCTTGTTTCTTTTACAAGGAACAAAATACCCACGCCTATTATTGCAGGGATCAGACTCAAGAGCATTATTGTTTTAAATGCAGGCAGGTAGGATTTAATGTTTTGAGCTGCGTGTGCGCCGTGATTAAGTCCGAAATGCCTCATGATGAATATTGCTGCTATTACACCGATTATAGCACCGCCTGTATCCATAGCTCTGTGCAGGCCAAATGATGAACCTCGCTTGCCCTCTTTACTTGATTCAGCAATTATCGCATCTCTGGGGGCTGTTCTTATACCTTTACCGAACCTGTCAATCGTTCTGCCTGCAAATACAAACCCCCATCCGGTTGCCATCCACATGAAAAACTTACCGAGTGGAGAGAATGCATAGCCAAGTATTGCGAGAGATTTACGTTTCCTGACTTTGTCCGACAGGGCGCCTGAGAATACTTTGACAATACTCGCAGTACTCTCTGCAATGCCTTCAATGAGCCCGATAAGCGCAGGACCGGAGCCAAGTGCAAGCAGATAGAGAGAAATGATAGGGTAGATCATCTCGCTGGAAATATCCGTAAAAAGAGAAGTCAATCCTGTAATGATAATGTTCCACATAGATTTTTTATGTATCAACAGGAACGGTGTAAGGCAAGAAAAATCTAAACCCGCATTCAAAATGGTCGGGGCGGGCGGATTTGGACCGCCGACCTTTCGGTCCCGAACCGAACGCTCTACCAGGCTGAGCCACGCCCCGTATTTTTTTTATTGATAACCTACTTTATACCTTTGGTCAACTTAATGTAAGAATCCCATGCCCGGTCTGAAGGTATGGTCTCCGGATAAGAAATGGAGCTGAAGGGGATCGAACCCTCGGCCTCTACAATGCCATTGTAGCGCTCTCCCAGCTGAGCTACAGCCCCGTACATAAACGGTTAAGAAAAATGTCTATAGTTTTGTATCGTGAGAAGAAGATTGTTTCTGTTGCGGCTGGTGTAATTCTTCTTTCAGACTGAGTAACCTATTCTCAAGTTCTTTCAGTCTTTCAATAGAAGAAGAAAATACTTTGACATCCTCAACGCCGGATTTGACGGTCACGTAAAACTGATGTCCAAGCTCATAAACAGAGGTGTTGTATTGTCTTTTTACTTCATAAAGCTTTATCTTCTTTTTGAAGAAGTGTGTGTACTCTACAAGATTCTGCTTTACCACATCCATTATCTTTTCTAATTTTTCCGGTATCTTTGTTTCATTCATACTTTACAGATTAACAAGATTTTATAGAAAAGTCAAATTCCCTGACCCAAGCCCCGCCCGGGTATTTCCCTGATCAAGGTTCTTTTGATGTGGAAACATGGGTTTGATCCGATGTTTTTCGTGCAGGCTCAACCGGTGTAGCAGCACTCTCGAGCTCGCTCTCGAGCTGTTTTATCCTTTTTTTGTACGACATCTTCTGCAAAAAGCCCGAAATAGAGGCTATCGCATAACCGCATGTCAATGCGATAAGTATGATCAACCATACCGGTATTGGTGAGGTATACCAACCGAGAGAAGAATATAAATGAAATCTGAATGACGATGCCTTGTTCAGGGCATCATAATTTTCAACCAGTATTATAAACACAAGTACCATCAGCAGAGCTATTACAATACGTTTAATAAACTTCATTCATGTTTCCTTTTATTTTATGGTAGGTATCAATGAGTGATTCGGGCAGGACCTTCGTATCGCTAACAACAGGCATAAAGTTTGTATCGCCGTTCCATCGCGGCACTATATGAACATGGATGTGTTCTTCAAATCCAGCACCGGCAATCTTGCCCTGGTTTATACCTATATTGAATCCCTCAGGAGAGAATGCTCCTTTCAGCGAATGTATGCCTGTTTTCATAAGCAGAGCGATTTCTTCAAGTTCTTGTTTCGTTAATTCCTGAAAGCCTGCCACATGCCTGTACGGTGCTACCATTATGTGTCCGGTATTATAAGGGTAACGGTTCATGATAATAAAGGATAACTTTCCCCTGAACAATACTAAATTTTCTTCGTCTTTCTCATGAGAGGCTTGGGGATAAAAACAGAATATGCACACTTTATCGTTACCCAAAGCTGTATCTTCAAGGATGTATTTCAGACGCCATGGAGCCCATAATCTATACATTTTTCATGCATTTTTATTTACGAGCTCTTTTAGTTCTTTACCGGCTTTGAAAAAAGGTACCCGTTTGGATTGTATGGTGAGCCTTTTACCGGTTTTTGGATTCCGTGCTTCTCTTCCTTTTCTGATTTTAACAAACAGGCTCCCGAATCCTCTGATCTCTATATGGTCATTATTTTTCAGTGCATCTATCATCTTATCCAATATACTATTTACAATTTTTTCAACATCGTTTTTAGCTATGTGCGGAAATTTCTCACCAAGTTTTTCAATGAGTTCACTTTTTTTCATACTCAAGCCTCCCCTATAGCGCTACTTCGGCATATTTAGTATATAACTTAACCGGAACATGTTATTTTCCAATAATTTTTCCTCTATTACATTGGCGATACTTTTTGTCAAAAGATTATAAAAATCCTTCCTTGGCTGCTGAGGATAAACAAGTTCCGGTTCTCCTTTAATTCCGCTTAATTTTGCGGCAAGATCCTCTGCGGTGTGGAATCCTCCGAGTTTATCTACCAGCCCTAATTTAAGTGCCTGGTCGCCCGCGAAGATCCTTCCGTCGGCTATTTTTTCTAACGTACTCATAGGTATGTGCCTGTTTTCTGAAACCGCGATTTTAAACTGCATAAGAACGTCGTCTATTACCGATTGGAGATATTCCTTTTCCTCAGGTTTCATCGGTCTGAACGGAGAACCTATATCTTTAAATTTTCCGCTTTTTACGACCTCGCTTTTTACCTTTGCCCATTTTAACAGATCACCCACATCAAAGAATTCCATTATTACACCTATACTGCCTGTAATTGTTCCAGGCTCGGCAACGATCTTATTTGCACCGCATGCAATGTAATATCCGCCTGAAGCAGCTACGGTGCCCATAGACACAACTATCTGCTTCTTTTTTCTGATTCTTACGAGTGTGTCGTATATCTCCTGTGCTGCCGCAACTCCACCACCCGGAGAATCTATACGGACGATAATTGCTTTTATACTATTGTCCTTATAAAACTCATCAAGTTCATGTATAACAGGTCTTGGCTCACTGATAACACCCTTTATCTCGACCACGCCTATTTTATTCGAGGCATGGAAGATTGCGTCGGATGACAGGGCGGAAATGCGGCTGCCATGCATCTTGAACATCACGGACATGACAAAAGACAACACCACGACGATGATAAGAACCACAGCAAAAATATTGGCTGTTTTTTTGTCCATAAAATTATTCTTTTATTTGCCGTTCCCTTTTAATTTAAGGAGTTCTCCTATATTGGACACACTCTCCTCATTTGTTTTAAGATATTCTTTTATGACCAATTTTTCCTTCTGTTTGTGCAGAATCTTTAATCCGAGTGATAACTTCCTGTTCGTCTCATCCACATTCAGTATTGCACACTCGATGACGTCACCGACAGTGTAAGCAGCCGCTTCAGTGCCTTCATCTTTTGTGTGTTCAATCTCGGAGATATGAATGAGTCCCTCGACTCCGTCCTCGACCTCTACAAATATACCGAAGTCGACGCTGCCGGTTATTGTTCCTTTAAGGACATCTCCCTTCTTATAGCGTTTTGAAATGTTGCGCCATGGGTCAGGCGTAAGCTGTTTTATTCCGAGTGAAAGCTTTTGGTTGTTCTTATCGACACTCAAAACTATTGCATCGACTGTTTCACTTTTCTTGTAAGCTGAGAGAAGATTTTTTACCTTTTTACTCCATGCGACATCATCGACATGTACAAGCCCTTCTACACCTTTTTCAATCTCAACAAATAATCCGAAATCGGTTATGCTGGTAATTGTACCTTTAAGTTTCGTTCCCGTACCGTATCTTTCTGCAATCTCTTCCCATGGATTCTTTAATAGTTGTTTGTATCCAAGAGCTATCTTCTTTGTTTCAGGATCGACATTGAGAACGATTGCATCGACCTCTGTATCCAGAGTCAGATATTTACCCGGGTGCTTGAGCCTTCTGTCCCATGAGAGATCCGTTTTATGTATAAGACCATCGACACCGGGCTTGAGTTCGACAAATACGCCGAAATCCGTTATGTTTACAACCTTGCCTCTGACTTTACTGCCTTCCTTGAACTCGTCCACAACCTTTGTCCATGGCGGTTCTTCAAGTTGCTTTAAGCCGAGGGAAAGTTTGCCTGTTTCTGGTTCATACTTGAGCACTTTTAAGTTAAGCTTCATCCCTATTTTCAGTATCTCCGAAGGATGTTTAATCCTGCCCCATGTCATATCAGATATATGGAGGAGTCCGTCTATTCCTTCTACGGCGACAAATGCACCGTAATCGGTTATGGTTCTCACAATACCCTCAACATTGTTGTTTTCTTTCAATGTCTCGCCGCGTTTCTTCTCCTGCTGTTCTTTCTCTCTCTCCAGGAGCTGCTTCCTTGAAAGTATAATGTTCTCGGTTTTTTCTTCATAGCTTATGACAAGCGATTTTATGTGTCTTCCGACATAGCTGTCGAGTGATTTGACAGGTTTTATGTCTATCTGGGACCAGGGCATGAAAGCCTGAACGCCTATGTCGACCATAAGCCCGCCCTTTGTTTTGGAAACTACTTCCCCATGTATCGGGGTTGCATTTGCAATAGCCTTTACAACATTGTCAAAGGCCCTTAGCCTTTCCACCTTCTGCCGGGAAAGCTGGACCACGCTGTTCTTGTTATCTGCATTGAGGATAAGTACCTCAATGTCATCGCCAACTTTAAATTTTGGTTTGCCTTTTGAGTCTTTTATCTCGTTTCCAGGGACAAACCCGTCAGCCTTATACCCTATATCAACTGTGGCACCATCGGTCCTTAATTCTATTATCTTTCCCTTTACGATGTCTCCGATTTTGAAGCTTTTTACGCTCTCCCGCATGAGTTCTTTAAACTCTGCTGTGTTCTCATTGCTTTGTCCATTACCAACCACCATTTATATTGATCCTCCCGGTTTTTAATATCGTTTTAGTATACCTTAGCATATCATATCAAATATAGTTACATTCAAATACTTTCGTCGGCAATGTTTATCTCAGATTCCTGTCTGAATCTTTGCCGAAACTTTCGGTTATTTCTTTTAATCTTTTTAGAATCTCTTTTATCAGCCATATAGGTGTCGATGCTCCTGCCGTAATACCAATCTTTTCAGCATCAATCAACATTTCTTGTTTTATCTGATTTTGATGCTCTACATGGTAAGTTTTAGAATTGATCGCTTTACATATATTTGCAAGCTTATTCGTATTGGAACTGTTAAATCCACCTACGACGAATATGACATCAACCATTTTAGCAAGCATTGCTGATTCTTCCTGCCGTATCTTTGTAGCATCGCATATAGTGTTGTAAACGGCAAGCTCATATACATTATCAGCAAGTACAGATATGACCTTTTTAAAATTCTCCATGGATTGGGTTGTCTGTGCAAGTACGGCAAGTTTTTTGATATTCCAGAACGGAGGGAGGTCTTCGGGGGTTTTTACAATAGTGACCTGATGCGGCTGCGCATAACTCAACAGGCTTTTCACCTCGGGATGCCTTTCATCGCCTACGATGACTACATGAAAGCCTTTTCTGGTAAGCGTTTTAACAAGTCTCTGGGACCTTGTAACAAAGGGGCAGGTGGCATCGATAATAGCAAGCCCTTTTTTCTTTGCGTTATCGGACTCTTCTATGGTTACACCATGAGAACGATACACGAGTGTGCCCGATAAAATGTTATTGATGTCCTCAACAGGCCTTATACCTATTTCCTCGAGCCTCTGCACTTCCTGCGGGTTGTGGATAAGCGGGCCAAGCGTGTACAGCTCTTTCTGATGTTTCGCAGTCTTTATGGCTATGTCAACCGCTCTTTTTACTCCAAAACAGAAGCCTGCCGATACCGTCGTATAAAATTTTACTCCATTTACCGTGCTGATGAACTTCTGAGATAACCTTGTTTTGGTCTCATAGTACAGGGAATTAATTACTTCGTTTACTGATCTATCCGTTGTGTCGACAATTATAGCATCATCATCAGGTTTCAGGGGTGCTATATCCCGCTGTTCATCCCTTTTGTCGCGTTGTTTTGTTTCAGCGAGGACATTTTCATAGGTTGAACTGATCCCGTTTCTCTTCAGCTCATCAAACCGCCTTTTTGCCCTGGTCTCAGGCAAAGCTGTTATAAAAAATTTTATGTCTGCCGATGGGAATACGACTGTTCCAATGTCCCTGCCTTCAATAACTGTGTTGCCGTTTATCATTTTATGCATGATGCTGTTTACCGCATCCCTGATTCCGTGAAAAACAGAGATTTTAGAGGATGCCTGTGCAACATCCATACGTTTTATGTCTGCATTAATATCTATGCCGTCCATGAGCAAATACCATGTGTTGTTGCTCTTCATGATCTCAAATGAGGTGATGCTGGTAAGTTTTATTAATGCATCCTCGGCATTTGTTTGGATATTATTGTTGATTGCTTTGAGGGCAAAGGCCCTGTAAAGGCTCCCGCTGTTTATATAATTATACCCGAGACTCTGTGCAAGCCCCGAACTTACCGTACTCTTTCCGCTGCCAGATGGACCGTCTATTGCTATGATTACAGGCTTTTTCATACATTCTTGATCCTATTAAATATATTCATGAATTCCGGGAAGGAAATGCCGACCGCATCAAAATTATCTATTGATATTTCTTTTTCGCTTGAAACGGATGCCGTTGCGAAAGCCATAGCAATCCTGTGATCCCCATAACTTGAAACACTGCCGCCTTTCACGGTACCGCCCGTAATGTGCAACCCATCACCAAGGTCTTTTGCTTTAACGCCAATACGGGTGAGGCCGTCTACGACAGCTTTTATCCGGTCCGATTCCTTTAACCTCAATTCTTCTGCATTGCGTATAACCGTCTCGCCTTCTCCATAGGCCGAAAGTACTGCGATCAACGGAAGTTCATCAATAGCCCTTACTATGGTCTCTTTGTCGTCAATAACAATTCCATGCAGGTTTGAAGATTTCACATGAATGTCGGCCACAGGCTCTCCTGTTTCATATCTTATGTTCATAAGTTCTACGGATGCGCCCATTTTCTTGAGGATGTCCAGCATGCCTGTTCTGCCAGGATTTATGCCCACATTGGTAATCAGGACATCGGATTTTTTTGCTATAATACCGGCACCTATGAAAAATGCAGCAGACGAGAAGTCACCCGGGACCGTTATGTTTATAGGCAAAGGCTTTTGCGAACATGCGAGTTGTATCGTTTTATCTGAAGTCCTGATGTCTACGCCGCTTGCCTTGAGCATCAGTTCCGTATGGTTCCGTGTGCTTACGGGTTCTATTATCGTCATGATTCCTTTTGCGTTCATAGATGCGACGATAAGCCCCGTTTTTACCTGTGCAGATGGTACCTGCATAGTATAGTCAATGCCTTTTAATCTACCGCCCCTGACTGATAAGGGGAGGTAATGTGCGTGCTCCCTTCCATCGAGTGAAGCACCCATTGCCATAAGAGGCGTCGTTATCCGTTTCATGGGTCTGGTCTTTAATGATTTGTCGCCTGTTATTACAGAGAAGAAGTCCTGTGTACTCAATAGTCCGAGCATGATCCTTGCAGTTGTGCCTGAATTCCCCGCGTCCAGTATATCGGACGGCTCTTTGAATCCATAAATGCCGTTCCCCGTTATAGCAGCGGTTGAGTCTTTTATTTCGATATGAGTGCCGAGCAGACGCAGGCATTTTACGGTGCTCATAATGTCGTCTGCAATAAGCATTCGATCAATGCGGCTTATGCCTGAAGCTATGGCTGAAAAGATCAAAGCCCTGTGGGATATTGATTTGTCGCCCGGGACCGTTATCTGTCCTTCAAGCTTGCCTACCGGTTGAAAAGTTATTTTATCCGGTGAAATGTTGTCCGGAGATATGGTACCATTGCTATTCATCTATCTGTAATCTGCCTCCGTGCCTCTTTTACTTCGTCAAGGAAATCATGTATGCCTTTCATATCTTTTGATCTGATTAAGCGGCTCAGATAGTCGATGGTTTTTGAAAACCTTTCAAGGGAACTCAGCACCTCTTTCGAATTGGACAGGAATATGTCCCTCCACATTATGGGGTCACTGCCTGCAATGCGGGTAAAATCCTTCAACCCGCCGCCTGCATACTTAAATAGCTCATCTCCGGCATTTTGCCCTTCCATAACGCTTCCTACCAATGCATAGGCGATAATATGGGGGAGATGGGAAACCATCGCCATAACCCTGTCATGCGTCTGAGGGTCCATTACAGTCACATCGCTGCCAATGGACTCCCAGAATTTTGTCAATGCTTCCAGGATAAACCCCTCTGTTTTATCTGTGGGGGTAATGATGCACCGTTTGCCTTCATATAATCCGTCAATGGCGTTGATCGCACCTGATTTTTCCGTACCGGTAATGGGGTGACTGCCGATATAATTACTGTGTCCGTAAAATAGTTCTGTCATTTTGTATACCAGCTCCGATTTCGTACTGCCTATATCTGTAATAATTGCGTCTTTCTTTACTGCGTAAACTATCCTTTTTGCTATCTCGAAAGTCGATAGGATGGGTGTCGCAAAAATCACCAGCACTGCATCTGCAATACCGTCTTTAAGGCAATCGGTATAGCTGTCTATTGCAGAGAGGTTTTTGGCTGTTTTCAAATTGTCAAAATTCCTGTCAATGCCTATAATCTTTCTGCATAAGCCCTTTTTCTTTATGGAAATTCCGAGGGATGTTCCCATCATCCCTGTGCCAATGATCGCGATTTGCTCATAAAAAGGTTTATTCATTTTTCTAAAAGTTCTTTAAACTCCTTGATAAATTTTCTATTCTCAGCAGGTGTGCCCACATTTATCCTTATATAATCAGCAAGCCCGTAACCGGTCATGTCCCTCACTATAACAGCTTTTCTAAGAAGCGATTCAAATGCCTGCTTTGCGGACATATAAGGAGAAACCTTAACAAGAAAAAAATTAGCCTGCGTCGGCAGGAAGTTGATGTTCATGGTCTCAAGCATCCTGTACAGATAACGCAGCCCTGCTTTGTTGTTTGAAAGCGTTCTCTTTACAAACTGCTTGTCATCAAGTGCGCCGAGTGCTGCTGCCTGTGCAAGGCTGTTCACGTTGAACGGCTGTCTGACCCTTTCTATGTAATCGGCAATCTCGGGTGTTGTGAATCCATAGCCTATTCTTAACCCTGCGAGTCCGTAAAGCTTTGAAAAGGTCCTGAGTACAATAAGGTTTCTGTCCTTTTCCTTTAAATAATCTATGCCGTCGGGGTATTCATCCGAGCTTACAAACTCCCTGTATGCGGCATCATCGATAATTACAACATGATCGGGCACGCTGTCGAGAAGAGTTTCATAATCTTTCTTTTTTAAAATTGTACCGGTCGGGTTGTTCGGGTTTGATATGAATATGAGTCTTGTCCTTTTGGTTATCGCCTTTAATATGCTTTTTATGTCGTAGCTGTAATCGGGGAGGAGTTTTATGATAATCGATTTTGCGCCGGATGCTTTTACCGTTATCGAATATATAAGAAAGCTCGGATCGGATATGATTGCCTCGTCTCCCGGCTGAAGGAACGTCCTTATTATCAACTCAATAATTTCATTCGAGCCATTGCCTATTACTATTGCCTCAGGCACTATACCGTGGATGCGCGAAAGTTTGTTTTTAAGATAAAATCCGCTTCCGTCAGGATAACGGTTTATATCTTTTAATGCGTCCATTACGGCTTTTACTGCTTTCTGTGAAGGGCCGAGCGGGTTTTCGTTCGATGCTATTTTGATGGAGTTCGATATGCCAAGCTCTCTCTCGACCTCCTCAATGGGCTTACCGGGAGGGTAAGGAACAATGTCTTTTATATAATGAGGAATAAATTTGTATGTCATTGCTACTCCTGTCTTGTTTTTGGATAAGAACCCAGGGATTTAAAGAACACGGTGTGTTTCTTCACTGCAGCTATGGCTTTCTTTATCTTATCGTCATCAATGTGTCCATCGATATCCACGAAGAAAAGATACTCCCATGCCTTTTTCTTTAAGGGCCTGGATTCTATCTTTGTAAGGTTTACTCTATAATCCGAAAATGGTTTTAATGCAGAATACAATGCCCCGGCCCTGTGTTTTACTGCAAAAATGATAGATGTTTTGTCATTGGCTGTCCTGTCGGGCATAATCTTTCCAATAACGACGAACCTTGTTACATTGCTCGGGTTTTCCTCCAATCTCCGGGCAAGTATTTCAAGTTTGTATAGTCTTGCCGCTAACTCGCTTACAATGGCAACAGAGGAACTCGTTTTCTGGACTATCTTTGCGGCCTGACTTGTGCTGTCTGTATCGACGGTAAGAGCGTTCGGCAGCCGCTCTCTTATCCATCTCCTGCACTGGGCGATAGCCTGCGGGTGTGAATATACCTTCCCGATATTGTTTAATTGCCTTTTTTCTCGCGCTGCAAGTACATAACTTATAGGCACAAAAATTTCCCGTGCTATGAGAAGGCTTGAATCTATAAACCGATCCAGTGTCTGCGGTACTGTTCCTTCCATCGAATTTTCTACTGGAACAACCCCGAAGTCGCAGTTGCTGTATTCTACTTCGTTGAAAATCTCAGAAATGTTTTTGACGGGTACAAGGGGAGAGGAATTGCCGAACTCGAGAAGTGCTGCCTGGTGTGCCCATGTACCTTCAGGGCCGAGAAATGCTATCCTCGGAGGAGTGACGGATGCCCTTGAGGCAGAAAAAATTTCTTTGAATATGTGTTTTATGTATTCATTTTTCAGCGGACCTTGATTGTGGCGGGAGAGTCTGTTGACGATGAACGCCTCTCTTGAAGGATAATATATGGGTGCTGCTGTTTTCTCTTTTTCTTTATTGATAGCTATCGCTATTTTCATCCGTTGATTTAAAAGTCCGAGGAGTTTTTCATCGATACTATCTATCTGTTTTCTAAAACTGCTGATATGACTGTTTATCATTCATTGTCCTCCTGAAGATGTTTTTTTTCGTATTTTACGATCATATTCCTGCCGGTTTTTTTTGCTTCGTACAGTGCAATGTCGGAGGCATACAGAAACTCGTTCACATTATCGATGGTTTCATAAGGATAGCACGCTACACCGATACTTATCGTCAGGAGGGTATTGTTGTCCTGTTTGAATGCATTGACCACAGCACTCCTCAGCTTTTCTGCAACAGCCATTGCACCATCCGCATCTGTGTCGGGCAGCACAATAATAAATTCCTCGCCTCCGTATCTTACGGCTGTATCTATGCCGCGGATATTCAGCTTGAAGATCTGCGAGAGTATTGCAAGTGCCTCATCGCCTTTCAAATGGCCGAATTTATCGTTGTATGCCTTGAAATAGTCTACATCGATCATAAGCAAAGCAAGAGGCTGCTTGTACCGTTTTGCCCTTTCCCATTCCTTATCGAGGATCACACGCATATGCCTTCTGTTGAATAAGCCTGTAAGATCGTCTGTTATCGAGAGCTCCTTGGTCTGCTCGTAAAGCCTCGAGTTCTCTATGACTACAGCTATCTGGGCGCAGATGGATAAAAGGAAATCCATGTCTTTTCTGGTAAAACTGTTTGGCTCATTATTGCTTACATTCAAAACACCGATAATATTGTCCTTGTATTTAAGGGGCAGGCTCATGAATGAGCCTTCTGCTTTTTTTTGTCCTTTGTAATGAAGATATCTCGTTTCCTTGCTCGTGTCATTTAGCAGAACAGGGTTGCCTGTCGATGCAACATAGCCGCTTACACCTTCGTCGAATCCGAACTCTATGCCGATCAGCCTTGCACTATCATCAAACCCCCATGCTGATACAATCCTGAGAATGCCGCCTTCTTTAAATAGTATTGCACATTCTTTGTAGTTAAGGGTATCGGCTATGGTCGTGGTAATGATTCGCAGCAACTCATTCGTATCGACGATTGAAATGATGTATTGTCCAAAGTTGTAAAGGGTGGAAAGTTCTTTTATACTTTCTCCAAGCTCCTTGTTAACCTCTTCCAGTTCTTCGGAACGTTTCATCAATATGTCTTTATATTTTAATTCTTCTTTCGCAGAAATAAGCTCCCTTTCCTTTTCGACACTTGCAGCCATCAATTGCGTGATCCTTGAAAGCATAAGATTGAAATTGTTTTCCACCTCACCTATTTCATCTTTACTGCTCGAGAGGGCGCGGGGCAGAAAATTGTTAGCCTCGGCTCTGTGCATCAGTCCTATGAACCTGTTTAACGGTTTCACGACAACAATCTCAGTAATAAGTATGGAAATGATGCTGAAAAGTATAACTATGGATATGATGATCAACCCGAACTTTTTTGCCATAGAATAGGTATGATTGTAAAGGCGGGTGTAGAAAGAGCTGATTTTTATGAAACCAAGCCGGTCACCGGTGTTGTGGCATTTCTGACAGTTATCATAAAGCTTTATAGGTGCAGTGTAATCGATTGTTTCTTGAGCCATGACAGTCATGGAACGATCGTAATCAAGGGTTTGAAGACGGGTCAGCTCGGCTTTATCCATAGGTTTTTGAACGGAATGCGTACTGGACATAACAGCTTTGCCCTCGTTGTCATACAGGGTTATGTCGTCGACGCCTGATGCCTCTGCGATGTCTTCTATTATTTTTTTCGGAGGTATGCTGTGCCCTTTCTTATTGGTAGAAAGCAGCAGATCAGTGAGCGTTTTATTTATTAAAGCGAATTGGTACTCAGAAATCCTCTGCACAAAATCTTTCTCGAAGTAGATATACAGACACAGCAAAATGCCGGATGTTACCGCTATAACAAGACTCAACATGACCGTGAGTTTATATGCAATGCTCTTACCGAATAGATTTCTTAACATGTTTAATCATTACAATGGCGGCGTTCAAAAAGTCAACATTGTGGACAGGTATATCACAAAAATATTGATATAGATCGCATTTGCCTGTATGTTTTTAAGTCATGAAAAAAAAGCATATCTATTATATTCTTTCTGTCGGAACAACACATAGAACAGGCGGGATTTCCTGTTATTATCGAGGGAAATAATGGTCGAGCAAAGGCTTCCGAATTATCTAAAGAAAAACCTTGTCCTGAGCGGTGACGTTCACAAAACAAAAAACTTGCTGAGGACGCATGAACTTTTCACGGTCTGCGAGTCGGCCCGCTGTCCGAATATAAGTGAATGCTTTGCAATGAACAGGGCAACATTCCTGATAATGGGTACCGTGTGTACAAGGGGATGCAGGTTCTGCTCGATTGACAAAGGCATGCCTTCAATTCTTGATTCGGACGAGCCGCAAAGGATAGCCGGTGCTGTTAAAAAACTCGGCATAAGACATGCCGTCATAACGTCAGTTACAAGGGATGACCTCCCCGATGGAGGTGCAGGGCATTTCTACGATGTTGCAATGGCTGTCAAGAAGTATAATCAAGATATAACTCTGGAACTCCTTACACCCGATTTCAAAGGTAATGAAATGGCCATGATTCATCTGCTTGAAGCTGAGTTTGATATATTCAATCATAATGTAGAAACGGTCCCATCGCTTTATAAGAGAGTGAGACCCCATGCTGTTTACGAACGTTCACTCGACGTTCTGAGGTTTGCGAAACAACACAAGAATATACCCGTTAAATCAGGTCTTATGGTAGGGTTTGGCGAAACGATTGATGAAGTCAAGGGAGTGCTCATTGATCTCAAGGAAGCAGGGTGCGATATCGTGACCATAGGTCAGTATCTTATGCCGTCATTAAATCATCTTCCGGTCCATGAATATATAGGGGAAGGGCTCTATAAAAAATATGAGGATTTTGGAAAGATAATCGGGATCAAATATGTGTATGCTGGTCCGTTTGTAAGGAGTTCATATCATGCACAGGAAGTGAAAGATTTCGCAACCTGACCCATGCGCTTGCCGTTGACGGAGGCATACTGCATTATTATCAATATCAGGGCGTACTCCGGTATATTAACGGCTCAACCCTGTCCTATCCGAAGAATATGGATTTCCTTTGTTTGAGAACGTCTATCAGCATATTCTGGATCTGCGTTCTGACATGTTCAGATAGCCTGTTTATAAGGATGTCATCGTCTACATCCTCAGGACCGTAGTGCTTCATCTCGATAGGTTCACCGTATTTTATATACCATTTGGTCGGCAGCGGTATGGCGCCCATGGGCCCCAACCATGGGAAGAACGGCGTTATAGGCAGGTAGGGTGCACCTACGAGCTTTCCGAGCCAGTCAGCCCTCCCTATTATAGGAAAGGCTTCCTCAGCTCCTACGACGGCAACGGGTATGATGGGTGCATGCGTCCTCATCGCGAGCTTGATGTATCCCCCCCTTCCGAAGCGCTGCAGTTTATATCTGTCTTTGAATAGTTTTCCTATGCCCTTCAATCCTTCGGGAAATACGATAACAAGCTGGTCCTTTTCAAGCAGTCTTTCTGCATTCTCCTGTGATGCACGGACAGAGCCGGTTTTTATAAGGAATGAGTTTATAAAAGGCATGTAATAGGCAAAATCTTCGACAAGTGCTCTGGTGATCCTGCTTGCCGGATGTTCATTTAATATTGATGTAACTATCATGGCTCCGTCAATCGGAATGCCCCCGGAATGGTTGGACACGAGTAATGCCCTGCCTGTTGCAGGTATATTGTTTATACCGATAGTTTCCACTCTCCACCATTTATTGTAGAGAAGATCGAAAAAAGGCCTTGCCTTTGCGGTAAAAACAGGATCAAGCCCGAACTCATCGACCTCAGTTGATGTTGCCCACATGGCAGCGTTTGCCAATTGTTCTTTTATCTTTTGTGTGGAAAACTGTGAAATAAAGCCCTTTAGCCCGCCTAATGAATCCGATACGAAGTTCTGTGTAATGTTCTTCTTTTCCTTTTTAATATCACTGAGCAGGGATTTAAACTTCTCATCATAATTGCGAGAAAGTTCGTCGAATTTATCTTCAATGACTTTCATCAGTGCGGTAAGCTCCCTGGAGGTTGCCACAGCATACCTTTCAGGTTTTGTCTTTTTTTGTTTTTTCAGATTTATGATATTGACCTTCTTTGGCTGCGGCGACAGCTTGATAGTCCGTAGTGCAATGGCGGTATCAGGCGCGGCAAATTCTTTCATATTCTGTGTGCTCTTTGCTTTTGCCGATAGTGCGGTTACATTGCCTTTTGCCATAGTGCTCCCTCCTTTGTATTACTCCACAAGTCTTAGCTCTCTGAGCCGCTGCGTCCCCATGAAACTTTCCAGCGTATCTTTTGTCGTATAGCGTGCTTCGAATTTCATTATTTTCTTTGCTTTGGCTCCGTCCGCAAGCCATGTATATTTCAAAAAGTTCAAAAATGTCGGAGGTACGGACAGGAGGTTCCCGGACCACATCATACTTACGATTGAGTATGCGAGAGGATAGGGGACCGGTATGGCGAGTTTTCCCGATAGTTTCAACAAGGTGCTGAAGGGAAGGACCCCTCTGCCCACGATATTGAATATCCCAGCGTAGTCTCCCTCCACAGCAACCCTGAAAACGTCGATAATGTCTTCTTCATGGACAAACTGGAATAACGGGTCAAACCCGAGTATCCTTATAATTGCAGGGCTCGAGAAATATGAAGTCAGGAAATTTTTAATTGTCGGTCCGAGGATTGAGCATGCTCTTAAAACCGTGACCACGGTGTTTGGGTTTTTTTCGCTGAACCTTTTTACGATATGTTCCACCTCTATTTTGTCCCTGAGATAAGCCATCCCGGGGTCTGCCCGTAAGGGGTGATTTTCTGTAAGAAAATTCGGATTCGTCGCATCTGCGCCGTAAACCATTGTGGTGGATTTGATTATAAATTTCTTTAATTTTATGGCAGAGGAGGCATGTATCATATTCAATGTGCCTATTACCTCGAGTTCATGCGACAGCGATGTGTCCTTTATGGGACTTGAAAGAAATGCGAGGTGTACCACTGTATCAACAGCTTCTTTTCTGAAGATCCCGGCAATGACCGAATCTACCATCGGTTCCGTGATGTCGACTTTATAGAACTTAACGCCTTTCTCCAGAAAATCAGGCTTCCTGATGTCTATAACGATAAGTTGATACCGTGGATCGTTTGCCAGTCTTCTTGCAAGGTTGGAGCCGATAAAGCTGTTAACGCCTGTGAGAACAATTTTAGTGAGGTGATTTGTATTTTTCTTGTCATTTTTTTTTGCAGACATATTCAAGCTTCTTTTGTTTATGTGTTCTGTCTCGGGAAAATATTGGTCATTTCATTATCTCCTCTATACGCAAAGTACACTTAAACAATTCTTATCGTTTCTGTCAAGTTTACACAGTTAAAGGCTTTTCTTACCAGAAGCAAACCTGCAAAAGCCTGTATTCGCTTGACAAGGGGGGGTTTATTAGGTAGCCATATCTAAACAAATAAAAAGTGAGGCAGACATGTACGCGGTTATTAAACATTCCGGGAAGCAATACACAGTAACACAGGGTGATATCGTGGCTCTTGACAGGATAGCAGATGTACAGAAAGATGGAGAGCTCCAGATAGCCGATGTGCTGCTGGTAAATGATGGTTCGAACACCATCATCGGTACGCCCATCGTTGCAAATGCTTTTGTCAAGGTGAAGGTGCTTGGCGAAACAAAAGGCGACAAGATAGTAATATTCAAGCACAAGAGAAGGAAAAATTACAGAAGGAAACAGGGATTTCGTCACACCTTTACTAAGGTAAAGGTTGAAGATATTGTATTTCAAAATAATTGAGGTGTTTTAATGGCTCATAAAAAAGGACAGGGCAGCTCGGTAAACGGAAGGGACAGTCAGGGACAGAGGAGAGGTGTTAAGCTCTTCGCAGGTCAGCCTGCAAAAGCAGGCAGTATAATTGTCAGACAGGTCGGTGAAAAATTTAAAGCCGGGAAGAACGCGGGTGTTGGTAAAGACTTTACCATATTCGCTCTGAAAGACGGCATCGTTAAATTTACACGCTCCAGCAACAAGGTGACCGTTAATATAATTCCTGCCTGATACCGGCAGTGATAAAGATCATAAAGTGTAATCCCCTTCTTTCCCCCTTTAGAAACGGGGCGAGGGAGGGGATTTTTTTGGGAATCTGCGTATGAAATTTATAGATACTGCTGAGGTCTATATCAAAGCAGGAGACGGGGGCAATGGATGTGTAAGCTTCAGGAGGGAGAAATTTGTCCCTAAGGGTGGTCCGGATGGCGGTGACGGCGGTAATGGCGGCAATATAGTCATCCGCAGCTCAACCAGGTTGTCCACGCTCATTGATTTTAAATATGTAAGACATTACCGCGCAAAAAACGGCGGTCACGGCAAAGGAAAAAACATGCACGGCAGGAATGGGTTAGACCGCATTATTGAAGTGCCTGCCGGGACACAAATCTATGATACCGGAGACGGAGAACTTTTAGGAGACCTTTCGAAGATCGATGAAGAACTTGTGCTCGCCAAAGGCGGTATGGGCGGCAAAGGTAATGCACGGTATGTAACTTCTACGCACCAGGTGCCTGTTGAATACGAACCCGGCGGGACCGGTGAAGAAAGGCACATACGATTAGAATTAAAATTACTTGCGGATGTTGGATTAATCGGTTTTCCCAATGTCGGCAAATCGAGCCTTATTAACAAAGTATCAAATGCCCGCCCAAAAGTTGCGGATTATCCTTTCACCACACTTCACCCTGTACTCGGCATCGTGAAGTATAGAAATGAAAGAAGTTTTGTCATCGCCGACATACCCGGTCTGATTGAGGGTGCACATAAGGGCAGGGGATTGGGTGATCAATTTCTCAAGCATGTAGAAAGGACACACCTGCTTGTTCATATCATAGATCCGACGAGAGACAGTGATCCCTATAAGGACCTGAATAGTATAAACAACGAACTCAGAAGCTACGACCGGTTGCTTGCCGGCAAACAGCAGATCGTCGTGCTGAACAAGATAGATATTCCTCTTGTAAGAAACGAGCTCATGGGCTATATAAATACATTCAAGGAACATGGTATTGCGATTTACCCAATATCATGTGTAACAGGTGAAGGTATTGATACATTGCTGGATGAAATTGCCAAAAAGCTTTATCAGGATTGATTTATATGAAAAAGCTCGTCGTTAAAATAGGGAGTTCTGTTTTAACTCTTGAGAACGGGTATCCGGATCATGATAGATTCAAGGCATTTGCGGGAGATATAGCAGGTGTGCTCGATAAGGGATACTCTGTGGTAATTGTATCGTCCGGTGCAATTGCATTTGGCGGATCCATTGCAGGTAATACTTTGATGCCGGTAACCATACCCAATAAACAGGTCTTATCGAGTATCGGTCAGCCCTTGCTTATCAATACCTATATGACGAATCTAAAACCTTACAACAGGGTAGTCGCCCAGGTGCTTTTAACCCATGAAGATTTTATTGACAGACAGAGATACCTCAATGCGAGGAGGTCTATGGATCTTATGCTTGACCATGGTTTTATCCCCGTTGTGAATGAAAATGATGCAATATCTGTCGATGAGATAAAGGTAGGTGATAATGACACCCTGTCCGCAATGGTTGCTGCCATGATCAATGCAGAGAGGCTCATCATTCTGAGCAATATAGATGCAATCTATGATAAAGATCCGAATAAACACGGAGATGCAAAACCTATCGCCGAGATAAGATATAAAGACCAGCATAAGACATTCGATGACAGCAAGAGCAAGTATGGCGTCGGAGGCGTAAAGACAAAGGTATCAGCTGCAAAACAGCTTGCAAGGATTGGCATCAGCACGACAATAGCAAATGGCAGAGTAAACAATATCATTACAAAGCTTATAAGCGGTGAAAGGCTTGGAACGACTATTTTACCGGATCATAAAAAGGTCAATGGTACAAAAAAATGGGTCAGCCTGCTCTTAAAATCTTCAGGGTCCCTGTCCATTGACGAAGGTGCTTTGTCCGCCGTATTAAAGAACAAAAGCCTGCTCGCTGCCGGTATTGTAAAGGTGTCGGGTGCGTTTAAAGAAGGGAATGTTATCAGCATCATGGACACAAAAGGCCGCGAGATAGGGAGGGGCATAACAAACTACTCTGTTACAGAGATAGAGATGATAAAGGGCAAGAAATCATCACAGATAAAAAGCTCGCTCGGATATTTCAATGGTGACGAGGTTATTCACAGGAATAACCTCATACTTAATGTAGAGCATTATGTTAAATAAACGGCAAAATCGGCAGGGCTTTCTTATATATGAATAAGAATGATGTTACCACGATAGCTCAAAAAGCAAAGCAGGCAGGCTTAAAGCTGGGCATTGCAGGTACGGCTAAGAAAGATGCTGCACTGAAGCTCATGGCAGAAGGCCTGATAGAAAAAAAATCCTTGATTCTTGAGGCAAATGCAAAAGATGCACGCAATGCGAAACAGCACCATATGCAGCCGGCTTTTATGGACAGGCTTATCATTACAGAGAAGACGCTGAAGTCCATGGTAGACGGTATTCATGAAGTAAAGATGCTCAAGGACCCTGTCGGCGGGATCACAAAGGCTTGGACAAGGCCGAACGGGTTGCTGGTGGGCAGGATGCGCATTCCCATCGGCGTTATTCTCATGATATATGAATCAAGACCGAATGTTACGGCAGATGCGTCTGCATTGTGCATAAAATCAGGCAATGCGGTTGTTCTGAAAGGCGGGTCTGAGGCTATCAATTCGAACAAGGCAATTGTTGAGGTACTGACCGGTGCCTTAGGAGATGCCGGCCTGCCTGCGGACGCCATACAATTTATCGATACACCGGACAAAGACGTGCTGTATGAGTTTCTGAAACAGGATGAACTGATTGATCTTGTCATACCAAGGGGCGGGGAGTCCCTTATAAGGGCTGTGGCAGAGCATTCACGCATACCGGTGCTCAAACATTATAAAGGTGTGTGCCATGTGTTTGTCGATGCGAATGCAGATTTTGATATGGCAAAAAAAATCTGTTTCAATGCAAAAGTTCAGAGACCCGGTGTATGCAATGCAATGGAAACACTGCTCGTTCATAAAGATGCAGCAGCGGCATTTTTACCGGATATGATAGAGAGGTACAAAGAAGCAGGAGTCGAGATCAGGGGATGTGAAAAGACAAGAGCGATAGTAAAAAATATAAACAGTGTAACGGAGCAAGACTGGTACACAGAATATCTGGACCTTATTCTCTCATTAAGAGTCGTGGATTCCATAGATCAGGCCATTGAACATATTAATCATTATGGATCGCATCATACGGATTCTATAATAACAAAGGATGTGGAGCATTCGATGAAATTCTTAAGAGAGGTCGACTCGTCCACAGTCCTCGTTAATGCCTCTACGAGGTTCAGCGATGGTTTTCAGCTCGGACTTGGCGCAGAAATAGGTATATCGACATCGAAGCTCCATGCATTCGGACCAATGGGACTTGAGGAATTGACCGCACAAAAGTTCGTTATTATGGGCAACGGACAGGTCAGGGAGTAGGGGAATCTATGATACTTTTGCATACCCTTCTTCGTTATCCCTCTTACATAAGAGGGATAAAGGGAGTTACATTCTTGCGTCATAACGCCCGACCCAAGCCCAGCTTGGGTACCCCGCCCTCTTATCTTAAGAGGGGAATTCGGAAAGAAATAAAGTCATGATCAGGCTGGGCATTCTCGGAGGCAGTTTTAATCCCATTCATTTCGGTCATTTAAGGGGCGCTGAAGAGATCAGACAGAGATTCTCCCTTGAAAAAATCCTATTTGTGCCGACCTATGTGCCTCCGCATAAGCCGCCGGATACCGTGTTGGAATATTCACACAGGAAAGCAATGACGCAAATTGCGTTGAATTCCAATCCTTATTTTGTGATTGAAGATATTGAAGAACAGCTTCCAACGCCATCCTATAGTTACAGGACAATAGAGGCTCTTATAAAGAAGTGCGGTGTAGATGCAGATTTTTACTTTATAGTGGGGGAAGATGACTTTGCAAATATGAACACATGGCACCTGCCGTCCGTGATTTTTCAGTTGTGTACCCTTATCGTCATTACACGCCGCAATGCCGGGAAAACACTGGAAGAGCTTGTACCTGTTGACCTCATGGATGAATTCTGGTATTCGGCAAAAGAAGGCGTTTTAGTGCACAAACAGGGTAAAAAAGTTTATCTGTCATCGATACCGATGCTTGATATATCGTCAAGCGGGATAAGACAGCTTGTTCAAGAAAACAAATCGGTCCGTTATTTAACACCCCAGCCTGTCATAGAATACATAGAAAAGGAGAAATTATACTATTAATATTTCAGCACCGGATCTCATAAAACAAATCAAAAGCTTACTGTCGGATAAACTGGCAAAAGATATTGTTATAATAGACATGAGGACGCACCTTAACATTGTTGATTACTTTATCATATGTTCCGTGAAATCAGAGAGACAGGCTCATGCAACGGCGTGGTACGTAAAGGAAGAACTTAAAAAGGCGGGGATTGATACCCGGAGAATGGAGGGCGACCAATCCGGGACATGGATAATCATGGATTACGGAGATGTTGCCGTGCATATTTTTCTTGAGGCTGCACGATTGTATTATGACATAGAGGGGTTATGGTCTGATGCCAAGAGGGCCATACCGGAAGAAATGTAACGCAACACTATGCTTATAAATATTGTATCTGTAGGGTTCCCAAAGAACAAGCATGTGCAGGAGATGACGGATGATTATATGAACAGGATTCAGCAGTATATAAAGATAGCACTGAAAACAGTAAAGCAAGAACCGATTCTCACGAATCCCACCCATGTCGTTTTGAAAAAGGAAGCAGATAGACTCGTCGTTTTTATGAAAAACTCTTATAACGTGGTGCTTGATAAAGACGGCGAGATGATGAGTTCCGAGTTATTTGCAAAGTTTTTAAATAAGCGTATAATGAATGGCACGAAGGTAGTAAATATAATAATTGGCGGTCCCATGGGTATTGATGTATCAATAAAGCAAAGTGCCGATAAGGCAGTATCATTATCAAACATGACTTTTCCTCATGAGTTGAGCATGGTAATAATTGCAGAGCAGATATACAGGGCTTTTGCAATCATTCACGGCCTGCCGTATCATAAATAGGTGATGATATGTATCAGGCGATGATATTTCTTCTTATTGTCATACTTTTTTTATTCGGATATCTTTCACTGTTCAACAGCAAGGAGATCGACCTGCTTCTTTCCAGAACGACGTCCATACATACGACCGCATCCGCTATCGTTATAGCAGCGTTTATACTCGGAATGCTTTTGATGGCGATTGTCAGCCTGATCAGAGAAGCAAGCAGGATTTATAAAGACTGGCAGAAAAACAATCAAGTCAGCAGGGAAACCCTCAGTGTTTCTTTGGTGGAAAAAGGCAATTTTGAAATGTTAAAGGGTAATGCGGAGAAGGCAAAGGCTTATTACATAGATGCCATTACAAAAAGCCCCTTAAATATAACTGCACATATAAAGCTGTCGGAATGCTCGATAGCGCTCAAAGACAACCAGAACGCCTTGAAAATATTATTAAAAATAAAATACCAGGATCCGGAAAATATCCAGCTTTTACTCGCCCTGTATAAGGGCTATGCGTCAATGAACGATATCAACAGCATGACAGATATTTCGAAAAAACTTGTAAGTATCGATGAAGAGAATTTAATGTTTCTTTCCCTCTTGAGGAATGCGTACATTGCATCGAACAAGCCAGAAGAGGCTTACCGGACTCAGAAGATTATAATGAAGCTTACAAAGGGCAAAGAGGAATATAAAGCTGAAAGGCAGAGACTTGGAGAGCTTAAATATGAATATGCACTTTCAATTCTTAAGAATAAAGATACTGAACTTGCACTGAAGAAACTGGGTGATGTGAAAAAACTCGATCCCGGTTTTGTGCCCGCGTATATTTCTACGGGTGATATTTATCTGAACAATAAAAACGACATCGAAAGTGCAGTGGAAGAATGGAAGAACGGTTATGCAATAACACTCAATGCGGTGTTCCTCATTCGTATGGAAGATGTATATCTGAAGCATGATAATCCATTTGAGCTTATACGATTCTACAGAAGCCTTCTGTCCGATAAACCGGATGATAATCTTGCACGAATCATGTTCGCGAAATTAATGTTAAGGCTCGAGATGATAGACGAGGCGTATGAGCAGATTTCGTACCTTGATAATAAATGGGTCCATGTGCCCTCGATGGATATTATGTCTGCGGAGCTCATGGCTAAAAGAGGGGATTATACCTCAGCTTATAAGAAACTGAAGTCTATTCAGAACAGCGGAATACAGATGAAATTTCCCTATGTATGTTCTCGGTGCGGATATGAGACATTTTCATGGTCTGCGAGATGCCAGGGGTGCACGGTATCCAACAGTTTGAATATAAAAACCGGCAAAGAGCTCGATGCAATGAAAATACCCCAGGCGAAAAACGGTAACGTAACGGTTTAACCGTATCACTGCAGCTATGTCGAACCGGTACTGCTCCATGTGCGGCAGGCATGTTAACCCGACAGTGCACTTCAAGGATTATTGTGTCGTAGACTATTACATCGAGATTACCGGAGAAACACAGCCGGCAATTATTACAAGTAAAGAGCAGGACAAGCCCGAGGGGAGCTATTTGAAATTAACGTCAATTAAAGAAATCATACGATGCGTAGACTGCGTGAAAAAAAATCGATAAAATAATTTTGACAAGTGTAATTTATAGGTATAATAATAGAAAAACCTTAAAAGGAGGAAGAATATGAAAAAAGTAAGCGTGACTTTTATAGCATCTTTGATAGTACTCGGTTTTACCGTTCTGGCGAATGCAGCGTACAGAGGGACAAGGGAAGCACCGCCGCAGAGAGAGCAAACATACCAGATGAGACAGACGGGCGAGGGTACATCCATGTGGAATCTCAAAATGGGTGTTGGATTCAACCGTCAAATGTTGTATTATCCGGACCTTCCGGTAAATGTTACTTACCCTGTCGGTACAGGTACAGGGACGAGCGTTTCATTAAAATCAGCCACCCCCGCAGACCTTTCTTTCAGAATGTACATAGGTCCTGTAGGTGGTGAGTTTGATATCGGAGGAAATCAATACGCGGTTGCCGGTGTCGGGGATATCAACATATTCAATGTGAACATGAAGGCCTTCTACACCATTATCAACAAGACGAACGTAAAATTTAATGGCGGCATGGCACTGATGTACAGCGACATGGATTCCAAGGGACTGGGCGCATTGATAGGAACAGGCGTAAATTTCTTTGCAGGGCCGGAGTTCTTTATTCCGTCGTTACCCGAACTTGGATTCAATATTGAATTGGGACTCGGCTACACATCATATTCTGCATCCGGGGACCATTTTGCGGCCGACAACCTCGGCTTCAATACCTCTGATTTTCTGCAGGCAGGGATACACTATTACTTTTAAAAGGTAATCGGTTGTAAGGGGCATACGCATACGTTTGCCTCTGTGTAATGATGCAAAAGGGGCAGGCGGTGTACCCGCACAGAATGCGGGTCGGCCTGCCCCTTACTTGTTCTTGCAAACAAGCGTATTTTGGGCTATCCAGATATTCATGAAGCAGGTACTCTTATACATAACGCCTTATATTAATTTTGTTACAAACGCATTATCGAATTATAACGGCAGAATAACGGACACCGGTACGCAGATTATGTGGGGGAGTGTTTTACTTCTGTCTATAATATTATTCTTCGTTCACAGGATGTACAGGAAAAGGGCAGCAGGTTCCAATGAAAATACGGTATCTTTGAATAAGAGGGCCCGCAGACTCGCAAAGATCGGTGATTTTATAAATGCAGCTCAGCTCTACGAAAAAAACGGCAACCTGCAGTATGCAGCGGATACCTATTATCAGGCAGGGACTATGTATTATGCGGCTCAGCTTTACAAGAAGATGGGCATGAAGGAAAAGCAGGCATCTACACTCGAGCAGATAGGTTTTTTTAAAGAAGCAGGCGAGCTGTACAGGGAATTATCCATGTATAAGCAGGCAGGTGAGAACCTGTTGAAGGCAGATGAACTGCTGAAATCTGCAAATATGCTTGAGACCACAGGGGACATCGAGAAGGCTGCCGATACATATATGGCTGCCGGTTTTAATCTACGCGCCGGAGAACTTTATACAAAACTTGGCGATAAAGCCAAAATTGCTGCAGCGTATGAAGCATCAGTAATTATTCCAAAAGGGGATATAATACCAAGAGCCATAACAAATTATGCGATGCTGTCTGTATCGGCATATATTGCCATGGGAAACGTCAAGCAAGCTGCAGAGGTGGCAGAAAAAGCGGGATTGGCAAAATACGCCGCAGAGCTTTACGCAAAATTAGAGAACTGGGTAAAAGCGAGTGAATTGTATCTTTCGATAGGTGAGAAGAAATCAGCAGCAGAGGTAATGGAAAAGGCCGGCTGGCATGAGAAGTCTTCCCTGGTCATGGCATCGTACTATGAAGAGAAGGGCATGAAGCGTGATGCACTACAGCTTTATGAAAAGCTCGGCAGGCTCGATGATGCTGCGAGGCTCTATGAATCAATAGGTGAAAAGATAAAGGCAGCAGAACTGTACGCAAAGGCAGGACAACCGATTAAATCGGCTACTCTATTTAAAGAAGTCGGGTATGTTGACAAAGCTTTATCGATATTGGAATCAGCATCCGATGCTGATAAGCAGGGTAATGATGCCCAGATATTAAAGCTTGATCTGTTGATGGAAAAAGGCATGTATAAGGATGCAGGAGAAACGACGGGAAAAATGCTTGCCGGTAAATCTCCTGTACCGTCAAACATGCAGCTTTACTACAGGCTTGCAAATATATACGAGGAAGAAGGCAGGGCAAAAGATGCAATAGTAATTTATAATAAACTGATCAAGCTTGATGCCGGTTATATGGATGTAAAAGAGCGTATGGAAAGACTCAAACGTATTGTAGAAGCTCCATCACCGTCTGTTATTGATCAGTATGCACAGACCGTCTTACTGTCGGATACGAGCGATGGTATACTCTCAAAGCGTTACAAACTTATAGAGGAGCTTGGCAGGGGAGGCATGGGCATTGTCATTAAGGCACAGGATATTGTTCTCAGGCGGGTCGTTGCAATTAAGATAATGTCAACGGGGGGTGCGTCAGATCCAAAGCGTATAGATGCTTTCATTAGAGAAGCAAGAACATCGGCATCCCTTAATCATCCGAATATCGTTACTGTGTATGATGTCGGAGAGGACAAAGGCGCATTCTACATAGTAATGGAGTTCGTGGATGGTATGGTCGTGAAGAAATTTCTTGAAGAATATCCAAACGGCATACCCATGCAGCTTGCAATATTTATAGCGGTCCAGATGCTCAAAGGTATGGCTTATGCTCATGAAAGGGGCATTATACATAGAGATATAAAGCCATCAAATATTATGTGGACACCAAAAAGAGTTGCAAAACTCATGGATTTCGGCCTTGCAAAAGCTATGGAAGAGATAAAGCATGGCGAGACAATAATCGGCGGTACGCCGCTGTATATGTCACCCGAACAGATACTTGGCGAGAAAACCGATGCACGGACGGATATCTACTCTTTCGGATGTACTCTGTATGAAATACTTGCCGGAAAACCTCCCTTTGTTCATGGAGACATAGGTTATCATCATGTTCATACATCTCCCGTGCCGCTGAACAGTATTCATGAACAGGTTCCGCCATGGCTTTCTGATATTGTGATAAAATGTCTTGAAAAACTCCCGGAGAACAGGTATCAGTCGGTCGAAAATTTGTTCAATGACATTCAAAAAGGCTACAAGGGCATGAGGGGATAAAGAAACCGGCAGTTCAAAGGTTTGAGGGTTCAAGAGTTAACAGATTAAGATGAGCATTCTTATTATTGCAACAAACAATCTTGCCAAGTTTCGGGAGATTCAGGATATGGCGAGCACGTATGGAATAATTGTCCGGATGCCTGATAAAAAAATAGATGTAGAAGAAGGGGTTGAATCTTATGAAGACAACGCAAGGCTCAAGGCATTGACTCTGACTTCCCTGTCCGGTATTGATGCTTTGGGAGAAGACTCAGGGATAGAAATCCCTGCACTCGGCGGATTTCCAGGGGTCATATCGGCCCGATTCACGGAAGGTTCCGATAATGACAGGAATGCAGCTTTACTCGGCAAAATGATGTATCTCGTATCAGGGCAAAGGAAAGCAGTTTTCAAAGCTTATGCAGTAATAACACTTACCAATGGCAGGTATCTTACGGGATATGGCGAACTGAAGGGCAGTATCATCGATGAGCCTGCCGGAAATAACGGGTTTGGCTATGATCCGATCTTTATTCCCGATAGTTATGATAGAACCCTTGCACAATTATCGTCGGAACAGAAAAATAGTATAAGTCATAGGAGAAAGGCGATTGAGGAAGTCATGGGAAAATACATGGTTTATGTGAGATAAAAATAGAATTTGGGGATAATTTATCTTGTAAACAATATGAAGATTCACTATACTAAAACAATTGACAGAAGAGAATTTGTTAAAAATGATTTTACCATTGACAGATTGATGAAAGAAATGGCACTACTCTATACGGAGATAGTACAGTAATGATTATATACATTTCAGCTCTTACGGCTTTTATCGTTGTTGTTGCGGTCGTACCTCTCGTCAAGTGGCTGGCATTTCATTATGGTGCCATATCATATCCAAGAAATGACAGGTGGCATAAAAAACCAATACCGATGTTCGGCGGGATCGCCATCTATATCGGAACGGTTGCAGCATTTATTCTCTCTAAAGGGTTGGACCTTCATACAATCATCATTCTTTCTGCCGGTACTGCAATATTCATACTCGGACTGGTGGATGACTTCAAGCATCTTGCCCCGCCTGTAAAACTTGTTGTGGAAATCGTAATCTCGGTTGCCATTATAGTATCGGGCATAAAGTGGGACATAACGGCGAATGCAGCGTTTAATACATTCGTCACCTTTATATGGCTTATTGGTATTACAAATGCGTTTAACCTTCTTGATAATATGGACGGTCTGTCTGCAGGTATTGCAAGCATTACGGGTATTGTTATTTTTTTATGTTTATTCGGCAATGTTCAGTCATCGACGGCCATTCTGCTTGCATCGGTGATCGGTGCAACTGCGGGGTTCCTTGTCTATAACTTTAACCCGGCATCCATATTCATGGGTGATTCAGGCAGTCTTTTTATAGGTTTTATCCTCGGGAGTGTTGTGCTGGTCCCGGAGATCAAGTTACCCGGGCAGCTGCTTCAGATTGTCATACTCCCTGTTCTTATATTTCTGATACCCATATTCGATACAAGCTATGTCGTATTTATGAGGAAATTATCGGGTATCGACGCAATGCATGGAGGTAAAGACCACACGTCTCATAGGCTTGTGAGAATAGGTTTATCGGAAAAGAGTGCCGTCCTGCTCATATACGGCATTGGCATATTATCGGGCATACTTGCATATTTTGGTAAATTTATGTCACTATACGTGTATATAGAAATTATTTTTTTATTTTCCATCTTACTTGTATTTCTCGGCATCTATCTTGCAAAGATTAAGGTGTACGAGGCGGATGAGAATGAAAAAGGGGTGATATCTATTATTGTTAATATAACCTACAAAAAAAGAATTTTTGAAATAATGCTCGATCTTGTCATTATCTTTATTTCTATGTATGGCGCATACATTCTCAGGTTTGAAGGAAGAAGCTTTAACGAGAACTCAATTAAATTGTTTCAAGCTCTTCCGCTCATCCTCGGCATTCAGATTGTCATATTTTACGTAGTCGGAGTTTATAAGAATGTATGGAAGTATACAGGTGCACATGAGATATGGACAATCGTTAAAGGAATAATACTCGGTGTCGGCATAAATATGCTCGCCATACTGTTTATCTGGAGGTTCTACGAATATTCAAGGACAGTGTTTATCATATACGGCATCCTGCTTTTTATTCTCATGGCATTATCAAGATACACGTATAAGTCGTTTGATTATTTCTTAAGAAAAAACAATAAAGATACAAACAAAAGGGTGCTGATCTATGGAGCGGGTGACAGCGGTGAGTTTGCGGTAAACGAGATACTGAATAATGAACAACTCGGGCTTGTTCCGGTATGCTTTGTCGATGATGAAAAAATGAAACAAGGCAGATACATTCATGGCTATCCTGTGCTTGGAAATATCGATCGGCTTGAAGAATTAATAAAGGACCAGAGTATCGATCAGGTGATCATTTCAAGCCCGAAGATAAAAGAAGATAAAATCAAGAAGATAAAACAAATCTGCGAACAAGCAAACATTGTACTGAAGAAGTTCTCGCTCAAGATAGAGGATTAGGACATGAAGCTGTCGATTATAATACCTGTTTATAACGAGCATGATACCATAAACGCCATACTATCTGCAGTGAAGAGAGCGCCTGCCGCCGGTTTAGGGAAAGAGATCATAGTCGTGGATGATTTCTCCACTGATGGAACGAGGGAACTATTGAAAGGGATCGATGATAATTCCATACAAGTATACTATCATGAAAAAAATATAGGCAAGGGTGCTGCACTCCGTACAGGATTCAGCCATGCGACAGGTGAATTTGTCGTTGTCCAGGATGCTGACCTTGAATACGATCCTATGGACTACGATAAATTACTCAAGCCGGCTATCGACGGAAGGGCTGATGTCGTTTACGGTTCAAGATTTATGGGCGGTGAACCTCATCGTGTGTTTTATTTCTGGCATTATCTTGGCAATAAGTTCTTAAGCATGTTTTCAAATATGTTTACCAATCTTAATCTCACGGACATGGAAACCTGTTACAAGTTATTTAAGAAGGATGTACTTGATAAGATTGCGATAGCAGAAGATCGTTTCGGTTTTGAACCGGAGATCACGGCAAAAATAGCGCTGCTGCACGTAAGAGTATATGAGGTTGGTATATCGTACAGCGGCAGGAGCTATGCGGAAGGCAAGAAAATAGGATTTAAGGACGGTTTCAGAACACTCTTTGTTATTCTTAAATACGGGATATTCAAAAGAAGTATAAAGTAGTTCCATAGAATAAAACCGCACTCATTGGGAAACTCAGAGATTACATTTTATTGGTTTACACAATTTTCAGGAAGAACCAGTATACTAAAATGTTGAAAATTGTGAGGGGCACGCCGGATTTTGCAAATTCAAGGAAGGTCAATGTTTGCCCCGATTTCTTCTCTGCATTCTGGATAATAATAATGTTGCTTGCAGCACCGAGGATAAACAGGTTGCCTGCAATGGTGCTTCCTGCGGCAAGGGCTGCCATTACTTCTGACGAGGCGCCTGCATGCAGCAGCACAGGCATATAAAGTGCGACCATTGGTACGTTCGATATGAATTGGCTCAAGATGACGCTGATACCGAGTACAGAAGCTATCGATGTTATGCTCCCGCCATACATTCCTACTAAATGCTGAAAAAAACCGGTCAGCCATACGCTTTTCATCAGGACGAACATGGCGGCAAAGAACAAGAGTGTATGCCAGTCGATGTTTTTCATTATTACAAACCTTTTCCTGCTGAAAAACAATAAGGGCATAGCACCGAGCAGGGCTATATAGGTTAAATTAAAATGAAATGGCAGATGTATAAACGCAGAAATTATTTTCAATCCTGCCAAAACAATAATTATCATTAATGACAACTTTGAAAGCATTGCAAGCTGCTTGTCTTTTATGTGTTCACTGGTGTGTACCAATGCGTTCCTGTGGAATTCATCCCTGAAAAATACCTTCAGTATCATATAAACCGCGAATATGTTTATTACGGTAGGAATAAAAAGATATCTTAAAAAAGTTATAAAAGGGTTCGAAAGATTTCCGTTGACGGCTATGAGCAAGTTTTGCGGGTTCCCGATAGGGCTCATTGCACTGCCCGTTGTTATGGAAAAAGCAAGCGCAAGCAGTAAAACTTTCGGATTTATATCGTGTCTTTTGGCAAGAAGGAGCATTAAAGGGGTTCCGATAATGGCAATGCTGTCATTCATTAAAAAGACCGATGCAATGCCCATAGAAAACAAGATGCTCAATACGAGTGCGTCGACGGACTTTGTCCCTTTAAACAGTTTATAAGAAATGTTGAAAAGATATCCGCTTTTATCCAGTGCTTCGCCTATGACGAACATGCCAAAGAGAAACAGCAGGACGTCAATGTCTATGGCTTTTAATGCTATACCAGGCGTGATGCTTCCCGTAAGCAGGACAGCGCATGCGCCTAACAGCATGATCTGCCATAGCTCAAGTTTTATAGTGCCGATCTGCCTTATGGCAATCAATAAAAATACGATAAATAAAACTATTACGGGAACTGATATATAAGACATCCAGGCCACTACTATGAATCCGCGATCCACTCGAACGATGTGTGCCTTTTTAATGATGAAGAAAGCCTGTAACTTTTATTAATTGCTTTGAATGTAATTGCTTTTGCAAGCTTTACAGCCTCGAGTTTATCGTGTCCCTTTATAAGGAAGGAGGCTATTGCAGATGACAAGATGCATCCCGTCCCATGAACGTCCTTCCGTATGACCCTGCTTCTGAGAAAGGCATGCTGTTTTCTATCCATGTACAGATCGAGTCCTTTCTGAACAAAGTGTCCACCTTTGATAACCACTCCCTGAGCTCCGCTGTCTATAAAGTATCTTGCAGCCCTGAGCATGTCTTTTTTATCGTGTATATCAATTCCTGTAATTTTAGATGCCTCTGCTATATTCGGCGTAATGACAGTGCACAAGGGGAATAGTGAAATCAGTGCATTCAACGCATTGCGTTTTAAAAGTGGTGCACCGCTTGATGACAGAAGTACGGGATCAAGCACTATATTTCTCAATCCGTATTCTTTTATTATTTCCCTCATCAACAGAGTTGTTTCTATGCTGTAGAGCATGCCTATTTTCAGGCCGTCAAAATGACTGTATTCAAGCATAATTTTAAGCTGTGAGCTTACGTCGGATGTCTTTACACCTATTATTCTTCGAACAGTATCCGTATTTTCTACGACCATGGCCGACGGGATTGCGGCAGCGTATATACCGAGTGATGAGAATACTTTTATGTCCATAAGCAGTCCTGCACCTGCGGAGGGATCAAAGCCTGCTACTACCAGGCCTTTTTTAATGGCGGGTTTCCAGGTCACTGGTTTTTTATCCCGAATTTTGTCATTTTTGTTTTAAGAGTGTTGCGGTTTATACCAAGAACCAATGATGCCTTTAACTGATTGTTATTTGAAAGTTTTAACGCCGTTTCAATGAACGATCTCTCTACAATAGGCATAACGAGCTGGTACAGGTTTGTAATCTTTTTGTGGGTATGCTTGGAAAACAGTATGGATAATTTTTTATTTATCAGTTCATCAAGGCCGAGATTTTCTATCTCCCTGTCGGTAAGCTGCAGATCCGTACCCCTGTGTCCTATTTTATTAGGATCAGGGAATAAGCTTAATTCTCTGTAAAGGTTCAGCACATGGATTGCCCTTTTAACAGATGCCTCTACAGTGTTTTGCTTCAGCGGTTTCTGAAGCACCTCAAACATACCGTTATTGATGAGCTTTGTATAAATGATGCTCTGGTTTCTCGGTATGATGCCTATCATGACGATACCCTGTTTAATTTTTGACATTCTATTTATTGTTTCGAGTATATCGGCGCCAAAGCCGCTTGTATCGATACAGATGAGCCGGTAAGTCTTTTTATGAACGAGCTCAAGAGCCGATTCATAGGTTCTTATTGCCCGCATGGTTAACCCTACTTTTTTTATTGTTTTTAAAAAGACAGAGGGTAATTCGTATTTTGAAAGCATAAGCACCTTTGTTCTATACATGATTAGCCTCCATTAAGAAATCAAAGTATTCATTTATTACTTTTATAAGAACCCCGTGTTTGTCAATGATTACTGTTCTTGCCCTGAAATCAGAACTATACCTGGCATGGAACAGAGGAGAGATGATACCTCCTCTGGAGTAATGGACAAGATGCTTGCGAAAAAGCTTGACGCCTTTCATTTCACCGTAGAACTCCACCATCAGGTTCAGGTGCCGGAGCAAAATATCTCTGACATATAATATCGAAGGCAATTCAAACCTGTTGTTTTGAATATAATCCTTAGTCAGTTTAAATATCCACGGTGCACCGAGGACGCCTCTTCCTATCATGATACCGGCACAGCCGGATTCATCCATCATATTTTTCGCATCCAGAGGAGTTATTATATCTCCATTACCGATAACCGGTATGCGGGAATGACGTACCGCATCGATAAGACTTTGCATGTCAATGCCTTTTTTAAAACCCTCTGCTTTTGTTCTGAGATGTATTGCCATGGCATCGACACCGTGTTCATTGGCAAGAGCAACAATCTGAAGGATATTTTTTGAGCTGCTGTCCCAGCCCGTTCTCGTTTTTATCGTAAAAGGGACTTTTAATGCCTTTCTCATGGCGGTCAAGATTTCTTTTACGAGTTCCGGTTTTTTTAAAAGTGCCGAGCCGGCCCCATTATTTACCACATTGTGTGCGGGACAACCAAGGTTTAAATCTATTATATCAGCTCCTAAAGCTACCGCTATCTCGGAAGCCTTTACAAGGGTGCCGGGGTCCTTGCCGAGCAACTGCACGGACAGAGGCTTTTCTTCGGGAGAATGCTGGAGCAGAAGTAAGGTTTTCTTATTGGTATGAACGAGTGCGTCGGCACTTATAAGTTCTGTGTAAACAAGCCCTGCCCCTGCTGCTTTGACTATTCTTCTGAACGGACTGTCCGTGTATCCGGCAATGGGCGCCATTACCAACGGACTATCAAGTTGTATGTGGCCTATGGTTAGCATGATTATTTATCAATCATAACTCATGAAAATAATCCAATCTATTCGGCGGAAGATTTTTAGTT
>JBBIVV010000008.1:61590-64111 GCA_037439545.1 bacterium
TTATATCTATATATACAATAGTTTCTCTGGTATTTCTCGCAGTGGTATTGCCCGCTTTTAATTCACGTGCAGAGAATATTGACACGCTTGATTCCGCCATACAGGAGGCTATCCACAATAATTATTTGGTACAAAGCACTATGGATCAGATCAAAGCTGCCGAGGCACAGGGACGGGGTGCAACTGCAAGCATGCTCCCTGAGCTTTCCTTTAATTATAGCGCCGTAGGCTTAGAGAACCAGCCATACTTAAAAATACCAGTAAAACCTCTGCCGGTTCTTAATAATGGCGCAAGAAACGGTGATTATGTATATCTGCCGCCTCGTATGTACATGAACGGAACTGCTCTCATTAACTGGGAGGTTGAGTTAAAGCAGCCGATCTTTACCGGTTTTGCACTTTTTAACGAGCGAAAACTTGCGGAGCTCGGCATAAACACAACGAAGGTACAGCGAGAAGAGATCATGTTAAATATTGCAGAAGAAACAAAGATTGCATACTTCAATGTTTTACGGGCACAGAAGCAACTACAGGTCGCCGATGAAAGGGTAGAACAACTCACATCGCACGAACAGGAGGCAACGCATTTTTACGACAGAGGCATCGTTGCATACAATGACCAATTGAAATCACAGGTGGCAATGGCAGATGCGGTTCAGTATCATGCTCAGGCAGTTGCCAATTTAGATATTGCCAGAGCAAACTTCAATACAATATTGAACAGGGACTTGAATAGCGTCGTAGCACTGGAAGATGTCACATCGGTAAGTGCATCAAATTACGACCTCTCATCGTCGACGGATGAGGCACTTCAGGATAGACCGGAGCTCAAGGCATTGGGTATACGGGTGAGACAGGCGGATACGCACATCAAGCTTGCCGAGAGTGAATATTATCCGCATGTTTTTGCATTTGCCGCATATACTCAAGCGGGGCAAGACGGGCTTGCGGCAAGGAATGCATTTCAAAATCAATATAATGATATGGTCGGTATTGGCATTAAGTGGACGATATTCAACTGGTTAAAAACAACCGATAATGCACAACAGGCGGATTATACGAAATCAGCATTAAAGAACCAGCTCAATTCATTTATGAATGCTGTAAAACTTCAGGTTAAAAGCAATCTGATAGAGGTGAATACAGCAGCGCAGAACATCAGTACTTCTCAAACTGCATTAGCTCAGGCAAAGGAAAACTACCGGATAACAAACCTGCAGTATGGTCAGCGGCTGGTAACATCAACCGAGGTCTTAGACGCACAAACGTATCTTACGCAGGCAGAGCTTAATTATTACAACGCTTTGTACGGTTATGAAATAAGTTTGGCAAAACTTGAAAGGAGTATTGGGAGGAACAATTATGGAAAATAAAAAATCAGAAAACAATGCAGTGGAAAGTGTAATAAAAAAAAACAATAAATCCAAGAAAAGGATACTATTGATCGCCTCGATAATCAGTGTACTTATAGGGCTGATTATAGAAATTCCGAATATACGGTTCATGTTTACGCACGTTAATACGGACGATGCCTTTGTAGAGGGAAGCAGTGCCGTCGTTCCCGTGGCCCCACAGGTAAAGGGACAGGTCCTGCAGGTATTCGTTCATGACAACCAATACGTGAAAACAGGAGATCCTTTGTTTACCATCGACGCGTCCGATTATTCGGAGTATTCCACGATGGCAGATGCCCAGTATCGGGCAAACAAGAATGCCCTGAAGCAAATAGCTCTGTCCATAATGATTCAAAGAGAAATGCTGGCAAAGGCGGGCTATGAATTGAAGGCTGATACCGCAATGGATACCTTGAACGGTGAAAATGCAGAACGATACTCGAATCTCTGGAAGGACAATGCCGTATCAAAACTTTCTTACGATGAAATGAAAACGAAGTACGAGATCAGTTCGGCAAAGGTAAATGCCGACCATGCTACCATAGTCCAGCTTCGGTCAAGCATTCAGAATCTGCAAGAAGAATTAAAAACAAAGACCTTTGCGACAAAGGCATCTGAGGCCGGATATAAATTAGCCCTTATAAACTTACAGAGAACGACTGTGTATGCACCGTGCAATGGTTATGTTACCAAGAAGAATGTCAATGAAGGTGCTTATGTTATGCCCGGTATTCCCTATCTCAGTATCGTGAACCTCGATAACGTATGGATTGTAGCAAACTTCAAAGAAACCGACATTGGTAAGATAAAGATCGGAGCACCTGTATCTATTAAAGTCGATGCGTATCCGGGAACGGCCTTCAAAGGGCGTGTTGCCAGCTTCCAGTCCGGCAGCGGTTCTGCCTTCAGCTTGTTACCGCCGGAGAACGCAACCGGTAACTTTATTAAGGTGGTGCAGCGGGTTCCCGTGAAGATCGTACTGGATAAGGCATCTTATCCTGATACACCGCTTTATCCGGGGTTGTCGGTTTACCCTTATGTTTTGATAGAACATTGATCAGGAAGAAGACAATGACAAAAACCAATAAATGGCTCGTTACCCTGGCGGTTATACCGAGCACGACGCT
>JBBIVV010000009.1:0-63607 GCA_037439545.1 bacterium
GCCGAGGTCTACGGCAACAGCAAGCCCCTCATCCGCATATGTGATCTGTCCTTCGTGTATGATAAGACCAGCATCCTCTTCCTGCGCCTTGACTGCGGGCATGATCCTGTCAAAGGGTATGACCTTGTACCGTAAGTCTTTGAGGTCCATTTTCAGTGCAAGGAATGTGGACGTGTACTCTTCGGGTATTGCAATGATGATATTTTTTAGATCCTGTTTTCCCCTGCTCACGACTATGTGCCCGTATCCCTTGCCCATGCTTGCACCGCAGGAGAGTATCTGATAGCGGCCTGCTATGTACGGGTATGCATGCAATGATGCTGCTGTTGCCGTTTGTGTCGTGTCTAATTGTAAATCCTGTGGGAAATAAACCCCCAAGAGAATTAATGGGAGCAAATTATGTTGGTCTGGTGACGACTATGTATATGCGATTCAGTGAGGTGAGATAAGATGCAAGGGCGGGTAACCGCCATTTTTAATCCCTCGTTTCCCCGAGGCCTGCCGGTGAATGCATGTGCTATTTTGTGGTTTGCAGCTCTTCTTCAATTTTTTGTGCAAGAAACATTTTTAATAAAGATTGATAGGGCACATCTCTCTTATTCGCCAGAAGTTTAAGATGCTCAAAAAGCGAATCCGGCAGCCTGATTGATATTGTCCTCGTGGAAGGTTTGAGATTTGCAAACAGGACCTTCTTGGATTTTGAGTAATCTATATATTCTGTAGAATCATGCTCGGACCAGAACTTAGTTTCCTCTTTTTCAGTTTTAAATTTTGGTATTTCCTTCAATTTGCTCATAAACTTTCCTTTCTTTTCTGCTCATATCCCGTGCAGATATAAGCCGTATTTTGTTTTTCCTTATGGTGAATACAATAAACAATAGCCTACCCGTGTCGGTCTTGCCTAATATATAATAACGGGCTTCTATGAAAGAATGGGCTGCATCACTTTCTACAACTAACGGGGTATTGAAGAAAACTTCTTCGCACTCGATATGACCGACTCTATGCTTCCCCCAATTCTTCGAGATATTTCCTTTATCCCATTCAAATCCTTCAATATTTAAAAATAAATCCTTTATATTCTGTTCTTTCATATAAGAATGTATATGCCTAATATATACATTTTACAGAATCTGTCAATCAATTTCGTCCGGACGGAACCGCCCGGGTCCCGATGGACCCGCTGGACATAGATAATGGGGGGGTATGATATATTAAGGCCCATCGAAAGTGCAGTGGTCATCAGCAGTGCAAGCCCATCCAAGGTTTCGCGGGGACATTCAGTCAACGGGCTTAAGCACGATAAATACAAGTGCCATAACAGGGACGGTCAGATGGAAGTATCGAACCGGCAATGCAGTAAACTCCTCACCGGCGATCGGTGCGGATGGCACGGTCTACATCGGGTCTGGTGACGACTATGTATATGCGATTCAGTGAGATGAACATTTTATAAAATAAGAGCAGCTTGCTTCCACGGGGGACGGGAACATAAGAAAACAGGGAAAAACCTGACAAACGGCTTTTCCCTGCCGATAACATACAGATGAGAGATCGCAGAGATTTTCTTTAATACCCCATGTTCTTGAGATGCTGAGCCATGGAAGGGTTATTATTTATTATAAACGTTGTCAGACCCGATAATCCCGAGCTGTTTTTCGCCCTGTACACGGCACCGATTTCAAGTATTCCGCCCGGCTCGATGATACAGCCAACCTCCGGGGCTGCACCTATGGTCAGGTCCCCGTTCTCTTGGGATTAAAGAATTTTCTTAAATAATAGAGAGAAGGCACAAGCCCCAGTACTCCTCCGATAAAGATAGATATTCTTACCCCGAAAATATCCGCGATGCCGCCGATAAACAGATTACCAATAGGAGTAACACCCATGAATACGAGAGAATACACGCTCATTGCCCTGCCTTTCAATGCATCGGGCGTATTGAGCTGTACTGTCGTGTTCGCAAGTGCAGTGAAAATGATTACCCCGAATCCTATGAAAAAGAGAACCAGCATGGCAGGATACATACCTGAAACAAACGCCAGAAGCATCTGGAATGCGGATAAAATGATTGCCCCCATTATGAGGACGAACGGATTTGGGCTTCGGCTGCTCCTCAATGCTACGAGTATGGCACCTATGATGGAACCTACACCGAGGGATGACATAAGAAAACCAAAGATTTCAGGGTCGTTATGAAAAATATATTTTGAGTATACCGGTATGACAACATTAAAGTTGATTGCAAATAACGATACAATAAACATCAGCATGATAACATTAAAAACTATCGTGGTATTCTTTATATAAATTAGGCCTTCTTTCACACCCTCGATTACATTTTTATTAATCGATCCTCCCGGCACGCCGTCGATATCTATCATAAACAGTCCTATAATAACCGGAATAAAGCTGATACCGTTCAGTAAGAATGTCGTTGCAATACCGACCTTTGCTATGAGTAACCCTGCTATGGCCGGTCCTATGAGTCTTGCCAGATTAAAGGTCGTGGAATTGAGTGCGATGGCGTTCATCAGCGAGTCCCTGCCTACGAGACTGATCATAAATGCCTGTCTGGCGGGGACATCGAGGCTTGTTGCCAGACCAAGTAACGATGCCAATATGAGAATATGCCAGTAATTTACAATACCTTGTGCTGTCAGGAGCCAGAGGATAATAGCGAGTACTGCCATGAGGGTCTGCGTCAATATAATGATGTGCCTTTTGGGAAACCGGTCAACGATGCTTCCTGCAAATATGGATAAGACAAGAATAGGCATGTATTGTGCTGCACCTATCAGACCGAGGAGAAAAGGAGAATCGGTAAGTTTTAATATGAGCCATGCCTGTCCTATGCTCTGCATCCACGTTCCTATGAGGGATATGGCCTGACCAATCCAGAATAATCTGAAGTTTCTATATCTTAAAGAAGAAAATATTTTTCTTACTGTATCTATCATGGGTTTAAGTTATAAGACTCATATAGTAAAGCAACGCCGTTAACCAGTCAACTCATGGGTTCAAAAAACGTAAAAAAGATTGATTACGATGTATGCATGGAGTGAAGCGGCAGAGGGAGATGATTTTGTTGTTGTCCCAAAGAAAGGACGGGAATGAACGACTTTTCTATTGCATTTTCAGGTCAATATTTATTTTTTGATGCATACACTGCAAAGTTTGCCGCGGTGCCTGTATAGACGTGCGGCAGGGTTATCATAGGATTTGAGAGGGAGTTGAGCATGTCCGATCCCCTGAGTTTATTGTAATCGATGCTTCGATCCATCAGTACCTTGTTGAATTCCTCTTTTGCCTTCTTTCTTGCCTCGTAAAGCTTCATCTGTACCCTGCTTTTTACATTGACCTCAGCGTCTCCTGAGGTCTCTATCGAGACAAATATGCTTTCCGACAGATCATCGGTGACTTTCGACTGCACTCCGTCACTCAGTGTACTGGGCATGCATCCGAACGGCTTTACAGAAACGACCATGTGTGCTTTTTTTTCTTCAAAAGCCATCCTGTGCTTGCCGACCTCGAGGTGTCCCTCACCGCCGGTTATATGAATGTCGAAGTAGGGCGCGGCATACTGTGCAAGCCTGTTCTGTGACGGCAGTTTGTGTATCCATCCACCCAGTGCTCTTCTGTAGGTGTTGAAATAAAATTTAAAGAGATGTTTTAAAATAAATATGCCTATCAGTTTTCCTGCCGACTTCACAGGCTTGATTGTAAAACGTTCCCTTTCTTCAAGAGAGCTGTTCCATAATAGGTAATCTATCCATGTTGAAACCGGCTCTGCTTTTACCTCTGCACCTTCTGATTCAAGCCATCGCGCAAGCTTGTAGTTACCGTCGCCCTCTGTAGTTTGTGCCCAGAATTCTCCTATGATCTGGACAATAGGTTTGACCCTGAGGTAATCGGCCTCGATCTTGCACAGTCTCTCATGGAGCCCGTGTAAGCACTTTCTTATTGAAGCCTTGTTTATCAAGGCACGGTAAAGCCTCTCTCTGTAGAGAGCTATGACACTGTCCGTCTCACCGGAATTTTTCTCATAAGGTCTTATCCTGTATCCTATCTCATTCAGCATATCCCCGAGGACCAGTGATTTTATAAGTTCGGTGTAAAAAGTCCTGTTTGCCTGAATGCCTTTGTCGGATGCTTTATCGTATGAATTCGACTGTTCGAAGGTAAGGATCCTGAAATGTCCGAATCCGGCATCCTGCAGAGATTTTCTGTATTCCGATTCATACATCCCGAACCTGCACGGGCCGCATGCACCTGCTGTTAAAAATACATATTTATCTTCGACATCTTTTTTGCCGCTCGTTTTAAGGGCGTTCAGGTGTCTTATAAGATTACCGACAGTGTAGTAGGTGGGGTTACACTGACCGCGGTTGCCGTATTCCTTGCCTGTCTGGAGCGACTGATTGTCGGGTACCGGCAGGTAATCGGCATTATAACCAAGGCTCTCCAAGGCGCCTTTAATAAGGCGCTCATGATTCAGCGTAAGCCCGCCGAACAGTATTGTCGTTCTGTTTCTTTGTTCTCTCGTGAAAGGCAGTTCAGTATGCTTTTTATAATGTTTTATGTTTTTCCGGTCAATCATAGGTTTCAACCTGTAGTGGGGAATATATTGCACTTGACGTATAATTTTCAGGGAGTGACTCAGGTTCATTCCTTAAATGTTCCGTATACTGTTTGAGAAAATAATCGATGGTCTCTATCCTTATCTTTATCGATCCTGCCGGCTTATTCTCGTCTATGTCATGGAACGTGAAATAAGGGGTATCGGACGCCTTAAGGATTGACTCGATGGTGCTGTAAATCGGGGCGTCGTTTCCGCACCGGAAGCTTGACAGGTCGACTGCGACGAGGTTTTTGTGCCGTGCAATATACTTTGCAGCCCAGAGTTTTTTGTTTGTGTTTTCACTGTAAGAGTTTTTCCACACATCGTCTATGCTCATGGGATGAGCGGGCTCTCCCGGCGACAGCTCGTCACCGAACAGTTTCAAAAGTGATTCATCATCGACAGGGAGTGATTCTATCGTAAATACAGGATAACCGCGTTTCTGGAGCTCCGAGAGAATATCGTGGTTGATCCCGGGATCAGCATGGTAAGGCCTGCCCAGCACTGCGATCCCTATTCTCTTCTCTTTTTCCAGTCTTTCAATTACCGCTCTGGCCTGGTCCCGTAACCCGTGGTAAAATTGTTTCAGCACAAGCTCGCCGGATTCGATTGCCCTCATATTTTCCTGTCCGCTTATGCCGAACAGCTCTTTGAAGAATTCGTGCATCTGGGACCTGAAGAGTTCAGGCTCCGACATGTTGAGTACCGGGGTCAGATATTTTATTCCACGCTGCTTGAATACGTCGTCCTGTTTCGTGAATGCAGCCTTGATTACTTCCGGCGTTATTGTGGCAGAAGGACATGCATGACTGTTCACCGTATGAACAAGCTCTGTCTTGAGTGTAAGCATGATGGGGTAGAATATTACATCGACGTCCTTTTTGTATATCAGATTGTGGACATGGGCAAGTGCAGCCTTGCTCGGGAAACATTGATCGATCGAGCCCCTCCTTGTGCCGTGCTTGTACATGAGCTCGTCTGTCACGTCCGAAAAGACGATATTTTTCCCTGGTATGCCGATGGCTTTCAGATATCCTGTAAAGAACGGCGCCGTGCCGTACATGTTCAATGCCCTCGGTATGCCTATGCGCGTGGTTTTGCGGAGGTGTAAATGTTTTTTGTCCGTCATCTTTCTCAAAACTACGTGTGATACGGATTTATAGAGAGCAGGGTGTTGCAGCGTATCACGGTGCGGCTCAATATCCGTTGAAAATGCCTGATTGACCATAAGAGCGGAAAAATCAGGGTTATCTTTCTTTATCCTGTCGAGCTGTGCTTTTGCAGTCCGCACTGCATCGATGTTGTCAGCCATGCCCTTTTCGCACGTGGCTACTATAAACCTGCTGTCTTTCCCTCCGGATTTGTGCATATCAATAAAGATCCTGAGGCATTTGTTTTTGCAGAAATTACAGCGGGTCGTCTGGTCCTGTGTTATTGTATAGCTAAGGTCACGGATCGCATCCATGCCTATGAATCCCGATGTCCTGTTGCCGAGTACGCTCATCGTTTCTATCGCAGCACCTATTGCACCGCTTTCGCCTGTGTACCGGTGAACGGTAATAGTGGCATCCGGAACCCTCAATTTGATGAAATCATGCTGTGCCTTTACGACTGCGAGGTTGTTATGCGTACCTCCCTGAAGGACAAAATTTTTACCGAACTTCCCGAGGTTTGATTCCTGAACGACATACAGCCAGATGTTTTTGGGCAGCACGTCCGCGAGTCCTGCCATGATCTCTTCTCTTGTAAATCCCTGCTGCTGGAAATTTACAATATCCGCCTCAAGAAAAACCGCGCACCCGTAGTTGAACGACGGTGCACGCGCTGCTTTCAAAGCCACCTCGGCATATTCATTAATTTCATAGCCGAACCTGTTTGCGGTATTCTGCAGGAAATATCCGTTGCCCGCAGAGCACTGCGTGTTCAGTCTGAAGTCTTTTACCCTGCCGTTATCGAGGAATATGATCTTGATATCCTGACCGCCCACATCGCAGATCACATCTACGTCTTTATAAAAATGGAGTGCTGATTTTGTGTGTGCCACAGTCTCGACAATAGCAACGTCAGCACCTATCGCCTCTTTTATAATGTCCTTCGCATATCCTGTTGTGCCCGCCCCGAGTATTTCAAGTTTTTTGCCGCTCATGGTTACGGCATGGTTCAGGCTCATGATGATCTGTTTTGTGTCGTCGATAGGATTACCGCGTGACAGTATGTAAGCCCGTTCAATGACCTCGCCGTTCCCCGTAATCAGTACTCCTTTTGTCGAGGTAGAACCACCGTCTATGCCGAGATACGCTTTTATTACTTTGTCCCCGTGAGACGTGGAGGCTGCTTGAGGAACCGGAGCTGCATTTTTCAGAAAAGACAGGGATTCATTACGTGTGCCGGAAGCCCCCTGCAATCCGGCAGCAGATGTGTTTCTTATTTGATGAAGATGCTGTGCAAGTATGTCCGCTCCACGGAATTTACTCTCCTTTTCATCCGATATGCCGTAAAATATACTCCCTATTGCGGCAAAGAACTGAGCATTGTCCGGTACGCTGATATGCGATGCGGGATCACCTGTTACTTTCACACCTCTCTGTTCCCAGAGTAGCGGTATATTATGCTGCCATGCCTGTTTCAACGCAGGAATAAAGGTGTTCGGACCGCCGAGCAGCAGCACATCCGGATTCATGGTATTGCCGCGTGTGAGTACGCTCAGATTCTGCTGCACTATTGCCTCAAACAATGATGCCATGAGCTCTTCCGGAGCTACTCCCTGTTTCTGGAGGCTGTTTATGTCCATCTCGGCAAATACGCCGCACCTGCCTGCGATGGTATGCAGCTTGACGCCGGTGTATTCAAGGTGAGACAGGTACTGCTGTGTAATGTTGAGTTTTCCCGCGATCCTGTCAATAACAGTTCCCGTGCCGCCGGCACACTTATCGTTCATGGTCGTAAATATGCGTTTTCTGCCGGTTGACGGATCGACAGACCATAGAATGGCTTTTGCATCCTGCCCGCCTATTTCTACTACGCTGTTTATATCCGGATAAAGCTTTTCTATAACAAGGGTTACTGCATTGACCTCCTGCACATACCTGCATCCCAGTATGGACGCAATCGTTGCCCCGCCGCTGCCCGTAACAAAAAGGCTGAGTTCCTTGTCGCTGAACCGTTCCTGCACTGCCGACAGGAATTCTATGACTGTTTCAATCTGTCGTGCCTCATGCCTCTGGTAAGAACTATAAAGAATGTTTTGTGCATCATCAAATACCACGCCTTTTACAGTCGTTGAACCTACATCGAGACCAATATAATATTGTTTCATATTCTGTTGCATGTTATTTGACGGACAATCCATAAAGAACAAAATCGATCAATTCTTTTATAATAATTTCGAGCTGCGGAAGATTATTGTCAGGGCGTGTAATCTTGTCCATAATCTCTTTCGTCCCTCCCATGACAAAGGCAGCGATAAGTTTAAGGTTACACTGCTTAATGAGATCCATCTGTGTGCCGAGTATTAATGCACTCTCGATAACCGAAGTAATCTTGTTATAGAAACCGTCAATCTTCTGGTCAGTAATACTATCAAGTCCGGGGGCGTGTCTGAAGAGTATCCTTGCAAGCTCCGGGTCGTCGGTCGCGAATTGAAAAACCCTTTTCATATTATCCGCTATTTGCTCCAGAGGAGGCTTTTGATCATCGCCCACAGTAACCCTTCTTACAGAAGCATTGATTTGTTCAAGCAGTTGATCGAACAGGGCATCGAAGATTTCGCGCTTGTCCTTGAAATACAGGTAGAAAGTGCCCCGTGCTATATCAGCACGCTTTATTATATCACTGATGCTTGTTTCATGATAGCCTTTAATGGCAAACATCTCTTTTGCAGAACTCAAAATTAATAGCTTTCTTTGTTCAGGTAACACTACTTAATTCCCCTCTTTAATAATTTAGACTGACATGTCAGTCTAAATTATTAGGCAAATTTTATTTTGTCAAGAAGTATTTTATAATTGATAAATATGCTTATTTATTAGAATGTTAAGGCTGATTGTATTTCCTTTAACATGATGCTTTAATTTGACCATATCTGTTACCCCGTTAGAAATCCCCGCCATTTATGGTGGGGATAATTATGATAATTTTTAATTCCTTATAAAAAGGGTGGGTTTAAAGCCGCGTCCTTTCTCACGGGGTTTGCTGTGTAATGTAAGGGGGTATGAGTTCAATCGCATTGTAAATGGCTTATCATTTATCTCTTTTCAGCGTGATAATGGCCGCTGGATCTATCGCAGTATAGCTGTCATTCCCGAGGTACAGAATAGGTTTTACTACGTGATAATCGAGTGGACCTGTCTCGTGAACACACACAATCTTACCTATAAATAGATCGTGATCGCCGGCTTGTAGTATGTCCTGAACAGAACATTCATAAGCTGCGTAGGCGAACTTGATGATAGGAACATCCAATTCCTTGAATGGTTTCAATTCAACACCTGTTATTTTTATCTTATCGGTATCTCTGCCGCTGATACTGCCAAATCGCACAAGAAGTTTCACGTGTTTAAAATCAATAAAACTGACCGAGAACAAACCGGATGACTTGATTAATGTATGGGTAAACCGTTTCGGTGATATCGATACACAATAGGTCATCGGATCTTTTGATAATCCCGTTTGCCACGCAGCGGGCATAAAGTTAGATCTTCCCTCGTATCTCGAACCTATAAGGGGAACCACGCAAGGATAAAATTGATTGAAATCTACCATACGGCCTCCTTTGTTTCAACATAACATATATACATGAAAATTGCATATTGAAATGTACAAATTTATTTATTGCATTTTTATAAATAACAGTGCTAATTTATCCTTGTTTCTGGAGAGGTGTCCGAGTGGTTGAAGGAGCACGCCTGGAAAGCTTGTTGGCGCCAAAACGCCACGTGGGTTCGAATCCCACCCTCTCCGTATCATTTATCTCTTCTTTACACTATGCAGCTATAAGTGAGATTAACCCGAAAAATGCAATTGGGAAATTTGCTCATTCGCTCAATCCTGCGATCCACCTAAACTATAAAGTGGTTTTGTTATTTGTGATTTTCAAGTCCTCTGTAAGTTTATATGCACGCACCAGTAGCAGTTGTTCTATCGCTATTCGAAGAATACCTTTGTTTGACGCAGCGACCCTTCCCGTATCGGGTGGGTACCCCTCGCTCATAGCTCAAACATCCCTATTTACAAATGCATTTTTCAGGTTAAGGAGATGCCCTCATTATATTTATCTTGAGCCTGCCTACGACCCCGAGAATGTCCATCCAGTTGGTCAGGTCGCCGCTTGCAAGTATGATATGTGTGGCATCGGCAGGGAATTCACCAAATGTAGGGTCAACAGGTACCCACCCGTCGAGATAAACAAGCGGCCATGCATGGTAGTAGAAATATCCATCACTCATCAATACAACGCCCATTGCCATCTTCGTCGGAATGCCGGCTGATCTTGCGAGTGCCGTAAACAGTATGGTATGTGCCTTGCAATCGCCCTCAGGGTTTTTGAGCAGGTCTATGGAACGCGGCAGTGCAACGGTAAAACTGTCTCTGACATGTGAATACACCCACTGATTGATCAGCTCTACGGCCTTTTGAGCATCCGTCTCGCCGTGCAGTATGGATTTTGCAGTGTTGATAATATCCTGATTGTCTGCATTGATCAGCGAAGAACTCTTAAGCTCCTCTTGCACAGTCAGTCCGTGTATATTTTTTGTGCCTTTATACGGCAGCCTGTAGGTGCCGATATCCTGTGGCTGCCGGATAGTGATGAGGCTGCCCTGCTGTGTCTGGAATTTAAATAAGGGCAATGTTTCCCTGTCCGATATACCTGCAAGGTAAGCTTCTAAATATCTTGTACCCGCCGGATGCGTTACCTGCAGCCCTGCCGCCCTGATTGCAGTCGATGAGATAAGATCGACCGGCTCGTTGCCCCATCCCTTTGTGAGTGCCACGGTCTTTGGTTCGAGTACAGCCCTGAAACCAAGAGGGCTTATTTCTTCCACGGTCTCCCCCTGTGGTGTGACCCACATAGTCTCTTTCATGTCCTTTATATTGACCTCGAGCTTGAAGGTATCAACAGGACTGTTCATTATGTTTCTCGATTCCTTGCCAAGTACCTTCACATAAACGGGTAATTCCTTTTGTATGGTTGGATCAAATATGTGGAAGTTGTATTCAGCCCTGCCGAAGCCGTCTTTCACAATCCGCATGACAATGCCGTCCGGACTCATTACGGGTCCTTTTAAAGGGATCTGTTGTCCGGTTTCCCCTCCAGGACCTTTAAGATTGATAGAGAGTATGTTGTCCTTAACCTTACCGGCCGCAGCTATTTCTATTGACGATGTTTTCAAAGAGAAATCTATGCTTTTTAAGAAGTAATCCCTGTCTGTCGTTGAATCTGCTATTGTCGTTATATCCTTTTGCTGTCCCATAAGCATGATCCTCATGAACGTCCTTGTTTTAAAAGTAAACCCATTACCCGACGGCATTATCTCTTCATAATCGTAGCCTATCTTTTTGTTTCCCATGTAAAGTCCCATCCATTCCGATACAGTGGTTATTTCAGATTTCACTCCGGACGGAGCGGGTGCGAATGTTTCTTCATGCTTTGATCGCAACAGATACACTATACTGACTACCCACATAACGCCTATGATTGAGTAGAGAATAATCTTGAACGGTTTTTTGTTCATCTCCATACGACAAAACTACACACTGACGGGTATACAGTCAACCCTGATTGAAGCTTTTGACCAGGCGTGCGTGCTCACGGGGTAAAATCGATAAATAACATTGATCACTTCATTTCTGTGTGGGATACTGCATATATGGAAAGATCAAGTCCGACAATTATAAAACAACGTGTTGCTTTAAGCTCCGTGGTAGCGAGTGTATTCTTGATAGTCATAAAGCTGGCGGTAGGCCTCATGACAGGTAGTCTCGGCATTATTTCTGAGGCCATTCATTCGATGCTTGACCTCGGCGCAGCACTCCTTACCTATTTTGCCGTCCGTGTTTCCGACAAGCCCGCTGACGGAGAATACAACTATGGGTACGGCAAGTATGAAAGCCTGTCAGCACTGATAGAAACAGGACTGCTCATTGTGACCAGCGTATTGATTATATACAAGGCTGTCGTAAGATTGTTTGTCGCCCCTGTCGATATAGAAGTAAATGTGATGTCATTCGGTGTTATGATTCTTGCCATCATAGTCGATGCATCAAGGTCAAAGCTTCTTTCAAAGACGGCAAAAAAATACAACAGCCAGGCACTTGAGGCAGATGCCCTGCATTTTTCAAGTGATATTTTGAGTTCCTCGGTTGTTATTATCGGCTTGATAAGCACGAGACTTGGTTTTCCGGAGGCTGATCCGGTTTCAGCTATGATTGTTGCAATGCTTGTTCTTATAGCGAGTTATAGACTGGGCAGGAAAACAGTCATTATCCTGCTGGATAAAGCGCCTGAAGGGCTTGCAGAAAAGATAAAAGCAAATGCCATGAAGATCAGCGGTGTGACAGGGGTCCATAATATAAGGATTAGACACAGCAGTACCAAAATGTTTATCGATATGCACGTTAATATACAGGAAAGTCTGCCGTTTAAGCAGGTTCATGACATTACAGAAAGGATTGAACATGACCTTTCTGAACTTGGCTACGATGCAGATGTGGTAATTCATGCAGAGCCGGATGATGATGCTGAAGGATATAAAAGTATTGAAGGCATGATGCAATCGGTACCCCGTGTATCCATCGCCGATATAATAAAATCACATGGTGTTAAATTTCACGATCTCATAATACGGCATGCTGCAAAGAGATACATGATAGATTTCCATCTTGAACTTCCGAAGAACCTTTCTGTCGAGCAGTCTCATAGGATCTGCGATGTATTGGAAGACGACATCAATCGTTCGGTTCCCCATTCGATAGTAAACATCCATGTAGAACCGCTGCATAAATGAACGAAATAATTATTACGATTTGTATATGATAACAGAAAGTGATAAATTATTGCCCGGACTTAAGGAGGTAGTTATGATTACGGCATTTGTTCATATATCATGTAAGCCGGAGAAACTCGAGGAACTTGCTGAAGGTATTTCACAGATAGACGGAGTCACTGAAGTTTACTCCATTACCGGTGATTATGACCTGCTTGCTATCGTAAGAGTTGCAAATATAGATGAGCTTCCCGGCATAGTCACGAATAATATGCTCAAGAAAGACGGCATAACGAGGGCAAACACCTCGGTCGGTTTTAAGGTGTATTCGAAGCACAACCTTGACGCAATGTTTTCAATAGGTCTGGATTGACGACATGAAGATAGGCAGATGTCTTGTGTCCGGGGAAGAACAGTATTGCGTAGTTGATGACCATGAAGTTCATGTACTGTCAGCACCTCCGTTTCAGGACATTGTGTATAGCGGGACAGTTATTGAGAAAAACGATGCTCGGCTCCTGCCGCCTGTTACACCATCGAAGATAGTTGCCATCGGGCTCAACTACAAGGCACATGCAAAAGAATTCGGCAAGCCAATGCCCGATGAGCCGCTTATTTTTATAAAGCCGGCCACTGCAATTATCGGTGACGGGGATGATATCGTATATCCTGAAATGTCAAAGCGTGTCGATTATGAAGGCGAACTCGCCGTGGTCATAGGCAGGGAGGCAAAAAAGGTAAGCGTGGATCTCGCGGGCGAATATATATTTGGTTATACCATTATGAATGATGTAACCGCGAGAGATCTTCAGGCAAAGGACGTTCAGTACACGCGGGCAAAGGGATTTGATACATTTGCGCCGATAGGCCCGTGGATAGAAACGGAACTCAACCCCGGTAACCTCTCTATAAGGACGTATGTAAACGGCATCCTGAAGCAGGATGGAAATACCTCTGATATGCAATTCACAATTAATTCTATTATCCATTTTGTTTCTCAGATAATGACACTTTTACCGGGAGATGTTATTTCTACAGGTACTCCCCCGGGCATAGGTCCTGTAAATAGAGGAGATACTGTGGAAGTAGAGATTCAAAGTATAGGCAGACTGCGTAACAAAGTAGTATAAGAGATATTCTGCGTTAACCCAAAGAAAGACAATTGGGGATCCACATGATTGGCAAGTTCTCCAAACTGAGGTAAAAGTATTAAAGAAATCATTTGACATTTATTTTTCATATGTTAATAACAAAAATTTACAATGAGCTAGCGTAGCTCAATTGGTAGAGCAGCTGATTTGTAATCAGCAGGTTAAGGGTTCGAGTCCCCTCGCTAGCTTTGTAAATTTATTGTAATTATAGTATGTTATACATGGGGAGAGGTGCCCGAGTGGCTAAAGGGAGCAGTCTGTAAAACTGCCGGCCATAGCGCCTACGAAGGTTCGAATCCTTCCCTCTCCATTGATTTTAACATTGATTTTATTTGACTTTTATGTTTTTTTAAGCGGGAATAGCTCAGTTGGTAGAGCTCCAGCCTTCCAAGTTGGTGGTCGCGGGTTCGAACCCCGTTTCCCGCTTATGCCCATGTAGCTCAGTTGGTAGAGCACTTCCTTGGTAAGGAAGAGGTCACCGGTTCGATCCCGGTCGTGGGCTAAAAAAAGTATGAACTATTGAACTATGTTAATAAATTGTGTGAACCATTTTTAAGGAGGTAGAACTAAAGATGGGTAAAGCGAAATTTGAAAGGACGAAGCCGCATTTGAATGTAGGGACCATAGGTCATATAGACCATGGGAAGACTACATTAACAGCGGCAATAACGAAGGTATTATCCGAAAAGAAGCTGGCAAATTTCATACCATTTGATCAGATAGACAAAGCGCCCGAGGAAAGGGAGCGTGGGATAACGATATCGATATCCCATGTAGAGTATGAGACATTGAAGAGGCACTATGCGCACGTGGACTGTCCTGGTCATGCGGACTACATCAAGAACATGATAACCGGAGCGGCGCAGATGGATGGAGCGATACTGGTGGTGAGTGCAGCAGACGGGCCGATGCCGCAGACGAGAGAGCACATACTATTGGCACGGCAGGTAGGAGTTCCGTATATAGTGGTATATATAAACAAGGCAGACATGGTAGACGACAAGGAGTTACTGGATTTAGTAGAGCTTGAGGTAAGGGAGCTACTGACGCAGTACAAGTTTCCCGGTGACAAGATACCGGTAATAATAGGGAGTGCATTGAAGGCGTTGGAAGGGGACAAGAGCGAGATGGGGGAAGGGTCAATCATGAAGCTGATGGATGCGATAGACAGCTACATACCCGAGCCGGCGAGGGACATAGACAAGCCGTTTTTAATGCCTGTAGAGGATGTGTTTACGATAAGTGGAAGAGGGACTGTGGTAACAGGGAGAGTAGACCGTGGGAAGGTAACGGTAGGGGAAGAGATGGAGATAGTGGGAATAACTCCGACACTGAAGACGGTGGTGACTGGGGTAGAGATGTTCAGGAAGGTATTGGATGAAGGCAGGGCGGGAGATAACATCGGAGTATTGTTACGGGGGACGAAGAAGGAAGAGGTAGAGAGAGGCCAGGTAGTAGCGAAGCCTGGGAGCATAACACCGCACATGAAGTTCAAGGGGGAGTTGTACGTATTGACGAAGGAAGAAGGCGGGAGGCACACGCCGTTTTTCACGGGATACAGGCCTCAGTTTTACTTCAGGACGACGGATGTGACTGGGATCGTAAAGCTGCCGCAGGGAGTGGAGATGGTAATGCCCGGGGACAACATTACGTTAGAGGGAGACCTGATCGTGCCGATAGCGATGGAGAAAGGATTAAGGTTTGCAATACGGGAAGGCGGTAAGACAGTCGGTGCAGGTGTCGTGACGGAGATTATAGAGTAAAAAAGCAGGACGTTAACTGGAGAAAGAAACATGAGAACAATGATAATACTGGCATGCACGGAATGTAAAAATAGAAATTATACGAGCGAAAAGAACAAGAAAAATACACCTGATAGGATTGGGCTGAAGAAGTACTGTCCGCACTGCAGGAAACATACCTTGCATAAGGAGACGAAATAGGTCAGTAGCTCAATTGGTAGAGTACCGGTCTCCAAAACCGGTTGTTGGGGGTTCGAGTCCCTCCTGACCTGAATTTATAAGGGAACATAGTTATGGAAAATAAAGTAAATTTTACAGAACGGGTGAAACTTTTTTATAATGAAGTGGTTACTGAGTTAAAAAAGGTTACGTGGCCCACGAGAAAACAGGTTTCAACATCAACGGTTGTCGTTATAGTCGTTGTGTTTTTGACAGCTCTATATCTTAATATTGCTGACCTGGGCTTTAGTTATATCATGAGTATAATATTCAGATGAAGTGGTACGTTGTTCATACATATTCGGGTTATGAGGAGAAGATAAAGGATGCCCTTCTTACAAAGATTAAGGGTATAGGGAAAGAACATTTGTTTGGCAACATACTTGTTCCGCAGGCTGATGTGATTGAAATAGTCAATGGTGTAAAGAAGAAATCAAAGCAAAAATTCTTTCCAGGGTATATACTAATACAGTTAGAACCAACTGAAGAAGCATTTCACATCGTTAAGTCAACACCAATGGTTACAGGTTTTGTAGGAGGAGGGAAAGATATCAAATCCATACCTTCTGTTCCCGATGAAGAGGTTAACAGGCTGATATCAGAGATTCAGGAGAGAACGGCAAAACCAAAGCCAAAGCTGTCCTTTGAAAGTGGTGAAAGTGTACGAGTTGTAGATGGGCCCTTTGCGAGCTTTAACGGAATAGTCGAGGAAGTAAAAGCAGATAAGGGAAGATTGAGAGTGCTTGTCAGTATATTCGGCAGATCAACGCCTGTTGAGGTTAACTTCAATCAGGTGGAGAAAAATTAAAGGAGTTACGAAATGGCTAAAATCGGAATTGCGAAGGTTAAATTGCAGATACCGGCTGGTAAGGCTAATCCAGCCCCGCCTGTTGGACCTGCACTTGGCCAGCATGGTGTGAACATAATGGAGTTCTGCAAGGCATTCAATGCGAGAACGTCCAAGGTGCAGGAAGGCTTGATTATACCTGCGTTAGTGACTATCTACTCAGACAGAACTTTTTCTTTTATTACGAAAACACCGCCCGCATCGGTATTGATAAAACTGGCTATAAAATTGGAGAAGGGATCAGGTGATCCTAAAAGAAATAAAGTGGGAAAGATCACAAAAGCTCAGGTTCTTGAAATCGCAAAACAAAAAATGGTGGATCTCAGTGCCTATGATGTTGACAGCGCTGCCAAGATAATAGAGGGCACCGCAAAAAGTATGGGTATAGAAATTATTTAAGGTAATGTATAATGAAAAAACATGGTAAAAAATATAGTGAAGCAGTAAAACTCGTTGATCCGAACAAGGTCTATGAGTTTAAAGATGGTGTAGAACTGATAAAAAAGCTGCAGGGACCGAAATTTGACGAAACCGTAGAACTGTCTGTCAATCTTGGCATAGATACAAAACAAACCGATCAAAACATAAGAGGCACCGTGGTTCTGCCGTACGGACTCGGAAAGCAGGTTAAAGTCCTTGTATTTACAAAGAATGAAAAGGAAGCATTAAGTGCTGGTGCTGATTATGCGGGTTCTGAAGATCTTGTCAGCAAGGTCCTTGGCGGATGGCTTGATTTTGATACTGTTATCGCAACCCCTGATTTAATGGGTATCGTGAGTAAGCTCGGTAAAATCCTCGGCCCAAAGAAACTCATGCCGAACCCAAAGCTTGGTACGGTAACAATTGAGATTGCAAAGGCGGTAAAAGAGGCGAAGGCCGGCAAGATAGAAATAAAGAATGACAAGGGTGGAGTAGTTCACACTGTTCTGGGGAAGAAATCATTTTCAGAGGACAAACTGACAGAGAATTTTGATGCGGTAATGGAAAAATTTAAATCTATGAAACCTGCTACAACCAAGGGGCAGTTTTTAAAGAGTGCGTATATATCCACGACCATGGGTCCAAGCGTGAAGCTTGAGATTTCCCGTTATCGATAATGAATAGATGAGAAATTGATGGAGGTTTCTTTATGAATAAACAATCAAAGAGTGAGATCGTTTCTGATATAAGGGAAAGAATATTAAAATCGAAGGCTATTTTTATAACGGAATATAAGGGCTTGAAGGTTGGCGACCTTACCAACTTGAGAAGGGAACTGCGTGCAAAGAAAGGGGACCTTAAAATTATCAAGAATACTCTTTTCCTCCTCGCAGCTCAAGGTATCCTGCCTGAGACGGACAAGGAGCTGCTCGTAGGTTCAACAGCGGTCATGTTTGCATACGATGATCCTTCCGTTATCGTAAAGCAGATAGTAGGATTTTCAAAAAATAATCCGTTTTTGGTCATTAAGGGCGGCATAATAGATAATAATATTGTACGGGCTGAAAAAGTCATTTTATTTTCAACTTTGCCTCATAAGAATGTGCTGGTGAGTATTCTTTTGAATACAATAAATGCACCGATGTCGAGGCTCGTATATGTAATCGCTTCACCCATATCGGGATTAATAACAGTACTGAATGGAATAATACAAAATAAACAAACAAAAAATTAGGAGGTAGATGATGACTACAAATGAAGGACTTGCTCAAAAAGAGGTAACACTCACCAAAGATGAAATCCTGTCTGCTATAGCCAAGATGAATGTCATGGAACTTGCAGAACTGGTAAAAGCATTGGAAGATAAATTTGGTGTTAAGGCTGCTGCAATGCCGGTAATGGGGGCAACGGCTCCTGCGGCTGCACAGGGCGATGCGAATGCACAGCCTGCTGCAGAGGAGAAGACAGAGTTTACGGTAACTTTAACAGCTGCCGGCGCTGAAAAGATCAAGGTTATTAAGGAAATCAGAGTAATAACAAATCTCGGATTAAAGGAAGCAAAGGAACTCGTCGAAGGTGCTCCAAAAGTAGTTAAAGAGGGTGTATCAAAGGATGATGCTGCTAAAATAAAACAACAGCTTGAAGCAGCAGGAGCAAAGGTAGAGGTTAAATAAATAGTCAAAACATATCATTTGTTATTCTGAACGAAGTGAAGAATCTCATAGTCACGATGATACCTCTTCACCCCTCCCTCAATCAGGGGGAGGAAGGGTGAATGAGATTCTTTGGCTTCAGTTCTGCAATGATAATAATACACTATCTTCCAGAAATGGAGAGGTGTATTTTGATTTATTATTTTATTCCTGTGGGAGGTAAATAATACTATGACCGTTAAAGAACCAAACGAATTTTCTATACCGAGAAAGGATTTCAGGAAATTCCATGCGCTCATGGATATTCCTGATCTCATTGAGGTTCAGCTCAATTCTTTTAATCAGTTTTTACAGGCCGATTCTAAGCCTGAGGAGCGTAAAAATGTCGGTCTTCAGGCAGCCTTCAATGTCGTTTTTCCGATAAAAGATTACAATGAAACAGCATCCCTGGAGTTTGTCAGATACATACTGGATTCCCCGACCTACAATGTAGATGAATGTAAGGAGAAAAGCCTGACCTATACGATGCCTATGAAGATCATGGTAAGGTTGATACTGAAAGATGTCGATCCGGAAACAAAAACAAAAACTATCAGGGATATAAAAGAGCAGGAGGTATTTTTTGGCGAAATACCGGTCATGACGTCAAACGGTACATTTATAATAAATGGTATCGAAAGAGTCATTGTCAGCCAGTTGCACCGTTCACCCGGTGTATTCTTCGAGTATGATAAACTTAAAATTCAGAGTACTGGAAGACCTGTGTATATGGCAAGGATAATACCTTATGAAGGTTCCTGGCTTGATTTTGAGTTTGATCAGAAAGACATAATGTATGTAAAAGTTGATAAGAAAAAAAAGTTTTACGCGACGGTAGTTTTAAAAGCCCTCGGTTATTCAGACGAAGACATACTGCGCAGGTTTTACAAAACGGAATTCATAAAGATCAAGGGCAATGACCTGATAATGGAGCTGGATTATGAACTGCTGCTGAATAGAAGGTTCACGCTCGATATCAAGGATCCTGCTTCTGGAGAAATAATCGTTCCTGCCGGAACAAAGATCACGAGGAATCTGGCAAAAAAAATAATATCGCGCAAAGTCAAACACATCACGGTGAAATATGAAGACATAGACGGAAGGGTTTCTGTTCAGGATGTTCTGGATAAAGAAGGTAATGTCATACTGAAGTGCAATGAAAGCATCACGAAAGAAATATTTGAGAAAGTCCAGAACAATAAAGCAGAAAAACTGGAATTTATATTTTTCGACAATATCTCCGTAAGCGGGAGCATAAGGGAGACATTGCTCCTTGACAAGATAATTACAAAGCAGGAAGCAATAGAAGAATTTTACTCCAAGTTAAAACCAAACGAATCTTATACTCCTGAAATGGTACAGTTCTTCTTTGAAGATATGTTCTTTTCAAAGGCAAGATATAATCTTACAAGAGTAGGCAGGTTAAAGTTGAACAGCCGCCTGGGGAAGAATATACCGCTTGATGTTACCACATTGGACAAAGAGGATATTATTGATACGGTTAAATATCTTTTTGATCTTAAGAATGGTAAAGGTGAGGTTGACGATATAGATCATCTCAGCAACCGCCGTGTGAGGACGGTAGGAGAACTTCTGGAAAACCAGTTTAAACTCGGTCTTTTAAGAATGGCAAAGACCGTAAAAGAGAAATTTACCCATGATCTGCAAACACTCATGCCGTCTGAGTTGATCAATCCGAAGCCTGTGACCGCTGCAATAAAAGAGTTCTTCGGCGGCAGCCAGCTTTCGCAGTTTATGGATCAGACCAATCCTCTTGCTGAGATTACACATAAGAGAAGGCTTTCTGCTCTTGGCCCGGGAGGTTTAACGAGGGAAAGGGCCGGTTTTGAGGTGAGGGACGTACATACAACGCATTATGGGAGAATCTGTCCCATAGAAACCCCTGAAGGTCCCAATATAGGTCTTATTGCATCGATGAGTACCTATGCAAGGGTGGATGAATTCGGATTTTTAAGAACACCCTATAGGGTCGTTAAGAATAACATTGCAACAGATGAGATCGTATATATTTCGGCAATAGATGAAGAAAATAAGACGATAGCACAGGCAAATACGGCCCTGGATCATAAGAATAAAATAATCGAAGAATACGTCGCAGCACGGAGAAACGGGGAATTCCTCATGGTACATAAGGATGAAGTGGATTTCATGGATGTGTCTCCGGTACAGCTTGTATCGGCAGCAGCAGCACTGATACCGTTTCTTGAACATGACGATGCTAACAGGGCTTTGATGGGATCAAACATGCAGAGACAGGCAGTGCCTCTTGTAAAAACAGAAGCCCCGCTTGTTGCAACGGGAATAGAAGGATATATAGCAAGAAATTCAGGTGTTGTTATTGCAGCAGAGGACGATGGAGTTATCACTTCCGTCGATGCAAAAAAGATTGTCATACAATATATGAATAGCAGCAAGGGGCCTACCATAAAGATATACAATCTTCACAAATTCCATAAATCAAACCAGGGTACCTGTTTGAACCAGGTCCCTGTAGTCAAGGTTGGTCAGCGTGTCAAAAAAGGCCAGATTATAGCCGATGGTGCTGCTGTTGCAAATGGTGAACTGGCACTGGGCAAGAATGTGGTCGTGGCCTTCATGCCATGGAACGGCTATAATTATGAAGACTCGATTCTCGTGAGTGAAAGAATCAACAAAGAGGATATCTTTACCTCCATACATATTGAAGAGTATGAATGTTCGGCACGTGAGCTTAAGGTCGGAAGGGAAGAAATAACGAGGGATATACCGAACGTGAGCGATGAGAGCCTCAAAGATCTTGATGAAAGCGGTATAATTAGAATAGGTGCAGAAGTTAAACAAGGCGATATTCTGGTTGGTAAAGTTACACCGAAAGGCGAGTCCCAGCCGACACCGGAAGAGAGATTGCTGAAAGCTATTTTCGGTGACAAAGCAGGCGACGTCAAGGACACGTCTTTAAGAGTAAAACCGGGCGTTCATGGTACCATAGTCGATGTCAGGATATTCTCGAGAAAAAGTGCTCCGGACAAGGACAAGACAAAAGATCAAGAACTGGTCAGGATGCACTCTGATCAGGAGGAAGAATTAAGCATCATAGAAGATACTATGAAAGAACATCTGAGAAAACTACTGCTTGGAGAAAAGATCGGAGAAAAATTTTCGGATGAGAGAAGAAAGATTCACCTCAAACATGGGGATGTTGTCACAGAAGAGCTGATCGTTCGGTTGCCGATAGAGAAATGGGCATCAATGACCTTCATGGCAGGAAGCAAATTGCAGGAGAAGGTTCATAAGGTTATCGATTCAACAATCGAACAGAAGGACATGATAAAATCCATATTTGATCAGAAGATAAACAGACTAAAAAGAGGGGATGAACTCCCTGTCGGTGTATTCAAACTTGTCAAGGTTTTTATTGCAACGAAGCGGAAACTGTTTGCAGGTGACAAGATGGCAGGCAGACACGGAAACAAAGGCGTTGTATCGAGGATAGTGCCTGTTGAAGATATGCCGTTTCTGCCCGACGGAAGGCCGATTGATATAGTCCTTAACCCGCTTGGTGTTCCTTCAAGGCTGAATGTCGGACAAATACTGGAAACGCACCTTGGATGGGCTGCAAAGGGACTCGGCGAACAGATCCAGGAGTATCTGGAAGAAAATTACAGTGACGATAAATTGAGAGAATATCTGAAAGACATATATAAGAATACGGCGTTTGTTAAATCTATAGACAATCTTGGGAATGAAGAGCTCAGAAATTTTGCAGGCAGGCTTATTGATGGTGTTAAGATAACGACAGAGGTCTTCAACGGTTCCACGGAGAACGAGATAAAAGAATTATTGAAGCTTGCGAGTCTGCCCGAAGACGGACAGATAACGCTTTTTGATGGGAAGACAGGCGAACCATTCAGGGCAAAGATAACTGTTGGCGTGATGTATATGATGAAGCTGCATCACCTTGTCGAAGAAAAGATCCATGCCCGGTCCGTTGGCCCGTATTCTCTCGTTACACAGCAGCCTCTGGGAGGAAAAGCCCAGTTTGGAGGACAGAGGCTCGGAGAAATGGAAGTATGGGCATTTGAAGCTTATGGTGCCTCAAATGCACTGCAGGAGATGATCACGGTTAAATCGGATGATATCCTGGGCAGGACGAGGATCTTCGATTCTATAACAAAAGGTAAACATAACTTCGAACCGGGAGTGCCTGAGGCTTTCAATGTACTTATGAGAGAGCTGAAGAGTATGTCGCTGGATGTTGAATTGATAGAAAGAGACCAATTAGAATAATCGTAGGAGGTTAAAATGGAAGAAGGTTTTTTTCAACATGAAAAGCCTAAAAATCCGAATGAAATAGCAGCGGTGAAAATTGGTATCGCTTCTCCGGAAAAGATAAGGAGTTGGTCGCACGGCGAGGTCAAGAAGCCGGAAACCATCAACTACAGAACTTTCAAACCGGAGAGGGATGGATTATTCTGCGCAAAAATATTCGGGCCGATAAAAGACTATGAATGCCTGTGCGGTAAGTATAAGAGAATGAAGCACAGAGGTGTGGTGTGTGAGAAATGCGGTGTGGAGGTCATTCAATCAAAGGTAAGAAGAGAACGTATGGGACATATAGAGCTCGTTTGTCCTGTGGCTCACATCTGGTTTCTTAAGAATGTACCGAGTCCGATTGGAAACCTGCTCAATCTTACAGCGAGAGAACTGGAAAGAGTCGTGTATTTTGAATCATACATAGTCATAGATCCGAAGAATTCGCCATTAAAAGAAAAAGAACTATTGAAAGAAGAGAAATATCTCGAACTTATAAAAGAGTATGGCCCTACGAGTTTTATTGCAAAGATGGGAGCAGAGGCCATCAGAGAGCTTCTGGGCAGAGTAAATCTTGAGAAATTGTCAAAAGAGCTAAACAAAGAAATCAAGAGTACGAGCTCTGATCAGAAAAAGAAAAAACTCGGTAAGAGGCTGAAGATCGTAGAAGCTTTCAGGAATTCCGGCAACAGGCCGGAATGGATGGTCCTTGAAGTACTGCCTGTCCTGCCCCCTGAGTTAAGACCGCTGGTCCACCTCGAGGGAGGGCGCTTTGCCTCGGCAGATCTCAATGATCTCTACCGGAGAATCATTAACAGAAACAACAGATTGAAGAAGCTTCTCGAGATAGATGCGCCTGACATCATAATCCGTAATGAGAAGAGGATGCTGCAGGAATCTGTCGATGCCCTTATAGATAACGGGAAGAGAGGAAAGACGGTAACATCGGCCAATAGGAGAGAATTGAAATCACTGAGTGAAACAATAAGAGGTAAGCACGGCAGATTCAGACAGAACCTCCTCGGTAAGAGAGTGGATTATTCGGCAAGGTCCGTAATCGTGGTCGGACCGGAATTAAAATTGCATCAATGCGGTATACCGAAGCAGATAGCACTGGAACTTTTTAAGCCTTTTGTTTATAACAAACTTGAAGAGTACGGCTATGCAACTACGATAAAGACGGCAAAGAAGCTGGTTGAAAAAGAGAAACCGGAGGTCTGGGATGTCCTTGAAGAGGTCATTACGGAGCATCCGGTGTTTCTGAACAGAGCACCGACACTCCACAGGCTCGGTATTCAGGCTTTTGAGCCAGTACTTGTCGAAGGGAAAGCAATACACCTTCATCCGCTTGTGTGTCCTGCATTCAATGCCGACTTTGACGGTGACCAGATGGCGGTACACGTCCCCCTATCCATTGAGGCGCAGTCAGAGGCAAGAATATTGATGATGTCAACGAACAATATACTGTCGCCTGCAAACGGAAAACCGATTATAAACCCTACTCAGGACATCGTTCTTGGACTTTATTATATGACCAAGCCGAGCGCTTATGTAAAAGGCGAGGGCAAGTTTTTTTCAAGCCATGAGGAAGTGAGGATAGCCTATGAGCTTAAGGTCGTCGATATTCACGCAAAAATAAAATTAAGATTCAACAATAAGATTTATGAGACGACGGTCGGACGTGCGATGCTTATCGATATACTCCCCCATAGTATTCCTTTTGATAACATTAACAAGGTTCTGGGGAAAAAGGAGATCGCTAACCTCATAGACCTTTGTTATAAAGTTGCCGGTGAGAAAGAAACTGTCCTGCTCGCAGACAGGATAAAAGATATCGGGTTCAAGATGTCGACCGAGGCAGGCATTTCAATATGCATCAATGATATGAAGATACCGCCTAAAAAATCAGAAATCATCAAGAAGGCGCTCGAGGAGGTCATGCAGGTCACAGAAAGGGCGAATGAAAGGCTGATTTCCGCAGGAGAGAAGCATAATCAGATCATAGATATATGGGCAAAGGCAAGCGAAGCTGTCGCCTTTGAAATGAAAAAAGAGATTTCAGGGGAAATTATTGTCAACAGAGATGGAGTAAACAGGAAGGTCCCCAGTTTCAATCCTATCTATATAATGGCTGACTCAGGAGCACGAGGCAGTGATGAACAGATAAAACAGCTTGCCGGTATGCGGGGATTGATGACGAAGCCGTCGGGTGATATTATGGAAACACCTATTCTATCGAATTTCAGGGAAGGCCTGAATGTTCTCGAGTACTTTATATCGACACACGGTGCAAGAAAAGGTCTCGCCGACACAGCATTGAAGACTTCAAATTCAGGATACCTCACCAGGAGGCTTGTCGATGTAGCCCAGGATGCCATAATTGAAGAGTCTGACTGCGGTACACTGGATGGTATTGTAATAACACCGCTGATTGTAGATGGCGAGGTAGTCCAGACACTGGGAGAAAGGATCATGGGCAGGGTTGTTCTTACAGACGTAGTGGATCCGTTTTCAGGGGAAGTCCTTGTAAAGGCAAACGAGCTGATTACCGATGAGCTGGTGAAGAAGATAGAGGATGCGGGAGTTGAAAGCGTTGTGATAAGGTCTGTGTTAACATGCCGGTCAAGAGGCGGCAGAGTTTGTGCAAAATGTTATGGCCAGGATCTTGCCAGAGGAAAGCTCGTCGATATAGGTGAAGCAGTCGGTGTAATAGCGGCTCAGTCAATCGGGGAGCCCGGCACCCAGTTGACAATGAGAACATTCCACGTCGGTGGCACTGCAAGCAGAAAGGTCGAGCAGAATTCACTCGAGGCAAAGTATGATGGTATCGTTAAGTTCATAGGATTGAAAACGGTCAAGAAAGAAGACGGTACTATCATTGCTATGAACAGGCACGGAGAGTTTATCATAGCCGAGGAGAGCGGAAGAGAAAAAGAGAGATATAAGATCGTGTACGGCGCTACGCTGAATCTGGAGGACGGTTCAAAGGTAAAAGCCGGTACATCACTTGCTTCATGGGATTCATATGCGAGTCCAATATTGACAGAAGCCGGAGGTATCGTTCGATACGGTGATATTGAAGAAGGCGTCACTGTCGAGGAAACATGGAATGAGCAAACAGGAAGATCCACGAAGATGATCATTGAATCGAAGGACCCGGACAAGAGGCCGCACATATCGATAGTTAATGAAAGCGGTGTTACCGTAAAAATACCGGGTACCAATACACCCGTGTTTATATCATTGCCTATCAAAGCGGAGCTTGTGGTAAAAGACGGCGAAAAAGTCAAAGCAGGTGATATGCTTGCAAAGATACCGCGTGAGACTACAAAGACAAAAGATATTACCGGCGGTCTGCCAAGGGTTGTCGATCTATTCGAAGCCCGCAAGCCAAAAGAATCGGCAACAATTGCCGAAATTGACGGCACGGTACATTTCAGCGATGATATGAAAGGCAAGAAGACCATAATCGTCGCTCCATCAATCGGTGAATCGAAGACTTATAGCATAAGCAAGGGCAGGCATATAAGTGTGCAGGAGGGAGATCATGTCAAGGCAGGCGAGCCACTTACCGATGGTCTTATAAACCCTCATGACATACTCAGAGTACTTGGAGTAAAAGAGCTTGCAAAATTTCTGGTCAATGAGATCCAGGAAGTTTACCGGTATCAGGGTGTTAAAATTAATGATAAGCATATAGAGGTGATTGTCCGGCAGATGGTGAGAAGGATCAAGATCAATGATTCCGGAGATACATTGTTCCTGCCCGGAGAGCATGTAGAAAAGTATTCTTTTGAGGATGTGAATCAAAAGATGATCAATAAAGGCGTAAAGCCTGCGGTTGCAGAACCGATGTTGATCGGTATCACAAAAGCATCTCTGAGTACGGACAGTTTTATTTCGGCAGCATCATTCCAGGATACGACAAAGGTACTGACAGAAGCTGCTATCACCGGCAAGATAGATTATCTGCGAGGGCTGAAGGAAAACATAATCATGGGAAGGCTTATACCTGCAGGAACAGGGCATGAAGATTACAGCAATGTTAAACTCGGTATAGAGCCGTCGTATGAAGAGACAAAAATAGAGACAAAAACAGAAGTAAAAAATACAACGGTCTGACAAAAATAATCAAAAACTTATTGACATATGAAAACATGCATGTTAAATAAAAAAAATTTCTTTGTGGGAGTGAGAATTGACAACAATTAATCAGCTTATTAAAAAAGCACGGAAGAGGACAAGGGCAAAGAGTAAGGCGGCAGCATTACAGAAGAACCCTCAGAAGCGAGGTGTGTGCATAAGGGTTTATACCACAACACCCAAAAAGCCGAATTCAGCTTTAAGAAAAGTAGCGCGTGTAAGATTGACAAACGGGATGGAAATAACTGCTTATATCCCCGGTATTGGTCATGAGCTGCAGGAGCATGCTGTTGTACTTGTCAGAGGTGGTAGAGTCAGGGACCTGCCCGGTGTAAGATATCATATAATAAGAGGTTCTCTTGATACTACAGGAGTAAAAGAGAGAAAAAAAGGCCGTTCTAAATACGGCGCAAAGAAGCAGAAAGCATAAGTAACCCAGAGGTATTAAATGTCAAGGAAGAAGAAAGTTATACATAATTATGTTTTACCGGATGTCAGATATAACGATGCATTGGTTGCAAAGTTCGTTAACTATATCATGAAGCAGGGACAGAAAATAACTGCAGAGAGGATATTGTATACCGTACTCGACGAGTTGAAATCAAAAAAACAGGATGACCCCTTAAAAATATTTACAAAAGCTGTTGAGAATGTCAAGCCCGTGCTTGAAACGAGATCAAGAAGGGTTGGCGGAGCTACTTATCAGGTCCCTGTTGAAGTACGTGATAACAGACAAGTAGCCCTTGCATTCAGGTGGATACTCATAGCAGCAAAATCAAGATCAGAGAAGACGATAGTAAACAAACTTGTTGGCGAACTGCTTGACGCATACGAGAATAAAGGAAATGCTATAAAGAAAAGAGAAGATACCCATAAGATGGCGGAAGCAAACAGAGCTTTTGCGCATTATCGCTGGTAGTATTCTATAGTGCAGTCTTAATGATAACCGAGGAAAAAGATTCAGTCTTTTAATAATTTAATATGGACAAAAAACTTATAAGAAATATTGGTATAATGGCACACATCGATGCCGGTAAGACTACTACTACCGAACGAATTCTTTATTATACGGGAGTAAACTATAAAATCGGTGAAATAGACGATGGTACCACAACGATGGACTGGATGGATCAGGAGAGGGAGAGAGGAATAACGATTACTTCAGCATCGACCACAGCGGTATGGAAAAATTATCAGATAAATATAATCGATACCCCGGGGCACGTGGACTTTACCGTTGAAGTTGAAAGATCACTCCGTATACTTGATGGAGCGATTGCAATATTTGATGCTGCGAATGGCGTGGAACCGCAGTCGGAAACGGTGTGGAGACAGGCAAACAAATATAATGTCCCGAGAATTGCTTACATAAATAAAATGGATCGTCTCGGTGCTGATTTTTATATGTCAGTCGATATGATAAAGAAGAGATTGAATGCCAACCCGGTAATTGTACAGATACCTCTCGGCAAAGAGAGTGATTTCAGAGGCGTAATAGATCTTATTACAATGAAGGCCATCATATACGACGAGGATACTCTCGGAGCTAAATACAGAGAGGAAGAAATTCCGAAAGAATACATAAAAGAAGCAGAGCTGAAGCGTGTCCATATGGTCGAGATAATAGCAGAGCTCGATGAAAAACTGACCGAGAAGTACCTGTCGGAAGAACCCATAACGGAAGATGAACTGAGACAGGCATTGAGAAAAGGTACAATAGAATTCAGGGCAGTTCCTGTACTGTGCGGATCTTCATTTAAGAATAAAGGAGTGCAGCCGCTCCTCGACTCAATCATTGACTACCTGCCGTCACCGATGGACCTGCGCCCCGTTGCGGGCAAAGATTCTGCCGGTAAGGACATAACGAGAAAGATATCCGACGATGAGCCGTTTGCAGCTATTGCATTCAAAATAATGAATGACCCGTTTACAGGACAGTTGACATACCTGAGAATATACTCGGGTATTCTTACGGCCGGCAGCTATGTGTACAACTCATCGAAGGACAAGATGGAGAGGATTGGAAGGATCGTCAGGATGCATGCGAATTCAAGGCAGGATGTTAAAACTGTTGATTCCGGCGATATAGTTGCTGTCATAGGACTGAAGTATACGATGACAGGAGACACCCTCTGTACAAAAGAACAGCCGATAACGCTTGAATCTATGGAGTTCCCGGAACCTGTTCTGTCAATCTCGATAGAGCCAAAGACCAAGGCTGATCAGGATAAACTGTCAGGTTCGCTCTATAAGCTCACTACTGAGGATCCTTCATTTAAATTAAAGGTAGACCAGGAAACGGGACAAACCATTATCTCAGGTATGGGCGAGCTGCATCTGGAAATAATTATCGATAGATTAAAAAGAGAGTACGGCGTGGAAGCCAATGTCGGAAAGCCCATGGTTGCGTACAAGGAAACAATAACAAAAGAGTCGCATGCAGAAGGTAAATACATAAAACAGACAGGCGGCAGAGGGCAATATGGTCATGTCCTTTTTAATGTAAGACCTCTATCACTTGACAACGGCGTAAAATTTGTAAACAAAATAGTCGGTGGTTCAATCCCCAGGGAATATATACCTGCCATTGAGAAAGGTGTCCGGGAGGCTTCAGAAAGAGGAGTTCTCGGCGGTTATCCGGTACTCGGTGTTGAAGTAGAAGTCTATGATGGTTCATACCATGAAGTAGATTCATCGGAAATGGCTTTTAAGATCGCTGCATCTATGGCATTTAAAGATGCGATACACAGTGCACATCCTGTATTGCTCGAGCCGGTTATGAAGGTTGAAGTAACAGTGTCGGAAGAATTCATGGGTGAAGTAATAGGAGACCTGAGTTCAAGACGAGGAAAGATAATGGGAATGGAGATGCGTATTAACATGCATATTATCAAAGCCGAAGTCCCGCTTGCAGAGATGTTCGGCTATGCAACGGATCTGAGGTCCAACACGCAGGGACGAGGCGTTTTTACGATGGAGTTTTCCCATTATGAATCTGTCCCTGCTGCCATTGCCGCGGGTATTTTAGAGAAATTGCAAGGTGTTTAATTATTTAAGGAGGTAGAACTAAAGATGGGTAAAGCGAAATTTGAAAGGACGAAGCCGCATTTGAATGTAGGGACCATAGGTCATATAGACCATGGGAAGACTACATTAACAGCGGCAATAACGAAGGTATTATCCGAAAAGAAGCTGGCAAATTTCATACCATTTGATCAGATAGACAAAGCGCCCGAGGAAAGGGAGCGTGGGATAACGATATCGATATCCCATGTAGAGTATGAGACATTGAAGAGGCACTATGCGCACGTGGACTGTCCTGGTCATGCGGACTACATCAAGAACATGATAACCGGAGCGGCGCAGATGGATGGAGCGATACTGGTGGTGAGTGCAGCAGACGGGCCGATGCCGCAGACGAGAGAGCACATACTATTGGCACGGCAGGTAGGAGTTCCGTATATAGTGGTATATATAAACAAGGCAGACATGGTAGACGACAAGGAGTTACTGGATTTAGTAGAGCTTGAGGTAAGGGAGCTACTGACGCAGTACAAGTTTCCCGGTGACAAGATACCGGTAATAATAGGGAGTGCATTGAAGGCGTTGGAAGGGGACAAGAGCGAGATGGGGGAAGGGTCAATCATGAAGCTGATGGATGCGATAGACAGCTACATACCCGAGCCGGCGAGGGACATAGACAAGCCGTTTTTAATGCCTGTAGAGGATGTGTTTACGATAAGTGGAAGAGGGACTGTGGTAACAGGGAGAGTAGACCGTGGGAAGGTAACGGTAGGGGAAGAGATGGAGATAGTGGGAATAACTCCGACACTGAAGACGGTGGTGACTGGGGTAGAGATGTTCAGGAAGGTATTGGATGAAGGCAGGGCGGGAGATAACATCGGAGTATTGTTACGGGGGACGAAGAAGGAAGAGGTAGAGAGAGGCCAGGTAGTAGCGAAGCCTGGGAGCATAACACCGCACATGAAGTTCAAGGGGGAGTTGTACGTATTGACGAAGGAAGAAGGCGGGAGGCACACGCCGTTTTTCACGGGATACAGGCCTCAGTTTTACTTCAGGACGACGGATGTGACTGGGATCGTAAAGCTGCCGCAGGGAGTGGAGATGGTAATGCCCGGGGACAACATTACGTTAGAGGGAGACCTGATCGTGCCGATAGCGATGGAGAAAGGATTAAGGTTTGCAATACGGGAAGGCGGTAAGACAGTCGGTGCAGGTGTCGTGACGGAGATTATAGAGTAAAATATTATGGTAGACACGCAAAATCTTAGGATAAAATTAAAAGCATATGATCACAGGTTGCTGGATCAGTCTGTGAAGGAAATAGTTGAAACAGCAAAAAGAACGGGTGCGCTTATCAAGGGGCCAGTGCCCCTGCCAACCATGATTCAGCGTTACACGGTTCTTCGATCGCCCCATGTAGATAAAAAATCAAGAGAGCAGTTCGAGATAAGGACAAGTATGAGAATGATAGACATACTTGAACCAACCCAGCAGACGGTGGATGCACTGATGAAGATAGACCTTTCAGCCGGGGTTGATGTAGAAATAAAGAGCTTCGGAGGTAAATAAAGTCGATGTTTACCAATATAATGGGCAGGAAAATAGGGTGTACGCGCATATACAATGATAACGGTGAAATGGTCCCTGTTACAGTCATAGAGGCAGGTCCATGCAAAGTTATGAATATAAGGACATCTGAAAAGGACGGGTACAAAGCTGTGCAACTGGCATATCATGCAGCGTCAGAGAAAGATTTAAGTAAGCCTGTCAATGGATACTATAAAAAAATCGGTACGGATTTCTATAAATATCTTAAAGAATTTAGAGTCAACGATCTTAAAGATATCAAAGTCAATGATATCGTTACGGTCGAAGCGTTTAAGGTTGGAGAGATAGTGGACGTAGTCGGTGTAAGCAAGGGTAAAGGTTTTCAGGGTGTCGTAAAGAGGCACGGTTTCAAAGGTGGTCCTGGGAGTCATGGTTCGATGTTTCACAGGGCGCCGGGTTCCATTGGTTCAAATACATTTCCCGGCAGGGTAATAAAAAATAAAAAATTGCCTGGCAGGATGGGTGGTGAACGGGTGACCGTGAAACACCTTGAGGTAGTAAAGCTTATACCGGAGAAAAATATCATCCTTATAAGGGGTGCTGTTCCCGGGAGTGTAAATACGATTGTAGATATAAAAAAGGTTTATGCATAGGTGAAATATGGCTATTGTTGATGTTATAGATCAAAACGGGAATAAATTAAAAGAACTCACGCTGAAAGATGAAGTCTTTAACACCACGGTGCATGAGCCTGCAATATACCTTGCAATAAAGCAGTATATGCATAATCAGAGGCAGTGGAATAGATCGACAAAGACAAAGGGCGAGGTCAGGGGCGGCGGCAAGAAACCATGGAAGCAGAAAGGTACAGGCAGGGCAAGGGTGGGCAGCATAAGATCTCCTCTATGGAAAGGGGGGGGGGCGACATTCGGTCCTCAGCCCGGTGAAAGGCTGCTCAAGATAAATAAAAAGATTATAAAACTTGCAGAGCGTTCTGCACTCAGCTCCAAGTATAAAGACAAATTGCTTATCGTGGTAGATGCTTTTAAAGTCGATCAGATAAAAACAAAGGTAGTTTATGATATGCTGAAAAAGTTAGCCATCAATAACGCTTTGATTATTCTTGATGGCGGAGATAAGAATTTACAGTTTTCGGCAAGGAATATACCGAAGGTAAAAATCATAAGGAATAACACATTGAATGTCTATGATATTATGAAGTATAGACAGCTTGTGCTCACGGAAAAGACAGCCATGATGCTGCAGGAGGTCTTGAGCAAATGAAATCCATATATGATGTTATAATATCTCCAATCATTACAGAGAAGAATACCGCTGCAAAGGAACAGCTTAACGAAGTCGCCTGTGTCGTGAGTAAAACAGCGAACAAAAAAGAAATCAAAGAGGCAATGGAAAAGATATTCAAGGTCAAGGTCACGGATGTGAGGACCATGAATATGCCCGGCAAGGTAAAAGCCGTCAGGAGCGCGCACCGGGGTTTGAGAAGGGGATACAAAAAGGCTATAGTAAGACTGAAACAGGGCGATAAGATAGAGTTCTTTCAAGGAGTATAAAGATAGATGGGCATAAAATATTATAAACCTACTTCACCGGGAAGGCGGTTCTTTCAGGGTCTCACTTTTGAAGAGCTGACAACCGGTAAACCGGAAAGGTCCCTCCTGGCACCACTTAAAAAACATGGCGGCAGAAATAATGTCGGCAGGATCACGGCAAGGTTCAGGGGCGGCGGACATAAACAGATGTACAGGATTATAGATTTCAAGAGAGACAAGCACGATGTACCGGGACAAGTGGCATCTATAGAATATGATCCTGTACGTACGGCATTTATAGCTCTGCTTAAATATGCTGACGGAGAGAAAAGATACATACTTGCACCGAACGGTTTGAAAGTGAATGATAAGGTTATGTCAAGCAGAACATCAGAACTTGATATATTAACAGGGTATGCGATGCCGCTTAAATTTATACCGGCTGGCAGCAATATACACAATATAGAGTTAAAGTCTGGCGAGGGTGGTAAAATTGTAAGGAGTGCAGGTGCAGTGGCGCAGCTTATGGCAAAGGAAGGCGACTACGGACATGTCAAGCTCCCCTCCGGCGAAGTAAGGCTTATAAGACTCGAGTGTATGGCAACCATTGGTCAGTTAAGCAATATAGACAACATAAACATATCCATAGGTAAGGCCGGCAGGGTACGATGGAGAGGACGTAAACCCCATAACAGAGGCGTGTCCATGAACCCTGTAGATCATCCGCACGGAGGAGGAGAAGGTAAGGCAGGTCAGGGCAACCCGCACCCTGTTTCTCCAACAGGAGTGCCGGCAAAGGGCTTTAAGACAAGAAGACCTAAGTATTCAGATAAATTTATAGTGAAGTCAAGGCATAAAAAGTGATAATCAAAAACAATAGGGGAATATAATGGCACGATCATTAAAGAAGGGTCCGTTTATTGATGAATCATTGTCCAAGAAGATAGAGCAGATGAGCGGCAAGAAGGACAAAAGACTGATAAAGACATGGTCGCGGCGGTCCGTTATATCGCCGGAGATGGTAAGTCTGACAATTGCCGTACACAATGGCAGGAAGTTTATTCCTGTCTATATTACAGAAAACATGGTTGGGCATAAACTCGGTGAGTTTTCTCCAACAAGAACATTTGTTATGCATTCTGGAGATAGAAAAGCAGGCAAAGAAGAAACCGCAAAGAAAGAATAGTTAGAAAAAGGAATAGAAAAAGGAACGGATAAATTATGGAGATAAAGGCTTCAATAAAATTTTTAAGATTAGCGCCGAGAAAGGCTCAAATTGTTGCAGCGCTTGTGAGAGGGCAGAATGTCAATGCAGCCCTTGCACTCTTAAAGTTCGTTAATAAGTCAGCTTCACTGTATATAATAAAACTGATAAAATCCGCCGTTGCAAATGCTGAGACAAAAGGAACAGTCGATATAGATAATCTTTATGTAAAATTTATAAATGTGACCGCGGGACCTACGATGAAACGTTTCAGGGCAGCACCGATGGGCAGGCCTGCAAAAATAAGAAAACGCATGTGCCATATTAATTTAATTCTTGATGAAAAATAAAGGAGAGTAATTTTGGGACAAAAAACAAATCCGATAGGATTTAGAATAGGAATAATAAAAAACTGGAACTCAAGATGGTTTGCAGAAAAAGATTATGCAACTGCCCTTCATGAGGATTATAGAATAAGAACATTTCTGAAGAAAAAATTATACCACGCAGCAGTATCGAATATTATCATCGAACGCGCTGTTAATAAGATTAAGGTAAACATTCACAGTGCAAGGGTTGGTTTGATAATAGGGAAAAAGGGCGTTGAGATAGAAGCACTGAAAACCGAATTATCAAAGATGCTGTCGGGAAGAGAAATTTCTATAAATATTTTTGAGATAAGAAAACCGGAACTCGATGCCCAGCTTGTCGCGGAAAATATAGCACTACAGCTCGTCAGACGGATTTCCTACAGGCGTGCAATGAAAAAAGCTATTAGCTCGTCACAGAAATTCGGAGCAAAAGGCATAAAGGTTATGATAGCCGGCAGGCTTGCAGGAGCTGAAATTGCCCGGACAGAATGGTATAGAGAGGGCAGGGTACCACTTCAAATGCTCAGGGCCGATATAGATTACGGACTGGCGGAGGCTTTTACGACCTATGGCGTTATAGGTATAAAAGTGTGGATATTTAAGGGAGAGGTCCTTGATAAGACAGAAGAGCAGGATGCCCAAACCGGTGCCGTAGCTTAATGAAATGAGGAGTATGCGATATGTTGATGCCGAGTAAAGTTAAATACAGAAAGCAGCAGAGAGGAAGGATGAAGGGGTTGTCAAAAGCGGGCAACACCCTTGCATTCGGTGATATAGGGTTACAGGCTTTAGGCAGAGGATACATGAGTGCAAAACAGATCGAAGCAGCGAGAATAGCTATTGCAAGATTTATAAAAAAGACAGGCCGGGTGTGGATAAGGGTATTTCCTGACAAGCCTTATACAAAGAAACCGGCTGAAACAAGGATGGGTAAAGGTAAGGGAGATCCCATCGAATGGATAACAGTTGTGAAGCCGGGCAGGATACTTTATGAGATGGAAGGTATGGAGAAGGCGACGGCATATAAAGCTCTGAGAAGCGCAAGTTATAAACTGCCATTTGCAACAAGGATAGTAGAAAGGGAGGCAGTAAAATGAAGTCTTCAGAGATAAGGGGTTTTTTAGTTGATGAATTGAAAGACAGGATTAAAAATCTCAGGAAAGAATTGTTTAATTTAAAGATGAAGGTGAAGACAGGACAACTGTCGGATTACAGAAGTTACAGATTTATAAAAAAAGATTTAGCAAAACATTTAACGATACTTGTAGAAAAGGAGAAGAGCATACATGCCAAATAAGAACAATCAACGGTCCTTTTCCATGATTGGTGTTGTGGGCAGCGATAAGATGGATAAAACGAGGGTCATAATCGTAGAGAAAATATTCAAACATACAAAGTATAACAAACCGGTAAAGAGAAAAGTCAAATATAAAGCACATGATGAGCAAAATCAGTCGCACAGGGGAGATAAGGTTGAGATAGTGCTTACAAAACCGATGAGCAGGGAAAAAAGATGGAGGATTTCAAGGATCATCGAGAAAGCTCCCGTGAGTCTTGAAAAAGAGGAGGCTGCATGATCCAGACAAGTACAAAACTTAATGTGGCCGACAACACCGGCGCGAGGATAGTCGCATGTATAAAAGTGCTGGGAGGCACGAGACGCAGATATGCAAGCATCGGAGATGTAATAGTTGTATCGGTAAAAGAAGCGACACCGACAGCGAAGGTAAAAAAAGGCGATGTGCTGAAAGCTGTTATCGTGAGAACAAAGAAAGAAGTGAGGCGTACCGATGGCAGTTATATACGGTTTGATACCAACTCGGTTGTTCTTCTCAACCCGCAGCTTGAGCCGATAGGAACCCGTATATTCGGGCCTGTTGCGAGAGAATTAAGGGCGAGAAAATTCATGAAGATTATTTCTTTAGCCCCAGAGGTATTATGATGAAAAAAACGACACTCTACATAAAAAAAGGCGATATGGTCAAAGTAACGACAGGTAATGACCGCGGAAAGATCGGTAAGGTTATCGGTGTCAATGCCGGAGATGATACGGTAACGGTTGAAAAAGTCCATGTTGCGAAGAAACATACAAGGCCGAGTAATACAAACCCCACCGGCGGGATAATTGAGAAAACGCTCCCTATATCTGTTTCAAATGTACTGCTGCTTTGCAAGAGCTGTAACAGGGGCGTAAGGATAGGGTTCAGATTTTTGGATGATGGAAGCAAAGTAAGATATTGCAAAAAATGTAATGAAGTTATTGGATAGCGGTGAAAGAATGGCGAGATTAAAAGAACTTTATAAAAAAACTGTAGCAAATAAATTGATGGAGCAATTCGGGTATAAGAACCGGTATCAGGTCCCTTCTCTTGTAAAAGTTGTAATAAACATGGGTATTGGCGCAGCAAAAGAGAATCCAAAGTTCATTGATACTGCGGTGATTGAACTTGGACAGATAACGGGTCAGAAGCCTGTGATAAAGAAGGCAAAAAAGTCCATATCGACATTTAAATTGAGAGAAGGTACACCTATCGGTGTTATGGTTACCTTACGGGGTAACATTATGTATGAATTTGTCGACAGGTTTATAAATATAGCACTGCCAAGGGTGAGAGACTTTAAAGGTATATCATCCACGGGATTTGATGGAACGGGTAACTACACGCTTGGCCTCACGGAACAGATTGTATTCCCTGAAATAAGCTACGATAAGATAGATAAGGTAAAGGGTATGAATATTACTTTTGTTACCACAGCAAAAAAAGATAAAGAAGCAAGGGCTTTATTGGAATGGCTTGGAATGCCGTTTAATAAGTAATTGGAGGAAAACGAGTGGCAAAGAAATCCTTAATCGTAAAAACGAGTAAGCCAAAGAAATTCAAAGTAAGAGCTTACAACAGATGTCCCATTTGCGGGAGATCAAGAGGTTATATGGGAAAGTTCAATATGTGCAGAATATGTTTTAGAAAATTGGCACTCAGGGGTGACATCCCCGGTGTTACGAAGGCAAGCTGGTGAGGAAGATACTATGAAGACTACAGATTCAATATCAGATTTATTGGTCGCAATAAAGAATGCTCAGCTCAGAAAGAAGAAAGACCTGTTTGTGCCGTTTTCCAATATGAACAGCGATATTCTCAGGGTGTTAAAGCAGGAAGGATTTATAGCGAATTATGATGAGGCTACGGTTGAAGGCAGAAAAAAGCTCATGATAACCCTTCTTTACAGAAAAGACGGCATGCCCCATATACATGACATAAGAAGGCTGAGTAAACCTAGTTTAAGAAAGTACAATGGATATAAACAGATTACAAAACAGAAAAATGATTACGGTATTACAATACTGTCCACACCGAAAGGCGTGATGTCCAACAAAGAGGCGAGAAACTCTAAGGTTGGCGGTGAGCTACTGTGTGTAATATGGTGAGGAGGTATAATGTCTAAACTTGCGAGAAAACCAATAATTTTTCCGGCAGGTATAACGGTGAAAGTAGAATCCAATGTTCTTAAGATAAAAGGTCCAAAGGGTACGCTTGAGAAGCCAGTACCGGAGAATATAGGTCTTGTAATAGCGAACAACAGCATTTTAGTTTCGAGGAAGAATGATGAGCAGTCTGTAAGGATGCTTCATGGTATGTACGCATCACTTATCAATAATATGATCAAGGGTGTTACTGAAGGATTTAAAAAAGAATTAGAGGTAGTTGGTGTTGGTTATAAAGCTGACGTAAAAGATAAATCCCTTATTTTGAATGTCGGATTTACAACACCGGTAATTATAGCTATACCGGCCAATATAAATATAAAAATAGAAGACAAACAGACGAAGGTCGTTATAACAGGGATCGAAAATGACCGTGTTGGTTTATTAGCGGCAAAGATACGGTCAATAAAGCCTCCCGATTCATACAAGGGGAAAGGCATTAAATATGCAAATGAGCAGCTGAAACTGAAGCCCGGTAAATCTGCGGCCGGTGCGACAGGGGCTGGGACAGCCGCCGGCGGCGCCAAATAATGACTGAAAGAAGGATTTTTTTATGATAAAGATTATAAGCAAAAATAAAAACAGGATGTTAAGGAAGCAGCGTGTGAAAGAAAGGATGCATGGCACGGAAGCGAAGCCAAGGCTTGTTGTATTCAAAAGCCTGAAAAACATATATGTGCAGTTGATAGATGATGACAAACAGCAGACTATACTTTCGATGTCCACGTTGAATAAAGAATACTTCGGGAAATTGAAGAGTAAAAAAAATAAAGATGCAGCACAGAAGATAGGTGAGATTGTTGCAGAGAAATCAATTGAAAAAGGCATAAAACGGGTTGTTTTTGATAGAAACGGTTATAAATATCATGGTAAGATAAAGCTCTTTGCAGATACTGCAAGACAAAAAGGGCTTATATTTTAAATGGAGGTATGATTTTGGTAGATTCAAATGCCAACGTAGAGTTTAAAGAACACATAATAAAGATAAACAGGGTTGCCAAGGTTGTCAAAGGCGGCAAACGTTTCAGCTTCAGTACCCTTGTGGTAGTCGGAAATCATAAAGGACTTGTCGGGTTTGGACTTGGCAAGGCAAATGAGGTCCCCGATTCAATAAGGAAAGGCGTAGAAAAAGCTAAGAAAAACCTCATTAATGTACCTATCAAAAGCGGTACACTCCCGTATCATGTTACCGGAAAGTTTGGAGCCGGACTGGTTTATCTTAAGCCTGCTCCGACGGGTGCAGGTATTATCGCAGGAGGTGCGGTAAGGGCCGTGCTTGAACTTGCAGGATACAAGGATGTGGTCGCAAAGATATTAGGCTCGCACAATCCGCATAATGTATTAAAAGCAACCATGGACGCACTTGCCAATCTGCCGGAATTAAATAATATAAATAATCTTGAAGCAGGGGTCATTACGCTCAAAGACAGCCCTGAAGCAGCTCAATAACAAAAGGGTGTGAGGAAGAGATGAATCTATCTACATTAAAAAAGCCTAAAGGTATGACAACGGCAAGAAAAAGGATCGGCAGGGGGACTGGCTCCGGTCTCGGTAAAACGGCCGGCAAGGGTCATAAGGGACACAATGCACGGTCAGGTGGCGGTGTATCGCCTGATTTTGAAGGTGGACAGATGCCTTTGACACGCCGTATGCCGAAGTATGGATTTGTAAATACAAAGCATGTCGAATTTCAGGTCGTACATATTAAAACGCTGAACTCATTCTCTGAGAATGAAGAAATCACCATAGAGAAAATGGTGGAAAGGGGCATGATTAAGGGTAATAAGCCTGTGGTCGTTCTGAGTGACGGTGATATAAATAAGAAGCTGACAGTGTATGCAAATCGTTTTTCAAAAGAAGCGAAGCATAAGATCGAATCTGCAGGCGGTAAAGTAGAGGTAGTTTCAGTTGCTTGATAATGTAGTAAATATACCCAAAATACCGGAACTCAGGAAGAGACTGCTGATCACTGTTCTTCTGCTCACCATATATAGATTGGGAGTTGCTATTCCTACACCAGGTGTCAATGCCCATGCACTTACAGCATTTTTTTCACAGAACTCAGGAACATTGTTTGGGTTGTTCAATCTTTTTACCGGCGGTGCATTTGAGCATTTCTCAATAGTCACACTCGGCATAATGCCCTACATATCCGCAGCGATTATAATCGATCTTCTGACAGCTGTTTTTCCGTATCTTGAGAAGTTGAAGAAGGAAGGAGAACTCGGAAGGAAAAAGATCGTTCAATATACGAGGTATGGAACAGTCGTAATCAGTATTATACAGGGCTTTGTTATAAGTTATGGTCTTGAAAGCATGCATGCTCCGGGCGGTGCTTCCATAGTAATCAATCCAGGATTCTCGTTCAGGCTCCTGAGTGCCTTAACGCTGACAACAGGGACGATACTGCTTATGTGGCTTGGAGAAGAGATCACGGAAAGGGGCATAGGCAACGGCATATCGCTTATCATATACGCAGGTATAGTTGCAAGGATGCCGTCGGCAATATTCAATACCTTCAGGCTCGTAAAAAGCGGAGAAATGAATGTTTTAGTGCTCCTGTTCCTTGCAGTATTGATGGTGCTTGTCGTGGCTGTGATTATCTTTGTTGAGCTCGGCCAGAGAAAGATTCCTGTTCAGTATGCTCAGCGCATAGTGGGCAGGCGGATGTATGGCGGACAGGAAACTTTTCTTCCGCTCAAGGTCAATACATCGGGTGTTATACCGCCTATATTTGCGTCTTCACTCCTTATGGTCCCCGCCACAATAACAAGTATGTCAAATATACCATGGCTTTCTTATATGCGCAGTTATCTGATGCCTGGTAATATGATCTATAATTTATTTTATGGCGTACTGATAATCTTTTTTACGTTCTTTTATACAGCAGTTACCTATAATCCCGTCGATGTTGCGGATAATCTGAAAAAATACGGCGGGTATGTTCCGGGCATAAGGCCGGGAAAGAGCACAGCGGATTACATAGACAGAATATTAACAAGAATTACCGTCGGGGGGGCACTCTATCTTACCGTGATATGCGTGTTGCCGACAATTCTTGTGAGCAAGTTCAATGTACCATTTTATTTTGGGGGGACTTCATTATTGATCGTCATAGGGGTTGCGCTTGATACAATAGCCCAGATCGAATCTCAGCTTATAATGAGAAATTATGATGGATTGATGAAAAACACTAAAATGAAAGGGAGAAGGTGGTAATTACTATGATAAGATTATTGTTGATTGGCCCCCCGGGGGCGGGTAAAGGTACACAGGCGACTATAATAAGCAAAAATTTAAGCATACCGCAGATAGCGACAGGTGATATGCTGAGGCAGGAAGTCAAGAATGCCACAGACCTGGGACTCCAGGCAAAAGGATTTATGGATAAAGGAGAGCTCGTTCCAGATTCACTCGTTATAAACATGCTGGAAAAAAGGCTTAAAGAAAAGGATGCTCAAAAGGGATTTATTCTTGATGGATTTCCAAGGACAGTTGCACAGGCAGATGCTCTTGATAAGAAATTCAAAGAGCTTCATATAGACAAATTTGCAGTTATAGAGCTTAAAGTTGATGAAGACAGTCTGATAAAGAGACTCTCCTCAAGACGTGTGTGCAGCAGTTGCGGTAAGATATACAACGTGATTACTGAGCCGCCGGTAAAGGATAATGTATGCAATGACTGCAACAGCAGCCTTTACCAGAGGGACGATGACAAAGAAGCAACGATCAGGGAAAGATTCAGGGTATACAACAGCAAAACGGCTCCTTTGACAGAATATTACACAAAGAAAGGTATGCTGAAGACTGTCCATGCGGACGGCAGTATAGAAAGTATAAATAAGAATATTGTTTCCATTATCGACAAGGCGTTTAATGGTTAATGTAAAGACTACAGATGAGATAAAAAAGATTTCGGAAGCATCAAAGATTGTTGCAATTATACTTGATGAGCTTGCTGTAGATTTAAGACCGGGAATGAGTACGGGACAGATCAATACAATGGCTGAAGAAAAACTGAAAAAATTTAATGCTAAACCGGCATTTAAGGGATACAGGGGGTATCCCGCAAGTATATGTGTATCAATTAACGATGAGATAGTTCATGGCATACCCTCATCAAACAGGTTTATAAAAGAAGGCGATATAGTGAGTCTTGATTTTGGAGCTCAACTGAATGGTTTTTTCGGAGATGCAGCCATCACGGTTCCTGTTCACAAGGTCAGTGAACTTGCCGGCAAACTTATGGAGATTACAAAAGAATCGCTTTATATCGGCGTCAAAGAAGCAAAAGCCGGCAACAGGCTGTATGATATATCAAATGCCATACAGAGCCATGTAGAGAACAACGGCTTTTCGGTCGTAAGGGATTTTGTCGGTCATGGTATCGGAAGGGCTCTTCATGAAGATCCACAGATACCGAATTTCGGACAGCGCGGCAAAGGTATAAAATTGGAAAGAGGCATGGTGTTTGCGTTAGAACCCATGGTAAACGCCGGTGATTACAGAATTAAAATGGATTCCGACGGCTGGACAGCAAGAACGTACGACGGTTCACTGTCAGCACACTTTGAACATACCGTTATGGTTGATTATGAACACGGTGTTGTGTTATCAGTGGTGAATTGATATGCCTAAAGAAGACGCAATTCTGGTAGAAGGAACGGTCCTTGAAACTCTTCCAAATGCAATGTTCAGGGTCGAGCTGGCAAACGGACATAAGGTGCTTGCACACATTTCAGGGAAGATGCGCATGCATTATATAAAGATTCTGGTGGGAGATAAAGTTACCGTTGAGTTGTCCCCTTATGATCTGACGAAGGGAAGAATAGTTTATAGAAGTTGATAATAGAATTTTGAGGAGGAGATATGAAGGTCCATGCATCGGTGAAAAAAAGATGTGTAAAATGCAAAATAATAAGAAGAAAAGGCGTAGTAAGGGTGATATGTGAGAACCCTAAACATAAACAAAGGCAGGGATAGGAGGTATTTATGGCGCGTATATCGGGGTTAGACCTACCTAAGAATAAAAATATATGGGTTGCTCTTACCTATATCTATGGTATAGGCAGATCTTTATCTACAGAAATTCTTATGGAAGCGGGTATAGAGTACAGCAGGAAAGTGGGAGAATTAAAAGAAGATGAGCTGGCAATTATAAGAAGGATTATTGAGAACAAACATAAGGTCGGTGGCGACTTAAAGAAAGAAGAAAAGACAAATATAAAGAGGCTCATGGATACAAACAGCTACCGCGGGCTCCGTCACAAGAAAGGCCTTCCTGCACGTGGGCAAAGGACGCATACCAACGCCAGAACACGGAAGGGACCAAGAAGACAGACGGTCGGCGGTCTTCATAAGAAAGACTTAAAGAAATAGGAGGTAAGCTTTGGCTGCACCAAGAAAAACTAAAAAAAAGATAAAAAGAATTGTAAGTTCGGGGATTGTACATATTCAATCTACCTTCAACAATACCATAGTAACAATCACTGATAATGAGGGTAATGTAATCATATGGTCAAGTGCAGGAATAAAAGGATTCAAGGGTTCCAAGAAAGGTACACCTTTTGCAGCACAGCTTGCTGCTGAAGATGCAGCGAGAAAAGTTATGGACCTCGGCATGAAGAGTATAATTATATATGTTAAGGGGCCTGGAGCTGGAAGAGAATCCGCAATAAGGGCGATCCAGGGCACAGGCATAAAGATACTTGCCATCAAAGATGTTACACCGATACCGCACAATGGGTGCAGGCCGCCCAAGAAAAGAAGAGTTTAAGGATAGGAGGAAATAGTGTCACGATATATTGAAGCATCATGTAAACTTTGCAGGAGAGAGGGAATTAAACTTTTCCTGAAGGGGGGCAGATGTTATGGTGAGAAATGTGCGATAGAGCGGAGGAATTATCCACCGGGTTCGCACGGGCATAACAAAAATAAATTAACAGAATACGGCGTGCAGTTGAGAGAAAAACAAAAACTAAGACGCATATACGGTTTAACGGAAAGACAGTTTGAACGGATATTTGTAGACGCAACAATTCATAAAGGCAGGACAGGTGATGCTTTACTCTCCATGCTTGAGAGAAGGCTTGACAATGTCGTTTATAACCTCGGTTTCGCTTCTTCGAGGTCCAGCGCAAGACAGCTTGTCAATCATGGCTCCGTGCTGGTTAACGGGAAGAAGGTCGATATAGCTTCTTTCCTTGTAAAGATAGGTAATATTATTGAGCTCAAAGAGCGGACGAAGGCAAATGTGCATGTCCAGTCGTCATTCAGCACACGCACCAAGACAGGTATACCGAAATGGCTTGAACTTGAGCAATCCACGATGAAGGCAACGGTAAAGGCACTGCCGGAAAAAGCAGATATCAATTTACCTGTTCAGGAACAGCTTGTCGTTGAGTTATATTCTAAATAAGAGCTTTTAAAATTTGGAGGGATAAATGATTCATAGAAATTTGCAACCTATTGTAAAACCCAAGAGAGTGGTAATAGACAGTAATGCATTAACTGAAACTTACGGTAAATTCACGATAGAGCCGCTGGAAAGAGGGTACGGTACAACTATTGGCAATACCTTAAGAAGGATACTCCTGTCATCAATAGAAGGTTCTGCAATAACATCCATAAAGATTGAAGGCGTAACCAATGAATTTGCAACGATACCCGGTGTCGATGAAGATGTTATGGAGATCATTCTGAATCTTAAAACTATCAGGTTCAGACTCAGCGACGTCAGGGAGAGAGAAATAAAGATCAGGGCAAAGGGTGAGATGCTTATTACCGGTAAAGATATTATCGTTGATGATAAGGTCGCTGTACTTACACCCGACACGAAGATTGCAACACTTCATAAGGATGCAGTATTTAATGCAGATATGAGCGTGAAGGTAGGAAGAGGTTACATACCTTCGGAGGAAAACAAGGATGATGGCATGTCCATCGGCGTTATATCCATAGATTCGATATTTTCACCGGTCAAAAGGGTAAACTTTCAGGTGAGGAACTCACGTGTCGGCAGGATCATCGATTATGATAAACTAATCATCGAGATATGGACAGATGGAAGTATAGAGCCGAGAAAAGCATTGATAACCGCTGCCGGTATCTTATCAGAACAGCTTTCATTATTCTCGGAAGAGGTTATCGAGCATAACAATCTTGAAATCATTCACAGCGAGATTGACCATGAAGATAATAAGCTTGCAGAGTTAATGAATAAGAACATCGATGAGCTTGAGTTTTCCGTGAGAGCAACCAACTGTCTGAAGAATGCAAATATCAAAACAATAGGAGAACTTGTGCTGAAGACAGAACAAGAAATCCTCCAGATGAAGAATTTTGGCAGGAAATCACTCAGCGAGATAAAAGATGTCCTTTCCGGTATGGGGTTAAAGCTCGGCATGAAGACTGCAGGTATGGATGCGGATGAGGAAAAAGAGTAAAAGGAGTAAGATGGATTATGCGTCATAATGTTGATGGCAGAAAATTAAGAAGAACAACATCTCATAGAAAAGCATTATTAAAGAACCTTGCAATAGCACTTATTGTAAATGAACGTATAGAGACCACGGTTGCGAAGGCAAAGGAACTGAGAAGGATAGTTGAAAGAATGATTACCCTCGGGAAAAAAGGCGATCTTGCTTCACGCAGGCGTGCATTTTCAATGCTCAGGCATGAACCTTCAGTTGCAAAATTGTTCAGTACATTTGCAGACCGGTATAAAACCCGCAATGGCGGATATACGAGGATTATAAAGTTCAGAAAAAGAATGGGTGACGGAGCCGAACTCTCTTATATAGAGCTTGTGGACAGGGCCATAAAAGAGAAGAAGAAAAAGGACAAGAAGACAGCGGCTAAAGAAGAGAAAAAGGCATAGTTTTGCCGGTATGTGAGCCCAAAGGGCTTACTTGTGGGGAGAGGTTTTCTCACCCTGATTTTTTCAATGTTAAATTATGTGTCTTGGAGAGGTGAAGTGTTTTAGCCGGTATTACAGAAGCCGGGTTAAATCCTTGATCTCTTCAAGGTACGAATTCAAAACCTTCAATTGCTCCAGTGCCTCGGGTTCATTAATAGTTTTGATGTGTTCTGCCTTTTCCACTGCTTTGAAGATACCGTCAATAACTGCGGCCTTCCTGGTATTCAGTTCGTCGAGAAACTTGTTTTTCGTCGTATCTATTCTTCTGAAAAGATCATAATGTGCCCTGCCTGTATTCCTGTCGATCTCTTCGTCAATCTTGCTTTCCGTTTGTTTGAGGATATATTTTTCGAAGAATAGTTTGGGCAGTATGAACGGAATTGTATCGATGCCCCATGTGATTATGTCGTCGACCTTATACCACAGCCTGCTGTAAGGATCCAACTCTGTAATGTCGGATTGTCTCTGGGACCCGATATTAAACAGGGTTGCGGCTGTCAGCTTTATGGAGTTTATCTCGCCATCGACAGACTGTGCATACTTCATGAGGATCTGCGAAAGTTTGTCCGCTACGAGTTCTTCCTCATGCTTGAACCATGCTGAAAATACGTCTTCTATGCCCTTTTTTAGATACGAGGTGAATGACTCGAGCATTTTCTTTTTATTTGCTTTTTCCACCGAAAGGCTGTGCAGGCCGGTTTTAAGTTGTATAGATGCCTGCTTTTTTAATACCTCCATATCCTGCTCGACAATGTTCTTTAATGATCGAATCTCACCCTCGAGCAAAAGCTCCATTTCTATGTGTCTTTTTTCGAGCATAGTTGTTTCGCTGTTAAGTACCGCGATCTTATTTTTCAGTTCATCGAGAGGGGAATGAACCGCATGAATGGTAAGCTGTATATTCAGTGTAAGCTCGTCGGATAGCATACGTGCTTTCATGCGTGTAGAGCCGGCAAGTGTATCGGCTTTGTCTTTTATGATAAAATGTGCAATCGCTTCCTCGAAGGCTTTAAATCCGCTCTCTTCATATAGCGCCGTATCATGGGCGAGTTTTGCCTCAAGTGCCTTTTTTGCAGACACGGGGAAGATATGCAGGTCTTTTACCGACAGTTTCTGCTCTATCAATGATCGTGTGAAGTTAAGAGATTCGTGCCATTCGTCGCTACTGACGGTATCTATTTTATTGAGAAGGAAGAATATCTTGTTTATGTAGGTCTTGATGGAATCAAGATAAGCATACTCAATCTCGCTGATAGGAGGATCAACGGATAGGACAAATATACCCGCATCCATCCTTGGCAGGGCATTGTAAGCAACGGCAGTATTGTGTTCGAACGTGGAACCGATACCCGGCGTATCTATTAAAACAATACCCTGTTTCAGATACGCTGAAGGATACATCGCCTCGACAAAATCAATGCCTTTGGCATTTCTGGGGTTGTGCCTTTCTGTTACATACTCGGTTATCCCGTCAAGCGGGACAGCCATTTTTGATCCACTTAAAAAATAAACCTTCGCACTTTTCTGATCGCTGTAGACAAGCTTTGTTATAATAGAGGTCAGCGGTATAATTGCAGAGGGGAGGATTTTATCCCCAAGCAATGCGTTGATGGCCGTTGTCTTGCCCCTTTTGAATTGTCCGAGTATAACGAGATTCAAAGACTGAGCCTTGATCTTTTGCCGCAGCATATCAGCCGTGCTTTTTATATGACCGTTGTCAATAGCGCCTGCTATTTCCGATATCAACTGCAATTCTGTTAAAAGTTCTTCCATAGCCACATCTCCAAAAAAATAACTCCTACCAATGAATCCGGTAGGAGTTATTAATCCTTATTGCTTTAAAACGGATGTTAAGCGAACTCCATCGCTGAAGTCATGATATGATCAACGTATGTTCAAGTCAACCATTCTATGATTTTCTGTGATAGCCAAGTGAAAATGTCAGCAAAAGGTATGGGTGACCCAAAGGTAGCACCTATACTCGCGGTCAACTCCAAAACTGTTATGACAAAAGTTTTTGTGAAACGTATAAATGCGACCCCATTATTTCCCAGATGCTGTATCGATCTTGCTTGATCCACCGTGCCCGGTCATGATAATAATTCAGAAGATACAAGAATGCTTAAACACCGAGGCAGGGTTTTATTCCATCGTTGCAAGGAAGGTTCATAATGGAATATAAAGATATAATAAAACGCTTCAGGTCTCTGTCTGATCCGGATGCAGTGGCTGGTATGGTACGGTTCGGGATTAATCCGAAAAATACCTATGGGGTATCGATACCGGAGCTGAGGAAAATAGCAAAGCAGACGGGGAAAAATCATGATCTAGCACAAAAGCTCTGGTCATCAGGTGTCCATGAGGCACGTATACTTGCAAGCATGGTCGATGCTCCTGCACTGGTCACGTCAAAACAGATGGATGCATGGGCAAAGGACTTCGATTCATGGGACATATGTGACCAGTGCTGCAGCAACCTTTTTGACAAAACAAAGTTTGCACATAAAAAGATACTGGTCTGGAGCAAGAAGAGAAAAGAATTTGTCAAAAGGGCAGGCTTTACGCTGATGGCTGTACTGGCAGTGCATGATAAAAAGACGAATGATAAAGAGTTTATCAAATTTCTGTCTGTGATCAAAAGAGAAGCTGTGGATGACAGAAACTTTGTCAAGAAGGCTGTTAATTGGGCATTAAGACAGATCGGCAAGCGGAATGTCAATCTTAGAAGACTTGCGATAAAAACGGCGGTAGGAATCCACAGGATTGATTCAAAAAGCGCCAAATGGATTGCTGCTGATGCACTCAGAGAATTGAAAAAAAATAATCCGATTAATGACCCATCGCAGGTAAATCAGTTTTTACTATGAAATTCATATCTTATCTGGAAGATAAAATTTATTGTGTAACGGGGTAAATTTTAAATTCCTTACAAATATTGTGGCTCCAAATAGGGATAAAAATGCAAATCTGTGACATCTATGATAAGTAATTCCAAGGAGAAACGGAGATTTCCCTATTAACAGGCTGTCCGGCTATTGTCATCCTGAGGCACATTCATTTTATTCAGTCTAAACTCCGCTATGAATCTGACACAGAAGTAGATTCTTCGCTGTTGGCTCAGAATGACAAAGTGGGTGTTTCAGAATGACAGCCATGCTGTTTTTTGAATTGTCGGACAACCATTTAAGCGGTGGATTGTAGTAAATGAAAGGAGAATATGAAATGAATTTTACAAGAACGGATATTGAATTTATCAGTTATGGTGAACGGTGTACGGCATGGATGTACCGTCCGGAAGCAGGAGATAATATCCCTCTGGTAATCATGGCCCATGGCTTTGGTGCACTCCGGACCTTCGGTCTTGAGCCGTTTGCCGAAAGATTTGTACGTCAGGGAATGGCGGTTTTAGTGTTTGATTACCGTGGGTTTGGTTCCAGCGAGGGTTATCCCCGCAGTTTGATTTCCCCAAAAAAACATATTCAGGACTGGCATTCTGCCATAGCCCACGCGAGGAGAATCAGGTGGATTGATCATAGCAAAATTGCTCTTTGGGGAACATCCTACAGCGGCGGCCATGTCCTGTATGCTGCGGCACAGGACCATGGCATCGCGGCGGTTGTGGCGCAGGTGCCATTCGTGAATGGCTTGTCGTCAAGCTGGAATATGAAAAAGATGCTCGGCTGGGGGTATGTGGGACGGTGTGCAGTGGCCGGCATGAAGGACCTTTTGCGGATGCTGACGTTCAGGTCACCCTATTATATGCCGACAGTCGGCAGACCAGGTGAGTTGGCCATACTCTCGACACCGGACTGCTATGATGGATATTTGTCCCTCGTGCCCCAGGCGTACCGCGATTGGGATATAACGACTCCTGCAAGATCTGTTCTGTATCTTTTGCCCTATTCCCCCAGCAGGATTGTGCGGAAGATTACCTGTCCGTCACTGGTTGTTGCAGGTGAGCTGGACACGTTAATTCCCTATGCGTTTGTGAAAAAAACCGTTTCGAAGATGCCGGCCGGCCGTTTGGTCGGTCTTCCCTGCGGGCACTTCGGACCCTACAGCGGTGATACCCTTGAAAAGGTGTCGGATATGGAAAGCGCATTTTTTCTCGAGCATCTTATGGGTTCTGTGAAAAAATAACCCGATCCGCATGTTCCTCATCTTTCATTTCATGTAAGAGGAGGAATATCCATGATGGGTGTGGGGTGAGGAGAGAGGAGCTACAGCGTTCCTCATTGATAAATCCACATGGATATTTGCATTAAAATAACAATTTCATCCTTTTTAATAAGGAAAGGATCGAAAAAATTCTCTCAGAAAGCGATGTCGCAATTAACTGCATCATAGAAGTGGAACTCCTTGGCAGAACAAATACAGAAAAAGAGTATATCCGTCTTAAGAGCAGACTTGACGGGCTCTCCTATATCGATGCCGCCAGGTCCCTGTGGGACAGTACCTCAAAGCTTGCATTCGATTTAAGGCTCATAATCCCGGGCACCCGGCGAAGCTCGGTCAGGCGTCCATTCGCCCTCTGATTTCATTATGCAGGCTGTGGATATCAGGGCGTACCAAAATTACCCGGGGTATATCTGATTATTTTTGCTCGTTCCTCGGTAATTAGCCCGCCGCAGCCAGCTTTTTCAAATAGGCGATCGACCAGAGGGATAAAACCGTTGATCTTTGCCTCAGTATCAACGAGCTCAATAATGACAGGGAGGTCCTCGCTTAGTTCGAGGATCCGGGCCTTATGAATGACGCTTTTTGCCCCATAACTTTCAACGCCGCGAAGTACTGTTGCGCCTGCTATACCCGATTCTTTTGCAGTGAGAACGATAACTTCGTATAGGGGCTTTCTATCAACATGATCCGTCTCACCAATAAAAATCCTCAGAAGTTTACCTTCACCTTCTAATTTCATGAAGCACCTCCTAAATAAGTGTTGCTACTATACTGCCAACCCACACAACTATCAATGCGAGTGTTATTGAAACCATCATATTCAATGCGCCGATAAAAAAAGAACCGCTTCTGAGTAATTTAAATGTCTCATATGAAAATGTGGAAAATGTGGTAAACCCACCAACAATACCGATGGCGACAAAGGCCCTGATGTCAGGAGCTATCAGGAATTTATCCTCTGCCAGCGTTAAAAAAAATCCGATGATAAAGCTGCCTGTAATATTAACAAACAATGTACCATAGGGAAAACTGCTGCCCAAGAGTGAGTAGACCCAGCCAGCCATAAGATATCTAAAAACCGATCCTATACCTCCTCCAATAAAGACAAGCACTGTCTTTATCATTTTAATGCCTCCTTCTGTTTATAAGTATAAACGCAATTGTATTGGTTGTCGCGGCTGGTAAGGATTTCAGACAATAAAAAACCCCTGCCATAGCAGACCTCACCATGGTAGGGGTCATCAGCTTCGTAGTTCGAAGTAGTTAAAGGCGAACCCCATCGCCTGAAAGCAAGTATAGTAACTGTTATCGGACTGTCAAGATATTTCAAGCTATGATAAGGAGAGTTAATCTCTCAGTAATTGCTTGGTATTCTGTCTATGGTTTCTGTCAATATTTCAAGAGATGGGTCTGAATCATAGGACAGTGAAAGCAATTTTACTCTCCGGAGCAGGCGGGGGATGTAGTGCATGAACTTATCGTTGCCCTTGACCAGTTTTATGTATCTGAATCTGCCCGCAGCTTTCAACATACGCTGAATACTCATCAGTTTAAATATGTCCTGAAACCCTGCACCTGCATAAGGGCTCTTTGAAAGATAATAATCGACCATCTGATCGACAAAATCATCCGTCAATTCAACATAAGCGTCCCTTAACAGGGATACGAGATCATAGTGCGGAGGACCTATGAGCGCATCCTGAAAATCTATTGTATAAAGTTGCTCTTTGAAATAGAGGATGTTCCTCGAGTGATAGTCCCTGTGAACAAATATACCCGAGTATCTTTCAAATAAAACCGAGAGCCTGTGGAACAATCTTTGCAGCTTTGACAATAAAATATGCGGCAGTTCGACCCCGGCTTTTACAATACCGTACTCTATGAAATGATCGAACTCGAAATCATAAAGATTACTGTTAAACCTGTTCAGCCTTGCATAGCACCACGGGGGTATATGCTCTTCCTTGATCTGAAATTTTACCATCATATCTATTGCCTGCTTATAAAGCTCCGGGGACTGCCCTGATTCATTGATGAGGTCACCGAGCAGACTGTCTCCGAGATCATCGAGTATCAATATTCCTTCTCCCTCATCATGGTAATGAATTGCCGGCACCCGCACACCAAGGTGGACCAAATATCTCTGGATATTGACGAATGGAAGTTCCTTGAAATCCTTTGAATGCGATGCTATCTCCTCTGAAACAATGGCCCTGTCGGATGATGCGTTTACCATAACGACGTAGCTTTTGTCGCTGTCAAGAAAACACCGGTAATAGCTCCTGTTCGAAGCATCGCCGGCAAGCTTCCTTATGGAGGTAACGTGGGTGAGCTTTGCCTTGTCGAAGACAGCTATTATTCTCTTTTCCGTAGCTTCAGAATTATTGTCCATAGGTCGCGCGCTTCCCCTCATTTCCTGTGAAAGAATTTTTCAATCTCTGCCTTGGGAAGGGTAAAGACGAACGGCCTGCCGTGCGGGCAGTTGAGAGGGATGCCGAGATGATCAAGCTGTGAGAACAACGCCTTTATCTTCTCGACAGGCAAAAAGTCTCCGGCTTTAACCGCACTCTTGCAGGCAACATCGGCCATTATTTTATACAAAGGATCGGTCTTCTGATCACCGCTCAGTTCCGTGTGGCTTGAATCATTGTCCCGATCGCGGTTGTCTATAAGCTCTATCAAGGACAATGGTGTGAATACGGTTCCTGCGGGTATCGCACCCACAAGGACCCTGTCATTCCCGAGCGTCAGTTCATACCCTATGGTACGCAGTGCGTCCTGCATTTCAATCAGCGTATTCATCCTGCTCTCATTCAGAAAGATCTCCTGCGAAGCTGTCAGAAATTGAGATTGTCTCTGTCTCACGCGTGAGTTCTTTAAAAGTTGTTCAAAGAGAATCCGTTCATGCATCGCATGCTGGTCTATCAATACGATACGTTCTGCGGAAGAGGCGATTATATACGTTGCATCGAACTGTGCATAAATAGTTAAAGAAGAGAACTCACCGTTCTGTTCCAGCGTAGTCTGGGAGGTCATTGCACGGTTTAAATTGTATGATGGTCCTTGTGCCTGCTGAAGTGGTTCTGAGAAAATATGTCCTGAGCCATAGCCGGTATCTCTGCCCTGGCTCTGCCGGTGCTGCGTTGCGTATGCCGAGGCAGCTTCTTTTATTTCCTGGATGTAGCCCTCTTTATTCAATTCCTGTCCGGTCGTATAAATTATCGACCTCTTGTTGATCGTGTCCCTGACCGACTTGCTGACCGCATCGTAAACCATCGACTTGTCGGAGAATTTTACGGCAGTTTTTGTCGGGTTAACATTTACATCTACAAAATGGAGAGGCAAGAACATGTTAATGAGTGTGACGGGATATCGCCCTTTCTGAAGTGCCGTCGAATATGCGCTTGTAACCGTATAGATCAGCGACCGGTCGATTACATACCGTCCGTTCACAAAGAGAAACATGAATCTCGAGGAGCCGGTATTATAATCCGGATCAGACACAACCCCTTCAACCTTTATTATGCCATTGTCAAAAGCTATACTGTACAGCTTGTTTTTCAGTCCTTGATCTATCCTGAGTGTTGCTCTCATTTCAGGCGATGCGGGCTGGATATTAAAGACCTCTTTCGAGTTGTTGATAAGCCGTATGCCGACATTGTTGCAGCCGAATACGAACCTATCGATAACATCGAGGCATGCTCTGTACTCTGCTTGTGGTGAGCCGAGAAATTTTTTTCTTGCAGGCGTATTGAAGAAGAGGTTCGATACGCTCACCGAAGTGCCTTTGTCATGAGCTACAGCAGTTTTGCCCGTTACCCCGCGGCCCTTAAACCCAAGGCGCGTCCCGATGGTCTCTGTCTTATGCCGTGTAATAATTTCCATTTCCGAGATAACTCCGATGCTATAAAGCGCCTCACCCCTGAAGCCGAGCGTGTTTATTTCATAGAGGCCCTGTTCGTTGCGGAGCTTGCTCGTTGCATGCCGCTGCACTGCAAGTTCCAAGTCTTCGGACAGAATACCGTCCCCATCGTCTTTTACCTTAATAAGGTCTATGCCGCCGTTTTTTAATTCGACCGAAATCGAACGCCCTCCTGCATCTATTGCATTCTCCATAAGCTCTTTTACGATTGACGCAGGCCTTTCTATTACCTCTCCTGCCGCTATCTTACTTGCCAGTTCGTCTGAGAGTCTGGTTATATTACCCATCGCTAATCCGGTAGCCCCTTATTTTTTATCCAGTATACCAGTGATATTTTTCGCAGTAAGCAGATCCCTGAGCTGCTTCTCCGTCAGGAAGCCTCTTTCAAGTATTATGTCCGTTACGGGCCTGTCTTCCTTCATTGCCTGCTTCACGACCTCTGCTGCATTCAGATAGCCTATGACAGGGTTCAGAATCGTGGCAATTGCAGGCGTATGTTCGAAATAGTATTGCAGGTTTTTCCTATTTACCGTAATGCCGTCAATCGCCTTTTGCGTAAAGACCGGCAGAAAATTCTTAAGAATATCGATGGATTCGAGCAGGGTGTTTGCCATGAGAGGCATCATCACATTGAGTTCAAGCTGTCCTGCCTGCTCTGCCATGGATACGGTAGCTGTATTGCCGATGACCCTGAAACAGATCATATCGAGCGCCTCTGCCATTACGGGATTTGTCTTCCCAGGCATGATTGAAGAGCCCGGCTGGACAGCGGGGAGCACGATCTCTGCAAGGCCGGTGACAGGTCCTGAGGACAGGAGTCTTAAGTCATTCGCAATTCTTATAAGTTCAAGGGCTGTCGTGTTGAGTATACTTGCCGTATGACTTATCGCGATCCTTGACTGCAGGCCTTCTCTCGGATCTTTCGAGGTAAACAACTTCAGTCCTGTCGAGGCACTCAGATGCTTTATGACCACCTCTCTATACCATGCAAGGGTATTGATACCAGTCCCTGCGGCAGTACCTCCTATCGGTACTTCAAGTAATGTCGGGCTGTATTGATTGCCCGTGACGGCATGAAACATGGATAGTGTCTTGTTTAAAGTTTCTGCATAGGCATGGAACTCCTGTCCCAGAGTCACAGGTACTGCATCCTGAAGGTGCGTCCTGCCTGATTTCAAAAGTCCTCTGAATGCCCGTGCCTTTTTCAGCAAAGATGTTTCAAGCAGCTTCAAAGCATCGAGGAGCAGTTTTATATCCCAGAGCAGTGCAATGTGAGCGGCTGTCGGGAAAGTGTCGTTCGTTGACTGCGATCTATTGACGTGGTCGTTCGGACTGAGTTTACGGTAATCCCCTTTTTTATAGCCGAGTGATTCGAGGGCGATGTTTGCTATGACCTCGTTTACATTCATGTTCAGCGATGTGCCGGCACCTGCCTGATATCTGTCAATCACGAACTGATCAGCGAATTCGCCTGCAAGGATACGGTCACAGACATTGATAATTGCCTTTGCCCTTTTTCTATCAAGTACGTCGAGCTCGGCATTCGTGAGGGCACAAGCTTTTTTCAGCGTTACATAAGCCTTTATAAGGAGAGGATGATTTTTCTCACCACTTACCGGAAAGTTATTCAATGCCCTTGATGTCTGGACTCCGTAGTAAACATGTGCCGGCAATTTAACCTCTCCAAGACTGTCCTTTTCCACCCTGTAATCCATGGGATCATAGTAGGACGGCAGGCATAAAAGGTCAACCTTAAAAATCGAGTGGAGGTAAGAATGCAGACTTATATGATTAAAACGTCAAACAAAAATCCCCTCTCTTTCCCCTTTACAGGCTGTCCGGCTATTGTCATGCTGAGGCACATTCATTCCATTCAGTGTAAACTCCGCTATGAATCTGACACAGATGTAGATTCTTCGCCGTTGGCTCAGAATGACAAAGTGGGTGTTTCAGAATGACAGCCATGCTGTTCTTTGAATTGTCGGACAACTCCTTTAGTAAAGGTGGAAAGAGGGGGGATTTGTAAAGATTGACTGCATGTCAAATAACAGATAATCAGTAAGCAAGGGCGAGGGAGGTTTTATTATATGAATGAGGATAAGAAATCTATCATCATCATCGGCGGCGGTCTTGCCGGGCTTTCGGCAGGCTGTTACGCTCTTATGAATGGGTACGACGTGCAGGTTTTCGAGCACGCTGCGATCCCCGGCGGCGTATGCACGTCGTGGAAGATCGACAACTATCTCGTCGACGGCTGTATCCACTGGCTTATGGGCCACAGGCCCGGCAGCTCTGTCTATAGAATATACAAAGAACTCGGTATTGCGGATGCAAACAGGTTTATGGATGCAACGTCTTACATAAACTTCGTCGATGCAAGGACCGGCAGCCGGTTCGAGCTTACTTCAGATTATGAAACGGTGAAAAATCAGTTGATAGCCATATCTCCGGAGGACAAAGGCATTATAGAAGAATTCCTTCAGTCATGCCTTGTCATGGCTGAACTGCAAATACCCACAGGCAGCCCATCCACGAAGAAAAGCACCCTCGAGAGGCTTGCAGATCTATGGCAGAAGGGAAAGATGATAAGATATTTCTTCAAGTACAATCAGTCACTGAAAGAATATGTTAAAAAGATAAGAAATAAATGGGTGCAGGACATCATCATTAACCTGTTCCTGCAGGACATGACTACGTTGTTCTCCATGCTGATGCTCGGATACCTGTTCAAAAACCAGCTCGGCACGGTTGAAGGCGGTTCTCTCAGGTTTGTGCTTCCCATAGAGAAAAGGCTTAAAAAGCTCGGAGGCAGGATCACCTACAATGCCACCGTCGGGAAAATTATCGTTGAAGACAATACTGCTGTCGGCGTAAAGCTTGCCGATGGCTCTGTCCATAGGTCTGACATCGTGATATCTGCCGCTGACTTGCACGCAACGCTTTATGACATGCTTGACGGAAAATATGTCGGCAAAAGGTTCGGAAATATGTTTAAAAACTGGAAGATGTTCAGTCCGCTCATGCTGGTAAGCTTCGGTGTCAAAGGCGGTATAAAAAAGTACCCGCCGGTGAATGTCTTTTTCCTGAAAGAGCCGTTTAAAATCGGCAATACCGTCATAGACAGGCTCCTTGTCCGCGATTACAGCTATGACAAAGTAATGAACCCCGGGGACAGAACGGTTATCCAGGCTGAGATTGAGACGGAGTATGATTACTGGATGGATCTCAGAAAGAATGAGGATACGTATTACAAGGAGAAGGACAACGCCGCACACAGGGTATTGGATAAACTTGAAGAGTTCTATCCCGGCATCAAAGCAAAGGTTGAGATGATAGATGTAGCGACACCTTACACGTTCCTCAGATATACGCGCAATTACAGGGGTGCATTCGAAGGCTGGCTAATGACAGGCGATACCATAAAAATGCCTGTCCCAAAGACGCTTGACGGATTGAAAAACTTTTATCTGGCAGGGCAGTGGGTGGAGCCCGGCGGAGGCGTGCCAACGGCAGTCGCATCAGGCAGGAGGATCATCAAAAAAATCTGCTACAACGACAGGAAAGAATTCGTAACAAAACTGCCGGAAAATGGTAGTGAGTAAACCCCGTGAGAAAGGATGTGGCTTTAAACCACGCCCTTTTTATAAGGAATTAATAATTATGATATTATCCCCACCATAAATGGCGGGGCTTTCTAACGGGGTAGAAAACACGGTGTCCTGTTCTCCTAAACCAGGGAGTACTCAGGAATTATGCTGAATCATGGCACGGAAACGCTCAGCACTTGTCTTCAGTGCTTCCTCTATATTTTTCCTTCTTGCAATCTCTTTGCGCAGTTCTTCCTCAACCCGTTTTCTTCTTGTTATGTCCCTTGAATTGACCACAACCCCTTCGACCTCCGGCACATTAAGAAGATTCTTTATCCGGGCCTCGAGAATATGCCATGAGCCGTCTTTGAACAGGTAGCGGAACTCACTGACGGTCATTTTACCCGGTGTCTTTATACCGTTTGTGAAGTCACGGATGACCCTTTCCCTATCGTCCGGGTGTATGAGCTTTACCGCAGTCTTGCCGATCAAATCTTCGGGCCTGTAGCCGCTTGAGTCTTCGAATCCGTAATTCCGGTACCGTATTGTGCCGTCGCGGTCAAAAACCGTAACGCTGTCATCCAGGCTCTCTATGATTGAACGGAAATACGCTTCGCTTTCTTTAAGCTCTTTCTCCGCTTTCTCTTTTTCAGTTCTGAGCCGTATTGCTTCGATCCTGAACGCAAGATCGTTTGCAAGCTTATCGAGCAGTTCGCTTACATCACTGTCGAATGCATCGGATTCGCCCGCATAAATAGTAAGTGCTCCGAAGATTACATTATTCACGATCAACGGCAGGGCAATTGACGAGGCATATCTCCGCTTGGATGCTTCGCTGCACCACGGGTCGAAAGAATGGTCGGTAATGGAATCCTTCACTATACACGGCCTGCCTGTCCTGATGGCTGTGCCTGCAGGACTCTGACCATATTCATCGTTACCCCATGTTATGTTTGCTTTCCCAAGATACCCTTCCTCAGACCCGGTATATGCCACGGGTCTCACGGTCTTTCTCTCATCATGTTCTGCAAAGCCTATCCATGCAAGCCTGTATCCGCCTGTATTGACAATACTTCTGCAGATTACATCCAGAAGCTCTGTCTCATCGTTCATAGAGACCAGTGCATGGTTGCATTCGCTCAGCGACTTGATAGCCATCATTATCCTTCGAAGCTTTTCTTCCGATCGCATACGTTTTTTTGCCTCAAGCTTAAGCTGTTCGTCAAACTGCATTTGATCATCATGCGGTTCATACATGTTCATTAACTCCTTAGGGCAGGTAAAATATCAATAATTTATCAGCATTATTCATACCAGGAGAGTTTTATATTAACTATATATAATTTAAGAAATATAAATAATGATGGCAAGTCAGTATTGTTAAATAATAATCACATGTGTTTAAAAATAGTCAATTATAGTTGCTATTTGTTTCGATATCGCGGTGAACTGTAAAATCAATGCACTTCTTGCCGTGAACGATAATATTGTATTCAGAATGATTATTTATAACTTCAAAAGCCTTGATTATAATGTAATTTATAGTAAAGTTTTATAAAACGCGTCAGGCAGTCTCTGGAAAATTATCTGGTTTGCCAGACGCGGTTAAATAATAAGGAGAAAAATATGTCTTTTGTGTGGCCGTTCCTGATAGGTGTTTTTGCCGGTGCTTTTATTGTAATCCTGATAAATTGGCTTCGAAGGAAAGAGGCGAAAGAACTTGCAAAGGCACTTGTAGAACAAACGCAGACAGAGAAGATACAGGATTTGGAGGCTGTAATCCAGAGGCTTAAAGAGTCGTTTGAATCGCTTGCCTCGAACGCATTGTCAAACAGCACGAATGAATTGTTAAAATTAGCGGATCAAACACTCAAAGGTAATTTACAATCAGGTGAAAAAGACCTTGAAGGTAAGAAGAAGCTTATCGATCAAACGCTTGAAGTACTATCAAAGGAAATGCAGAAGGTGCAGGAAACCGTTGTAAGCCTCGAGAAAAATTCTGGACAGAAGTTCGGAGAGCTTACCTCACAGTTAAAGAACGCTGCCGAAAGCACCAATAGCCTGCATGAGACCACAAACCAGTTAAAAGCAGCATTGGCAAATACAAAGGTCAGAGGGCAATGGGGCGAAAGGATGGCAGAGGACGTGCTGCGTCTTGCGGGTTTTATCGAAGGTGTGAACTACCAGAAACAGAAAGCTATCGAGGCATCCGTAAGAAGGCCTGATTTTACTTTCTTTCTGCCGCAGGGGCTGAAGATCAACATGGACGTAAAATTTCCTCTCAACAACTACCTTTCTTATCTGGAAGCCCAGACTGATATGGAAAAGGACAAGTATAAGGCACAGTTCCTCAGGGACGTGAGGGCAAGGGTCAAAGAGGTCACGACGCGCGACTATATTGACCCTGCATCGCATACCGTGGACTATGTGCTTGTGTTTATACCGAATGAGCAGGTATACGGCTTTATCAACGAGTATGACAGGACAGTACTCGACGAAGCACTCAAAAACAAGGTTGTGCTGTGTTCTCCGCTTACGCTGTACGCAATACTTGCGGTCATTCGGCAGGCAATAGACAACTTTAGCCTCGAGCAGAGTGCTGCAAAAATACTTGCCGTCATGGGGACATTCAAAGATCAGTGGACTAAATTTGTCGAATCCATGGAAAAGGTCGGTAAGAGGATAGATGATGCAAAGACCGAGTTTAATACTCTGACTACCACAAGACGCAATCAGCTCGAACGTCCGCTCAAACAAATAGATGATTTACGGTCTGCAAAGGGCATTTCCATGGACCTCCTGCCGCCTGCAAATAATGAAAGGAACGAAAATCACTGACCCGAAAAATGCAATTAGGGGAACAGCTCTCGTGTAGGTCCTTACATCTTCTCGTCGGATTGCTCGAATCCAATCAGTTCGTGGGCTATGTATAAAGGTCTTTTCTTTACCTCGCTGTATATCCTTCCTATATATTCGCCCAGGATCCCTATGGTAAAAAGCTGGACTCCGCCCAAAAATAAAATGACTGCAAGCAAAGAAGCATAACCTGAAGCAGGATCCATGTAGAACAGGGTGTTTATCAAAAGAAACACTGCATAAACAAGTGATAAAATTACAGTCAAGAGTCCGAAATAAGTGGCAAACTGGAGAGGTATTTGACTGAATGATGTTATGCCGCCGAGGGCGACGTTCCAGAGCTCCCAATAGCTCTGCTTCGGTTTTCCTGCATTTCTCTTTTGCCGCGTATAGAATATAGCAGTCTGTTTATAGCCGACCCATTGGAATAATACCTGCATTAACCGGTTCCTTTCCGTGAGCTTTTTTAGAGATTCTACCACAGGCCTGCTTATCAGGCGGAAATCTCCGGTATCTTTTGGAATTTTTATTTTGATAAGACTGTTTATGACCCTGTAGAAAATAAACGAGATCCCGCGCTTGAACCATCCTTCACCGCTTCTGCGTTTCCTCGTTGCGTAAACGACATCATAGCCCTCTCTCCATTTTGCGACAAGCTCCGGTATTATTTCCGGAGGGTCTTGCAGGTCTGCGTCTATAGGAATTACCGCTTCTCCCGCAGAGAAATCGATACCCGCAGTCAAAGCCGCCTGTTTGCCGAAATTCCTCGAGAAATTTATAATCTTGACCTGCGGATCTCTTTTATTAAGCTTCAATAATTCATCTAAGGTGTTGTCTGTCGAACCGTCATTTACACAAATGATTTCATACCTCACCCTCATGCCATCGAACACCTTTTTAGCTCTTGAATAAAGCTCAGGGATGTTCTCCACTTCATTGTACATAGGTGCTATGAGTGATATGGTTACCTGCCGTTCCTTGCTTGTGTCCAACAAATTTATCCGGCCTCCTTGATCAATAAATATCACTATTTATCTCTTTAATCAATTGTCCTCTGAACGTTCCTATCGTAATGTTTAGGTTAAGAGGGTATCCCTTTATCTGCCCGCTTTCTCAGACAATTGAACGCGAAGAAAGTAAGAATAAAAACGGCCGTTGCTATGCTTATAAAAAAACCAATTACGAACGCTTCCGGCATATATTCGAATCTTACCGTGTAATTACCCTGCGGCAGATTGATACCCTGAAACAGGTAGTTTCTTATTCATACTCATAAGGCTTCTTGACCATCCTCAAATTCAACAACAATAAAAGGATCATTCCGTAGAACGGGGCGGAATAAAATGTCATGCGGTAAAAGAAGCTCTCAGGGGCGCCTGCGACAATGAGATGGACGATATTTATGATTTTCTGAAAGTAAATGGAATGAGTATCGATCGATACAAGCAAAAGCGATGTTAAGAAGATTACTATCTCGCCTGTGTTCTTTCTCTTTACGAGTTCTTTAATTAATACAACGAATGGCAATAACAAAAGCGTCAGATAGTGGTTCCAGCAAATAGGGGATAAGAGCAAGGATAGAATAATAAAAAAAGAAAAGCCTAATTCGTCGGTATATGTTTTGATACGCAAAGACAAATACGACAAAAGCACGAGGATTGCAGCAGAAAGCACAATATCTTTAAGCATATAATTCTCAGATGCAGCAAAGACCCCGGTGCTGCCATATGCCTTTACCGACAGAAAAAGTTTCGCAAAAAAACCATTTATGGAAAGGTTCCCTATGTCGGCTCCGGAATATCGTGAGTCCTCAGGTAGTATATGAAACAGAAAATGAAAGAAGTCATATTTCGTTACGATCACGGTAAGAACAAGAATGGCGGTGATACTGAGAACGGAGTATAAGAATGCCTTATACCTTTTATTGATAAGAAAATAGAGCATTAAAAGACCGGGATAGAACTTGAGCATTGTTGCGAGTGCAATAAAAATACCTGATATTTCTTCTCTGTCTTTTTTTAAAAAATACCATCCTGCTATGACAAACAGCGTGGCAAGGATGGATATTTGCCCCACAGATAGGTTTGCCTGAAACGGCAGCCATGCAAAAGAAAAAAGAGAGATTAATGGAAAATAGACCCATGAAATATCTTCTGCCTTAATCAACAGAAAAATGGTCAAAAACATGCACGCTATCGTCATTAATCCGTACAGAAAAATAGCTTCATGGAAATTAAAAAACCATAGAGGAAACAAGAGCAGGGCAGCAAACGGCGGATGAGCGTTGAGGTGCATAATGCGTATGTCTACGTTTACCCCATTGCTTGAAAGGAGGCTTGTGTAAAGGTCCATATAATGAGAAGGGTACACGGATTTACCGGCAAGGAGCTGCCTGCCGGCAATATAATCCTGCGGAAAATCATAAGGCGCAGTTGTACCTATGAAGAAAGAGTATCTGAGCGCGGGAAGCCTGATAGAGAAATAGGTAAGAAGGGCAACAGAAAGAAGGAAATATAATATGATCTTTTTTACCTTTTCAGAATTCTTTCCGGTTTGTGGCTTATCTAAATCCACGGCTTGTCCAACGGGGGTTATTGGTGCGATATTCATCCTATCTCTCGTCCTTACCGCTCAATAAGCCATAAGTAGATTAATATCAAGCCATCTCTTAATCTAATAGGGGGCAAAACTGGCTTCCCGCAGGAGTTTAATCCCGCAAAATGCCGGGTGGGATTGACAGACCGATAAATTGATTCTCTCTCCTGTTAAAGGCAGATATGGAAGAATATGATTGATTGTTATTCCCTCTGTTTTTCCTATTTTTATCATCTTTT
>JBBIVV010000010.1:0-62792 GCA_037439545.1 bacterium
ACGCTGTCGTCAAACAGCTCACCCAGCAGATCAAGGACGGTGATGACGCTGTCGTTGAACAGCTCACCCAGCAGATCAAGGACGGTGATGACGCTGTCGTTGAACAAATCGGCAAACAAGTAAGCGAAGTGAAAGATCTCTTAAAGGCGAACACTCAAAAGAATGATGATCACGAGTATAGAATAAGCAGTATCGAGCATAAACTTAATTAACCAGAAAAACTTCCCTATTGCATTCTTCGTGTTAAAATCTTTTCGTCTTTTTGCCGCATGCCGATGAGTACTATGCCCGCGACAGTCATAAACAGTGCGGTGATAATCGATATATAAGCACCGATGACAAATGCCTTGGGCATATACTTAAACTCAATAGTAGAGGTGCCGGGCGTCAATTTGATACCCTGGAACAGGTAATTGACCGTATAGGTGCGCATGAGTTTATCATCGCGGTATGCATGCCAACCGGGATACAGGGGCTGGTTGAACACAAGGAATCCTTCTGTCCCGGCTTTGACCATGAACTTGTACAAACCTGGCTTTTCGTCCATCGTAGTAATGCGTACTGCACCGGGACTGTAATCATGATACTCCTGCATGCCCTGAACAACCGCAGTTCCAATATCGGAAGCAGTAAAACCTGAAAGAAGACGCAGGGCATCTCCGCCGCTTGCAGAAGGGATAATTCGCGAAGCGGCATAGACAATGGGCTTTGCATACGTGTTGTCCCAGAGCGCGAGTGCACCATAGGTACCCATCATCGTAAAATAATTACCTTGCTGGTTTGGATCAACCTCAGAAGGAAGGACGAAATATTTTATACCTGCTATACTTGCCATCACCGGTTCAGGGAGATCCTTCCACCATATCCATCCGCCTATGCCCAGAACGGGTTTTTCATCCGGGAACAGTAAATAGACGAAGTTCTGATACCTGTTCGATACAACCATATCGTATCCCCTGAAATCCCTTATATGATATATCACGGCTAAATCCGGCGGTATGGTGCCGCCAGCCGCAAAAAATGTATAATTTTTTGTATCGAGTGACTGCAGCTTCTCGATCAGGGGTGTTCTTGGATAAAAATCTTCCCGGGAAACATCGGGATTATACCCTACACCGTATATAAAGAGATCGACGACAGTAAGGATAATAAACCCTGCATAAGCGGCTTTTATGCCGATATTTTTTTTGCATGCGTTCCTTATAAACCAGATGCCTCCCGTTAGAAAAAGCATTGCAATGATTATTTGTATGATTATAAAGCCAAAGCGTTCCGGCGTGATCCATGCCAGCTTACCGTTAAAAATGATCGTTTCAAATAGAGGTGCCACGATGCCTATGTATTCCCGGGTAATATTGTAGAGCAGAATGGACAGTACGGATATGATACCGATGACCACAATCGCTTTCTTGTTCTTCGAATGAGCAGGGGTTGTTTCGCAGCTCTTGTTTATAAGAGCATCCAATCCAAACGCAGAGAGTGCGCAAAATCCGAATTCCATAAAGATTAGGTATCTTGTACTTACGCCGGCCCTCATAACCGGTAATGAAGTCAACCATGAAAATCCCGGTATCCCGTATACCATGCCGAATCCAAATACTATCAAGATCCAGAACGGTAATAATTTTTTGTAATCCGTTCTAATATGTCCGAGGGTAATAACTCCGAGCATGAGCGGCACAATGCCAATGTAGGAGAAAACCTCATGCACATATAAAAGCATATTCAAAACAAAATAATGGTATGAAGGATTCCCCGCTATATTCGGGACGAGCCATGTGATCAGCATATACAGAGGAGGATGGCTGCTCGCGCCGATCGAGCTATTCTTAAAAACCTGCGAACGGAAATAAAACGGTTCGCTGTTTACCAGAAGCTGAAGAAACGGAACAATATGGATTGAAGCAAGCAAAACTCCAAGGACTAAAGCACCGGAAAAATATAAAATACTTTTTTGGCGGCCTTTGCCCTTCATAAGAATGCGTGTGCCACTATAGATAACCAGGCCAATGAGTACATTGGCCGTGGTTTCGGAATGCCCCAGAAAGAAAGATAAAGCGATCATCACTGCGAGTACCAGCGCAGCACCGAAGGCATGGCTTTCCCGGGCATCCAGTGTATACCTCAACAACCGTTCACCCGCCCAGAAAAGCCAGGGAACAAGGGAGACAACTGCTGATACCGGATGGTAGAGCCATGTAATCATGAGCGCGGAGAAGGTATATGCAATAGTACCGATAAGCAATGAAGGCTTGTTCAAAGAAAACAATGCCAGAAAATAATACATACCCAGAGCCGCTGTAATCATTTTTAACAGCGCAATCAATAAAAAACCCGTTTGAAAATTGAAGAATAATCCTATAAGATTATAGGGTGACAGCACCCCGGATTGATCGTTTGCAAAAAACGGTATTCCTCCATATTCATAAGGATTGTACAAGGGGAAACGGTATTTACGCAGCTCCTGATAACCGTAAAACCTCCAGGGAATAAATAAGGTCAGTTCGTCGATTTGTTGAAAGTTTTGAAAAACCGTTTGTTTGTATTCGCTCCACGGCTTATAGCTGTAGACAATGTCAAGCGGTGCAAAAGCTTTATCTCCAGAAAATATGGGTTCTAAAAAAAAGAGAAATATCAGGAAACCCATGAATAAAAGAGGTCCTCTATGTTTCATGTTAAAATATACCGTCTTAGCATTTTAAAACCATAACAGAACCTGGTCCACCTTTACATCCTTTGGCACACAGCTTTTATGATCACGACACAGGGCTTAAAATAAATTATTGCATCGCAAATAAAGGACCGGTGAAGCTTATTTGATTTTCATTTCAACCGCTGCAAGTACCGCTTTACTCAGTTCTAAACATTCTATCAATGATTCTTCCCTGACATTTTTGATGGTATCTTCCATAGTGTGCCAGTGACCGGGCAAACCCGTTGAATCAAGCCGGACAATACTCGTCGCTTCAAAACCCTTCCTGCTGAATGGAGTTGCATCCGTATTGCCGAACGGCAGAGCCGAAGGTTTTACCTTGACCTTGCCGGCTTCCGCAGCTTTGCATACAAAATCCACAAAAGTCTTCGAATGTTTCGATTGCACTTCATATTCTTTTTTAACGACACGTAAGGTGCCGTTTTCTCCGACCATATCGAAGTTTAGAATATAGGTCGGGACCGATTTTAATGCATCAAAATGCTTTTTTACGAAATCCTGCGACCCTTTTGTGTTAGGCTCCTCTGCAGCAAAAGATATGCACAATACCTCCGTAGTGCGCGGCTTGTGAGAAGACAGATGCCCGGCAAAACCAATCGCAACAGCTACTGCTGAAAGATTATCGTTTGCCCCTTCGACTGCGATATCCGTAACAAGTCCCTTTCTCATGATCTGAGAAGTAATAACACCGAAAAAACCTATCAAAACGGTCCATGACCAGAATGCCGTGGGTATAATCGGGTATATCAATTTTCCCTTAACTACGGCATAACCGGACAAAACTATCATACCAATCAGTGAGACAGTCGTAAAAAATTCCAGAATGGGCGTAAGCCAGACGAATTGCCTGTGCAGCAGCGTCATATTAAATGCTGAATCATGATGTCCCGAAACAATCAACCTCTGCTTTACCTCTCCTGATGGCTTGATAGTCCCGACGATGTTTGCCGTTTTTTTCTTTTCCAGATACTTTTCGATGAACTCTTTATCATACCACCTTGAACTGATGAATATTACTCCGGAACCGACACCGACGATGAAAGAAATCACCGGAGATATGAAAAAAGTGATAAAGGCCGCAACAACCCCGAGAGTGATGGTTTCTGTGACACGCTGGAGCACCCTTGGTGCAACATCGAATTCTTCCACATCGACTTTATCGCAGGATTTACTCATAAATCCTTTTATTAGATCTATTGCTTTTCTGTCCGACTCAGAGCCTGAGATTCTTGGTCCGCATGCATTTACTATCGTTGCTATATAATCTTTTAGCATATTATCTCCTTTGTCATTTTTTCCTTTGATACAGATTTACATAATGATTATGCTCTTTCAATGTTCTTGAAAACTCGTGGCTGCCGTCGTTATTTGAAACAAAATAAAGATATTTCACCTCAGCAGGATAAAGTGCGGCTATGATAGATTCTTTGCCCGGATTACATATGGGGCCTGGCGGCAGGCCTTTGATCCTATAGGTATTGTACGGAGTTTTCTTCCTCAGGTCCTTTTTTGTAATTACATCGTTGGTTATGTGCAATGCATAGATGACTGTTGGGTCCGATTGAAGACGCATGCCGAGTTTAAGTCTATTATGAAATACCGCTGAAATAAGATACCGCTCTGCAGGAACCGATGTTTCTTTCTCTATTATGGAAGCAAGTGTTATGACCTGCAACGCTGACATATTCATTGCTTTTGCACGTTCCTCCAATTGGGGGGTATAAACCAGCTTAAGCTGATCCACCATTTTTTTGATGATCTCTTTTGGCAGCAGTCCCCTGCTCAGTTTATACGTATTGGGATAAAGAAAGCCCTCCAGAGAATTTGCATCTATCCCAAGCTGGGTTATTAAGACTTTATTTTCTGTAAGTGCCATAAATCCGTTAACGTCATCCAGCAATCCTGCTTTATGCAGTGTTGCTGCAATCTCTTCATCGGTAAACCCTTCGGGTATCGTTACCTGATGCAGAACGACCTCTCCATTCAACAGCTTTTCAAGTATGGTAATAGGCCGCATTGAACTGCTCAGCAGGTATTCGCCGTATTTTAGATTATGTGTTGCACCCATGAGATATGCGAGGAGTTTAAGGTCCCTTTTATCTTTTATTATATGCCCTTCCGCGAGGACGTCCGAAGCTTTTTTGAATGAAACGCCAATGGGTATGTTAATTGTTTGGAGTACCCCCGAAGGATCAGCAGGTATGATGAGAAAGTGCATAAACTGTACGGCAAAGACAAGGGCAGACACAAGTACAAAAGTAACACTGTACCATACAATTCTTCTTATCATGTCATCTTTTCTACTACAACTCTGGCATCAAGTGCAATAGCTTTTTTCTCATTCACAAGTACCGGGTTAAGGTCCAGTTCAATTATATTGATTCTTTCAAGCATAATGTTTGAAACAAACGATATGATTTTTGCAATTTCTTCTATGGCAAGCCTTTCCTGCCCTCTTATACCTTCAAGCAGTGGATAGCCTTTTAATTGTTTCAGCATTTTTAAAGCATAGTCCTGATCTACAGGACACAGGCTTATTGCCGTATCTTTCAGCAGCTCTGTATATATTCCTCCCATGCCGGCTATAACTAAAGCGCCGAATGAACTATCCCTTTTTGCGCCTATGATTAATTCATTGCCGCCTTTTAACATCTTCTGGACAACGACTCCGTTGGTAACAATTCCCGGGTGACTTTTTTTTATCCCCTGCGTGAGCCATTCATATGCGTCAACGACCCTTGCCTCGTTATCAATATCGAGAATGACCCCTTTGACGTCCGATTTATGTGAAACATTCATTGACTCAACCTTCATAACGACAGGATATCCAAGTTTTGCCGAAACCTTTTTAACTTCCTCAAGAGAATTCGCGTATGACCATGGCGCTACAGGGATACCATGGAATTCAGCCACATTGAGAGATCCCATAAGTGATAATGTGGTTTTGGTCCCATGGAGATAATCCTTTTTTTCAGGTGTTGACTGCATACTGCTTTCTTTCTTATATAGTCCCGCATCCCTTATCTGGGCAGCCGCCCTGAGCATGGATGACGGATCAAAAAAGAATGGATAATCGATATTTTCTCTTAATTTATTAAGGTTATCGACCTCGGTAAAAAATAATGGCAGAAGAGGTTTATTGTACTTTTTATTAACGTTACCGAACTGCCGTGCCATTTCTTCCGATGAACCTTCATGAATAGCTGATGAATATGTGTGAATGAAAATTACCATATCAAAAGACGGATCAGCCAATGCAAGGTCGATTGCGTTTATGTAAAAATCAAAGTCGTATATGTCACCCATGTCGAGCGGGTTTGTAAAACTTATGATCCCTGCCCTTACATGCTTATTCACCTCATCAAGAAAATGATCTGAGAACCGGGGAGTTTCAAAACCATATCGTGTTATTGCATCCTGTGTAATAACGGCATGTCCGCCTGATCGGGACAGAACGGCAATCCTTTTACCGTAATTATGGGAGATGCTGAGCAGCTTTATTGCATCTATAAACTCCGTCAGTGAATCCGTACGTATTGCTCCTGCTTCTTTCAATGCCTGGGTTAAAACGAGGTCATCATTTGCAATAGCAGAGGCGTGGGACATGGCAATTTGGGCTGTCCCGGGATAAATATTGGACTTTAAAATGACGACAGGTTTTTTGCCGCCGCGTATCAGGTCAATGAACTCCCTGCCGTTTTTTACATCCTCAAGATACATACCTATGATGTCCGTGCCCGGATCCTGTTCAAGATAGGAAAGATAATCTATCTCATCTATATCGGCTTTGTTACCGGCGCTTATTACCTTATTGATACCGACACCTTCATAGCTTAACATACCGAGCAGTGTAAGAGACATTCCCCCGCTCTGTGAAATTATCGATACCTTACCTTTTCTTATAGGCGGAACTACGGGAGAAAAAGGCGTGCTCAACCCGTTCTCCATGTTTATAATTCCAAGTCCGTTAGGCCCTGTAAATCTCATCCCGTATTGTTTCGAGATTTTTATAAGCTCCTGCTCCAGAAGCAAGCCGTCTTTACCGGTTTCCGAAAATCCGCCTGATTCTATAATGGCGTATTTTATGCCTTTGATTCCGCAATCCGACAGCAGAGACGGGACACTGTGCGCCGGGGTAAGTATGACTGCAAGACTCACAGGATCATGAATTTCATTTATATCCGTATGGATCTGCTTTCCATCAATTTCACCTGCTTTTCTTCCAATGAGGTGGATTTTTCCTGTAAACTTGTTATCGAGCATATTTTTAAAGATGAGATGTGCAAGGTTGTTTGGATTCTCAGAAACTCCGAATATCGCTACGCTTTCGGGATAGAATACTCCATTTATCGTTTTCACTTCTTTATTCATAATCGAGGCCTCCGCATATCAGATAAACAGTATACCCTGTGATCTTCAAGAACAATTTAAAGTGTTGTATTACCGGCAGAGGCGAATAACTCTTTCCCACAGAAATGTGGGAGCACATAAATAAACTCACTTATTGCATTTTCCCGGTCGATGCCTCTTTTGTAATCTCACCGATGGTCTTTTTTGAAATACTTCCATTGCCATCGAGCAGCACTACCTCTGAAGCATCGCTTAATAGACATATGAGATGCTCTTCCGGTACTATCGCTCCTATCTGTCCAAGGCACCAGACAGCGTAGCCGCGGGTTTCAGGCAATGGATCGGCAAGATACATATTTAAATAAGGTGCATAGGGTTTTATTGAAGCCGGATCCACAATGGCAATCCTGCCCATTGCCCACAATACCCCGGGTCTGAAAAAAGTTTCTTTAATCTTAAGCAAAGAAATGATAAGAGGTATATATTCCTTAAAAAGATCTATCCTCATACTTATAATTTCTCCAAGAAGCTCCGGAGAAGCCCAGCCTACGCTCCCCGAATCGTCGTTCAATGACCACAATAAGTTGCTGATATTAGTGCGTATAAACTTTTCATCCTGATCACATAGGAGTGCGGATACCTTACCCGCTGCCTTGATCACATGCCACTTTAATGAGGGATCCGCGGTGTAACTTAATGACAGGAGTGTAGAAAATCTGCTCTTTTTTTCTTTGACCATCTTACCTAAGTCATCATAACGGCCTTCTAAAAGAATTGTCCGTATTTTTTGCTTATCTGCCAGCATCATGATTAATTTTCTTGTAGTTATGTTAAATACCCGTCAGTCCAAAGTCAAACGACTCCAAAGCATTTCATTGTTCGTTACTTTTGAAGACACCTTTTTTTACTTTTGTATTGACATACTTTTTTGCATATTGTATACAATATATAACATGACGATAATATTTCTTATATCATTGTTTGCTGGATTTATCGGTGCATTAAGCGGAATGGGTGGAGGCATTATTATTGTGCCGGCACTCGTATTACTCGGGATTAATATTAAATATGCAATTGCGGCGAGTATGCTTTCTGTCATAGCAACCTCATGCTCAGCCACTGCAGCCTACGCAAAAGAAAAAATTGTCAATATAAAGATAGGAAGTTATCTCCAGATGTTTACAATCCTTGGCGCCATAGTAGGTGCAACCTTAACTCTAAAAATGAGCGAGAAACCCCTGTCACTCATGTTCGGACTCATACTGCTGACATCCTGGATAACTTTGCTCAAAAAGGGTACAAGCGTTACCCATTATGACAATCAAGGCGGTGCTGTTGATAATTTTCTTGAGCTCAATGGGTGCTATGAAGAGAAAGTCCCTCCTTTCAGGGTCATAAACTATAAAACAAGATATGCCGTGCTGGGCGGTCCATTTATGTTTCTGGCAGGTGTGGTGGCAGGACTGCTCGGTGTCGGCGCCGGAGCTTTAAAAGTATTAATCCTTGACCTGTTAATGGGTTTGCCCCCGAAGGTCTCAACGACCACGAGCAACTATATAATTGGTATAACAGCATTGGCCGGGTCGAGTGTATTTTTTGCATCAGGATACCTCAAACCAGGTCTCGCTGTTCCCATAATACTCGGAGTAATAGCAGGCTCATGGATAGGCTCGAAATTATTGGTCCGCATGGTTGAAGAGGCCGTGAGAAAATTATTCCTTATTATCCTGCTTGTAATATCCCTTGAAATGATCTGGAGAGGTATATAATGCCGACAAACGACGAATTAAACATAAAATTCCAGGGAAAGACGGATGACCAATGCGTTTCGATCATATCCGATGATATAAGAGAACATAAAGACGCAATAACAAAATTAAATGACGATATTAAAAAGCACCAACAGGCAATTATTACTCTGCAAAAAAGACTTGCAGCAGTTCCAATTGCGAAAAGAAGGATAAGCCTTGAAGGTACAATATCATTGGTGTACAAAACAGGTGTGAGTCTGAGCTTGTTTTTCTTTCTTGCAGGTATGCTGAGATTTTACATAAAGCATCAAAGCCTTTCTGTCGATTACAATATGTTCTATAAGGATTTCTATCAATTCACAGAAAAGGAAATGCAATTGCTCAGCCTCGGGCATTTTAGATCAGAGATTCTGTTAAATGCAGGACTTATGATTCTCCTTATAACGCCCATGGTCCAAACATTGACCACGGGTATTTATATGATCTCTGTAAATAAGAACTGGAAGTATGGTGTGATTTCTCTTTTTGTGTTGGTTATTCTCGCAATAAGCCTGCTGCTGCACTAAATCCTTACTCGATACTTTTTTTCACCATAATCTTTCTTACAGAACAACGTCCTTTAAATAATGAGGATGACACTTACAGCTCACGCCTCGAACACCTTTGATCTGTTTTACGAGTTCTTCTATGTCTTCAACGTCTTCCATTGTGTCCACCTTTCCGCTCACGGTTACAATCCCATCTTCCGCGATAACATCAACATTGCAATTCTTTGTAATATCATTTGACGCAAGGGTTGCCTTGACTCTGCTTGCCAGAACAAGGTCTTCCATGCTTTTTCTCGAAGCATCGGTAGCCTGAAATTCCGGAGCCTTTGTCATGCCAGCTATCATTTCACAGGCAGTCGGTATTGCTATTTTCTTTAAATTAATGACAAGGTCATACAATGAAGGATCGTTCCAATCCACATCGTAAAGAAACTTCGTCCACTTTTCTCTCTGCTTATCTATGTTGTCTATGTAAAGCATCGCTTCTTCTTTTGACAGCTTATTCCTCTCCATTGCAAATACTATGCGCTGTTCCCTGTTGGCTATAACCTTCACCTTGATCACATGTGATATACCTTTTAACAACAGGTGTCCGCCATGCCCGTGGTAGATTATGTTATCGCTTTTTGCCTCTTCGCATAACGCCGATTGTATGAATGACAGGTAGTGAAATCTGTCGATGTCGAGGGCCAGGCGTTCTTTAAGACTTGGTTTCTGCTCTACTGCCTTGATTAATTTCTCCTCAGATACACCGTACACAGTTGCTGCACGTATAAGGACTTCCCTGCTGATAGAACGGTAACCCAGTCTTTGTGCCAAACATTCGGCAAGTTTTTCTCCTCCGCTGAATGTTCCTCTTGACAGTGTAATAATAGCCATATATGTGTACCTCCATTTTACTTTTATGTAGTATCAAACCATTATTTGTTTGGCAATTGTTTTTGCGGGAAATGTACTTTATACTTCATGCACTATTGAGAGGCATTAGGGCTATGAGTTCAAGGGTTGTTTTCCGTTTTCTGCTCGACATGTTTTATGTATTCCCTTATCGGATAATGCTCTATAGAGTCGGGGAACAGCTTTGACTTTATGAGCATGGCAATGACGGTCGTGACCATGAAGGGAAGCATCATTCTGTAATCGTTCGTAAGTTCAAACACGAGGAATATCCCGGTAAAAGGCGCATGGGTAAGCGAGGCAAGAAATGCTGCCATGCCGAGTGTCGCATACATTCCTGTCGATACGGGATGCCCGGGAAATATATAACTGAATATATGACCGATTGTTCCACCGAGCATAGCTCCTGTATAAAGTGTCGGCGCATAAATTCCACCCGGCAGGCCTGACCCAATGGTTATGGCTGTGCCGATAAATTTTGCCGCAAAAAGAAATATTACGAGAGAAAAACTGAGCTTTCCGAGAAGCGCCATACTTATAACCGGATAACCGTTACCGAGCGACATAGGCAATAAAACGCCGATACATCCTATGATAATGCTGCCTATCAATGGCTTTGCCAATGGATTTGCCTTTATGTTTTTAAAATAAGCCGCAGCCTTAAAAAACCATTTTTCAAACAATACCGAAAAAAACCCCACGAACAATCCAAGAAATGTATAACCTATAAAAGCATAGGCACTGGAATATTCATACAGCGGTGTACCAAGCATGGGGTTGTTTCCCGTGAATGCCCTGGTGATAAGTGTTGCTGTAACAGCGGATATTACAATGACACTGAGCGATGTCAGTTCATACTCTCCGAGCAGAACGATCTCTATGGCAAAAAATACACCGGTGATCGGTGCATTGAATATAGATGCGATACCCGCCGCTGTGCCGCTTGCTATAAGGAGCTTCCTTCTTTTTCTGTTCTCCTCTTTCATGATTGTGGAAAATAACGATCCGAAACCTCCGCCGATCTGTGCAATCGGTCCTTCAACACCGGCCATGTTTCCCGTACCGATTATTATGGGGGTAAACAGGAGGAGGTAAAGTATGTTCCTGGGGTTCAATTTTGCATCTCTTTTGTTCACATTCACGATGAAATCCGGGAAACTGTATCCCATGAGCTGGTCTTTAAAAAAGAGCGACTTTACCGTGATATAAAACAAAGCACCTGTCAAGGGAAGGACCATGACGATCAAATTTTTGAGTGTGAATATCTGTGCTGCATCCCATCCGCCTGTATGCGTTGAATAGAGAAAACCTTCTATAAGACTCTCTGCCTTTATAATGAAAGTACTGGACAATCCTGCAAGGACACCGATAACGACAGCGAGAATAATGTCTCTCGTAGTGCCTGACATGACTTTACCATACAAAGATTTCAATTGCTCCATTATCATACCGGTTCTATTCTAATAATTTGATCGACGAAAATGCAATAAAAAGTTTATTTTTTCTTTTAAAATGTATTTCTGGGGGAATGAATTGAGATGAGGGGTGAGCACCCATGCTTCTATAAAGCATGGGTGCAGGGGAAATATAAGTTCAGCATAAAACAAACCTTATATAATAATACAAAACCTCAGGTTGTACTCTTCTCTTTTACGGAGATTGCCACCTTCCATAGAATGGTCAATATAAATACCCCTATCGTGTAAACACCGACTGCGATCATGATTTCCGGGAATGTGGGAAGATATTCTGTTATCTTGTCGAATGGATTGGGTATGAATCCCGCAACAATCAAACCGAGCCCCTTATCAATCCATGTAGACATGACCAGTGCTGCCAATGCAAAAGGCAGCAGCTTCTTATTGTTTCGCAAAGACGGTGGTATCAAGAGGGCCAGAGACAGCAGACCAAGTCCTGCCGATGTCCACATAAACGGGACAAGTGCATGTTGACCATCGATGCCATAATATAGATATTTAAATGAATTCATTTCATCGGGTATATGACTGTAAAAAGCGGTAAATACTTCAAGCAGCATGAAAAACACGTTGGCGCTCATGGCGTAGGTAATAATCTTTGCAAGTGCATTGACGGCTTCTTCACCCACTGCATACTTACTCACTTTCTGTATAAGAAAAACAAGCAGGAGAAGTATTGCCGGTCCTGCACAGAAGGCTGATGCAAGAAAACGTGCAGCCATGATAGCTGACATCCAGAAAGGTCTTCCGGGAAGTCCTGCATACAAGAATGCCGTTACTGTATGAATGCTTATAGCCCATGCAACTGAAAGATAAATCAAAGGTCTTACCCATGACGGAGGTGTTGCATTTTTCCGTTCTGCCTCTAATGTAGTCCAGCCAATAATAAGGTTAAGTCCCAGATAGCCTGCCAGGACTGTCATATCCCAGAACATTATAGAATGAGGTTGGGGATAAAGCAATACGTTCAGAACTCTTGTCGGCTGTCCTAAATCGACAAAGATGAAGAGCATACACATCGTAACTGCCGCAATTGCCATGAACTCCCCAAGGATAATCATTTTTGAAAAAGCCTTGTAATGGTGCAGGTAATAAGGAATAACGAGCATGACTGCCGATGCTGCAACACCGACAAGATAGGTAAATTGTGCAATGTAAAGACCCCACGAAACATTTCTACTCAAACCTGTTATTTTCAATCCTTCGTTGAACTGCATAAGATAGAAATGGAAGCATGTTCCCAGTAGAACAATCAGGAATATCACCCATGCCCAGTATTTTTTGCTTCCGTAGAATACCTTTTCAATCATAACTGCCACCTCATATTATATAGAAAACATTAGGCTGAGTCCCGAGCTCCGGCTTACGCCTCACAGTAAAGTTATTGCTCAGGACCTTTCTGATATCAGAGTTCGTATCGCTTAAATCACCGAAGATTATTGAACCTTTGGACGCTTCGACACACGCCGGGGGCAGACCTTTATCCAGTCGTTCTATACAAAAATCACATTTTTCTACCACACCTTTTGTCCGTGTCGGATATTCCGGATCAATATGCTTGATGAAAGGCCTTGGATCCTGGAAATTAAAGCTCCTCGAGCCGTAGGGACAGCCTGCCATGCAATACCTGCAGCCGATACACCTGTGATAATCCATCATTACGATTCCGTCGGGTCTCTTGAATGTTGCACCTGTAGGACAGACCCTCACACACGGCGGATATTCACACTGATTGCAGAGCAGAAGTACCGGCTTATCTTTTAATTCCTCTTCCAGATATTTGTTTTGCTGTTCTGGGAATGCATTTTCATAATTCTCTTCCCATATCCATTTTATTTCCTGATTATTCGGGATAACCGGTATATTATGGATATTGTCGCACGCATCGATGCATCTCTTATAATCATCATGGGTCTTAAATTTTCGCAGATCGATGGCAATTGCCCATCTGTTTGCCTTTAAAGCTTTTGGATCTGATGCAAATTTGCCGTATTCCATCCCCTGACTTGCAAGGGCATCACCATTGAATTTTGTTCCGAGTTTTAGAATTGAGGACATGCCGCCGAATAAGCTGCTCCCAGCCAACAACCCTGTGGATATGCCCATCAGCCTCAAGAATCGTCTTTTATCGTTGTCCATTCGCTATCTCCTCCTTAGGTTTAACATGGCACTCCCAGCAATAAGGTTCTATGTTTACATAGCTGTGACACTGATTACAGAACTGCTTCTCGTTAGAATGGCAATGAAAACAGGTGTCTTCCAAACTCATGGTGAAGTATTGACCGCTGCTGTTGACATATATGGTTCTATTCTCACGCACAACTTCGTTCCGCCAATCATTGAGCAATTGCATGTGTTTATCAATCATGTACTGTTTCGATTCTATGCAATGCTTTTCTTTCATTTGCCGGATTACAGGCGTATCGAGGCTTGGGTCAGGTTTAACGAATGCCTTTCCGGCATTGTACCAGAATGGCAGCGTAACGATGCCGACAAATATAAACAGTCCGGAGATAATTTTACCGCTGTCATACATGTTTATCACCTTCCGTTTCTTTTACAGGATCGCCTCTCAAGGTAAGGGCCCTTTCTTTTTCTCCCTTCATGACAAGCGCATTTCCGAGCAACTCATGAACACCGGTAACCTTTACCTCGGGGACCCAGTATTCCATAAGTGTGGACAGTGTCGCTCTGTCTATTGCACAGATACACGTCAGTCTGTTTACCCCGTGTTTTTCGTGTACATATTTCACTGCATTTGCACGGGGCAGCCCCCCTCTCATTCTCATTTCCATCATTTCGTCTGTTCCCAATCCTGCGCCGCCTCCGCAGCAGAATGTCTGTTCACGAGTAGTGTTCTCCGGCATTTCGAAGAAATTGTTGCAAACTTGCTTTATTATGTACCGTGGCTCTTCCAAAATGCCCATTGCCCTTGCAGGGTTACATGAATCATGGAATGTTACTTTAAGTCCGTCATTACGCGATGGATCCAGTTTTAATTTGTTGTTTTTGATAAGGTCTGCCGTAAATTCCGTTATGTGAACCATCTTTGTAGATCGGGCATTTTCAAATTTTGTTCCGGTAATTGGAGAAACAGGCACTTCAAGAAAATCCGCGGGGCCATTCATCGTATCCATGTACTGGTGCATGACCCGCCACATATGCCCGCATTCTCCGCCGATTATCCACTTAACCCCCAATCTTTTTGCCTCGGCATATATCTTGGCATTTAATCTTTTGATCATCTCATGTGAGGTAAAAAGACCGAAGTTCCCGCCTTCAGATGCATAAGTACTCCACGTATAATCGAGACCCAGTTCGTGGAAAAGCATCAGATAACCCATGCATGTATAAACACCGGGGTCCGCAAAATAGTCTGCAGAAGGCGTTACAAAAAGGATCTCTGCCCCTTTTCTGTTAAACGATGGTGCGATTTTTATTCCCGTCCTGTCTTCAATATCATCGAGCATCGTTTCAAACATATTCATAAGGGTGTGGGGCTGGATACCGAGGTGGTTGCCTGTTCTGTAGCAGTTTGCCACAGGTTCAAGAATCCAGTTTACGTTAACCCCGAGGAGATTAAGCAATTCCCTGCCCATCATCGTAATTTCGGCAGTGTCAATGCCATAGGGACAGAACACTGAACATCTCCGGCATTCTGTACACTGATAAAAATAGTAGAACCATTCTTTTAGAACATCCTCTGTAAGCTCTCTTGCCCCATTCAGCTTGCCGAATATCTTGCCTGATTTCGTAAAATGCCCTTTATATATTGACCTGAGGAGCTCTGCCCTGAGTACAGGCATATTCTTTGGATCACCGCCGCCGATATAAAAATGGCATTTATCCGCACATGCACCGCACCGGACGCAGATATCCATAAACACTTGAAAAGATCGGTACTTGCCGAGCCTTTCTCTCATCCCTTCGAGAACTATTTCTTTCCAGTTCTCGGGTAGTTTCCAATCATGATCAGCCGGAGACCACTCCCTTGGATTCGGCATATCGAGGTATTTTAGATTCTTTGCTTTTGCCGGATATATATAGGTGCCGTGTTTGAAATTAACTGGCGTATCCACCCAGTCTTTTTTAGGCGGTTTATAATTTATTTTAACAAGCTCGTCTTGTTTCAGTTCATCTGCCATATCTACTCCTTCTCTACCGGTATTCCAGCAGCTTTCATTTTATCTCTGAATTCATTTTCATATTCGTCATAAGTGTGGACATGGACTGGATAATTCCATGGATTAATATGCCTTACCATTCTGTTATTGTTTGCAAGGTTTCTTGTGGGACTGAGGAAAACTCCGCCCATGTGCATAAGCTTGCTGAAAGGAAAGTATGCAAATAACGTGGAAATCAAAAACAGGTGTATATAAAACATGCTGCCGATATCTGCGGGAAGCTTCGGATTAAGACTCATCAAACTTATGGCAAGTTCTTTAACACTGATGAGGTCTATCCTATAAAAATACCTCATAAGGACACCGGTAAGTCCTATACTGAATATTAATAATAGAGGAAAATAGTCGGAAATAAGTGAAATGTAACGAACCTGTGGTGCAAGAATCCTTCTAATGAATAAATAAAGCAAAGCACTGAGTAGAAGCACATCGGTTATATAGATTGTTGGCACACCTATCTGTAAAAATCCGTCAAAAATATCCAGCAATTTTATCAAATAAGGCACCGGTTCCGTAAAGAGTCTTAAGTGTCTTATAAGTATGATAAGAAATGACCAGTGGAATGCAATACCGCCGAGCCACAGCCATTTATTTGAGCCATAGGCAAGCTTTGGACCATCTCTGAGTTCTGTTTTTGTGTTTCTGAATAAAGATCTGAAAAAAAGTATCTCGAGCAGCATCCTTCCTATGACGCCCATAGTGCTCGATGGATTATCAAGTTTATTCTGTTTTATCCAGGGGAGTGACTTCTCCTGGCCGCACGTTGTCGGTATGCGAAAAGGAACAGGTGAACGTGCCCACTTCATTATACGATAAACAAAACCTGCAATAAATGTAACCACTGCAACATAGGGCACGATAATGCCAAATACGTAGGACATGCCGGCATATTTCACGCCTATGTAGGCAATTATCACAAGGCACAGCACCGCGATGAAAGAAAACAAAAGTTTCATTTATCTTTACCTCACTTCATAGTATCAAAATTTGTATTACTGTTTTTCATGACAGCATCACTGTCGTCAATATCGGTGACGAGATTTGCCCTTTCCAGAAGTCTAAAAGCCATACTTTTGAATTCCTTGACCTTTAACTCGTAAATTTTTTCTCTATGCTGCATATAGCTTTCAAAAGAATCGAGTGCCAGATCATCTATCCTGGACTCCAGAATAAACAGTTCATTATAAACGCTGTTTTCCCGGAGTTCGTCTTTAAGCGCTTCTCTTATCAGCTTTTTTAAAGTAAAAATGAATCCAAGTGCATGTGAGGGAGAAAAATCCTGCACAGCCCTTATCTTTAAAATGCTATCAAGAAAAGTTGATGCTTTATCACTTCTGCTTCCCTTAATAATCGTATCGAGTATGGCTTCTGTTCCTTCGGATATGGTATATCCTACCGGGTTGGCAAACTGATTCTTTTGTTTCTTTAGGAAAGATGAAGTATCTGTTGCATATGCTTCACCATAAGTTGCCATGATACTTTCCCGCCATTTGTTCAAAATAACCGCTTGCTTCTCCGATAGGATACTTTCTATCTTCACACCACACCTCTCACATGCAATTTAAAGCTATACCGGTCTGTATCCCGTTACCTCAGGCAAATTCCTTTTAGCCTGTAGTAACTTAGGGTATTATACGCAACCTGTTGGTTTTGGCAGTCCTGCAATCTTACATGCACCTTTGGCTGGTCCGGTTGGGAATAATTCATACATGTGCTTCAGATCTACCTGGGTGTCTTTACACATCTTTCTAATCATAGGTGCAATGTTGTATTTCGAATAGTATTCTCGCAGATATTTAACGACCTTCCAGTGTTCTTCTGTCATGTTCGGTACGCTTTCTGTAGATGCAAGTGCTTCTGCCAGCTTTTCACTCCATACATTTGGATCTTCTATAAACCCGTCTTCATCGATATCTACTTCTACACCGCCTAAATTTACCTTTGCCATGTTAACCTCCTGTTTTTATTTTTTTTCGTCTTTTATATTACTGATCGATACCGTAGTGCTGACATGTATAAGTGTCTTCTCTATAGAATTTTAAATAGCTGCTGTCTGTTTTTTTTCTTAAGTATTTTTCAGCCGCACGGACAACATTTTTTGCCCATTGGGCCGTTCCTGCCGCATGCAGGTGAGAGTAAACAGCCAGTAAATTCTTATAGCAGATTCCGTCTTCGAGCTTATTGAACCCGTAACCTTTATGAACCTTAAAAATAAACCTTATTTTATCTGATGCTAATGTCTTGCCTTTAGAATAATGAAACTCGTGCCCGTGTATAATGCTTGATATTTCAAAATATGGATTGGTTTCCTTAACCTCCAGTATTGTATAGCCGTGTCCCTGTGGTTTTTTATCAAAATCAAACTCGACCGGCAGAACACCTGTCATTGAATATGTTTTATCTTTATATGTGATCGACTTTCCCATATAGAGTGCTCCACCACACTCGGCATACACCGGCAGACCGGATTCAACGGCATCTTTGACGGATAAGCGGAAACTTTTATTCGCAGCAAGCTGAGCGGCATTCGTTTCAGGGAAACCACCCCCTATATAGAGGGCATCGATGTCCGGTAGTGCATGGTCCTTGAGTGCATTTATCTCTATTATTTCTGCACCATATGCCTTCAATGCTTCTATATTGTCCGGATAATAAAATGAGAACGCTGTATCCTTCACAATGCCTATCCGCATCCTTTGATTTGTTTGCTTTTCGGATGCATGTTTCTTGTATTTCTTCATAAGCAAGGGCTTGCCCGTATTGGTAAGTGCAATAAGCTTGTCGATAGTAACGTATTTTTCTACTGCGTCCGTCGCATATGCTATTGCATTTGTAATCTCAGGATATTCTTCCGGGGTAATCAATCCAAGGTGTCTTTCAGGGAATTTGCCGGGGTCCAGTTTTGGAAGAGCACCTATAACAGGTATACCGCATATATTTTCAATGGAAGCACGGGCTATATCCTCGTGTCTTTTCCCTGCAACCCTATTCAATATTACACCCGCTATTTGAATGTCCGGATCCATCTTTTGACAACCGAGAACTTCTGCGGCAAGTGTACGCGTCGATTTTGTACTATCCAGAACAAGAATGACCGGTGATTTTAAGATCTTCGCAAGTTCTGCGGTACTATACGTTCCACGGTCATCCATACCGTCAAAAATGCCCCTGTTACCTTCGATTATCGCCGTCTTACCGCTGAGAAACTCTTTCAACCGGTTACACTTTGCACAGGAAGGATCATCGCAGAACCTGCACACCTCATGAATACCCGTGTGCTGTTCAAAGGACTGTATCACGCCCTCTTCGCCCATAAGGAATGTATCGAGATTGTAACATTGTTTTTTGACTGCAGATGAAAGCCACGCCGAGTCTATATAATCCGGGCCTTTTTTAAACGGGAAAATATCCATACCCCGTTTTTGCAATGCTGAAGCAATGCCAACGGTTACAAATGTCTTGCCGCAGCCTCCAGCCAGTCCAGATATAATGATCCTCGGTATATTCCACAGCATGGCATTAAACCATATCAATGTATCCGCAGGGACATTGCTCTGCACATTTCTTGCATCCTATGCAGAATTCTAATTTGAACTTATAGGGATCGCTTTTGACAGCAGGTTTGACGACAGCGCTATATTGACAGAACATCCAGCATCTCTCACATGAAAAACACTGTCCGCAGCTCATACACCTCTTTGCTTCTGCCCGCAGTTGTTCTTCCGTAATTGTAGAGCTTATCTCTTCGAAATTGTTTATCCTTTCAGCAACGGGTAGAATCTGTTTTTGAACCTTGGGAAGCTTTTCGTAATAACTCAAGTTCATCTGTTTGTGTGAGATTACCGGAAGCGGAATTTCTTTCGGTTCTTCCTTGCCTCTCAGATGGTTATCAATGGCAAGGGCTGCCTTTCTGCCTAATCCTATCGCCGTTGCCGCAATGTCGAGCTCTTCTGTTACATCTCCACCTGCGTAGACGCTTTTTTCCGAGGTTTCATAGTGATCATTTATATTTATCCATCCTCTTTCATTCTTGAACCTTTCGAGACCCGTAAAGTCCACTATCTGGCTTATAGCCGTAATTATTGCTGTCGATTCCACGACAAACTCAGAACCTTTTATAGCTACCGGCCTCGGTCTTCCGCTTGCATCCGGTGCGCCGAGTTCCATTCTTATACATTTAATGCCCGTGGCTCTATCGCTGTTTTTAACAACTTCTACCGGTGCAGTGAGGAATTCAAAATGTATACCTTCTTCTTCTGCTTCCTGGATCTCGGTTTTTATGGCAGGCATTTCATTGATCGTTCTCCTGTAAAGGATAGTCACATCGGCTCCAAGCCGTTTTGCCACCCTTGCAGCATCTATGGCAGTATCGCCGCCGCCGATAACGCTCACCTTGTTACCGATATCCACTTTTTTCCCGGAGCTTATCTGTTCAAGAAAATCCACACCCGTGAGCACATTGACGGCATCCTCGCCTGAAACGTTAAGCTTACTGCCCTTTTGAGCACCTACTGCAATGTATATAATCTGAAATTCTTTTTTAAGGTCCTCGTAGGAAATATCTTTACCGATCTTTACTCCGCATTTAAGTGTCACCCCAAGACCGAGTATTGCATTGTATTCGGCATCTATAATCTGATCCGGCAATCTGTATCTTGGAATCCCATACCGTAACATACCTCCGGTTTTCTCTTTTGATTCAAAAACAGTCACTGAATACCCTCTTCGTGCAAGGTGATAAGCACAGGATATACCTGCAGGACCGGCACCGATAACGGCAATTTTTTCCGGCAAAATTTGCTCTGTAATTTTTTTATGCTGTAGTTTGTGCTCTATACCATAAGTCCCTATAAAGCGCTCGATATCATTTACCCCCACAGAGCCATCGTGCGTTTCCCTGTTACATCCCTCTTCGCACGGGTGGGGACACACTCTTCCTGTTACCGCGGGTAAGGGGTTATAATCAGTAACGTGCTCCCATATCCGCTCAAAACTCTCACCGTCTTTTATCATGGTCATGTATTCTCTTATGTGTGTCCCGATCGGGCATGAAATCGTACACGGGGGATCTTTTGGTGTATATCTTGGCCGCAGTGAAGATCCGCCGATTGCTTCGGATGTATCTCCTCCTCCGAGTCTCAAACCTTTTTTCTTTTTAACAACCTTGAGTTCTGCCATAATGTTATCCTCTTTTCTACAGCATTACTGTCAATACTTTTTACCCCGTTAAAAGCCCTGCCTTTATAGCTGAATGCTCTTATAAACTTTCATTCTCTGTAAAAAGGGCATAGTCTGAAGCTATGTCCTTTTTAACGGGGTTTATTTATCAGGCTCTGATCCCTCCTTATGGGGAACCTGGATAGAACTACTTCCGCCGAAATATCCATAAACAAGTTTACCTGAATCTATGAGTGTCCTGATGGCTTCTTTACATGCTTCTTTTGAACATCGATCTTCACCGTATTTCTGGATCATAACAATCGTTATATCTTTTGCTTTAAGCTGTTTTTTACCCATGTCTTCCTGAACCAGCTTGAAGATCTCGTTTTGAAGCTCATCCATAGGTACCGCATTTAATTCTGCCATATAATTACCTCCTTAAAGTGTATAGTGGATTGAAGTATTATAGGTTGTAGCTGCAAATCTATAGTCATCAATATGATACTTGGTAAATTCTATACCCGTCTTTTCAAAGAACCTTGGCCATCCGATTCTCTCAATCCATTCGCCTACTCTTTCATATTTCTTAGCGTCCTTGGCATATACTTCAACGATATTTTTAACTGCATTGACTACCTCAGGCCACCGGGGCGGATTGTTCGGAATATAGGGAATAGCAAGCTTTGAAAACATCGGCGCATGCCGTGCATTGGAAACCTTACCTCCAACCCAGATGGAAATACCGTCATTCAATGAATTTGCAAGCGGCATTGCAGGACACATCGTGTAGCAATTGCCGCAGAACATACACTTTTCTTCATTTACTTCAACCGTCTGAACGCCATTCACAACTACAGGGGCAATAGCTCCTGTCGGGCACGCTGCAACTGTCGTAGGAACTTCACAGAGCTTGTTCAGATTCGGCAATATTTTGGGAGGCCTTCTGTGAACACCTAATATGGCTATGTCTGAGCAGTGGACGGCTCCGCACATATTAAGACAGCATGCGAGAGCAATTCTTAACTTAGCCGGCAGTTTCATTGTATTGAAATAACCATAAAGCTCATCCATCACTGCCTTGACAATACCCGATGCATCGGTAGCCGGTGTATGACAATGTACCCATCCCTGTGTATGCACTATGTTTGTTATGCTCTTGCCTGTGCCGCCAACGGGATAACCTTTTGATTCAATCTCATTGATAAGCGGATCTATCTTACTCTGATCGGTTAAAAGGAATTCGACATTATGCCTGCTCGTAAACCTTAAATAACCTTCGCAATATTTATCAGCAAGATCACATATCATTCTTATAGTATCTACATTGATCAGTCTTGGAGATCCCATCCTGACAGTGTAAATCTTGTCGCCTGTTTCGGATACATGAACAAGCACACCTGGTTTCATTATCTCATGGTATTTCCATTTACCGTAGTTATTCTTTATAACCGGATTTAAAAACTTATCATACTTCGGCGGACCAATATCCGTTCTTCTTTGTTCTGCCTGTACTGATTCCATACTATTTTCCTCCTTATATTATTTTTCTTCACCCTCTTCTTCGAAGTATTCTTCGTAGAAGATGAATGGATTTTCTCTTGGATTCTTAACCATCTGTGGTACCGGTGTAAGCTCTAATGCCTCAAGGAATTGTCCCATACCTACTCTTTGTATCAATTCACCGATTCGCTCCCTGTTCTTCCCATACTCTCCCCAGAAATCCCATATTTTATCCACGAGGTCTTTGAGTTCTTTATAGGGCGGCTCCATCTTCATAAACGGCACCAGTACCGATGCAAGCTGTGCACCCTGAAGGATTGGCGCCTTTGCGCCGATGAGGATTGCTGCACCCTTTTCTTTGCCCGGTCTTAATGCCTTTGGCATTGCGTTGATACAATGCATACACTTGTTGCACCATTTATTGACAATCTTGAGGTCCTTACCATCCCATGACATGCATTTTGTAGGACACAGATCGCATATTTCCGACTGGATATTGACGCCGGCTTTGGCATAATCGCGTACTGCTGACTGATCTACCTGTATATCGTCCTTCCATATACCGATTATCGACATATCTGATCGTGCCACACTTGCCACGCAATCATTGGGACATCCGGACATCTTAAACTTCCACTTGTAGGGGAACTGAGGTCTGTGAAGTACATCCTGATATCCCTGGGTAAGATCATAGGTTAGGCCAAGGGTATCATAACATGCGAATTCGCATCTTGCAGGTCCTACACAACAGCTCGGTGTCCTTAGAACAGAACCTGAACCTCCAAGATCCCAGCCTTTGCTGGTTAATTTGCTGAATATCGGTTCAAGGTTATCGGTCGATGTTCCAAGCAGTACCATATCACCCGTAGAACCATGCATATTAGTCAAGCCGGAACCGTGCTGTTCCCAGATATCACATATCTCTCTTAATGCCTTACTTGTGTAGAACCATCCTGATGGCTGGTTCACACGAATAGTGTGGAAATGTGCGACATCAGGAAATTTATCCGGTGAATCGGAATAGCGCCCTATTACTCCGCCGCCATATCCTCTTACCCCTACGAGTCCACCATGTTTCCAGTGGGTAACCTTATCTTTATAAGATAGCTCGAGCTGGCCAAGCAGGTCTTTCGCCCGCGGGTTTTTCTCAGCCATCTTCTTGATTTCTTTTACAAAACTCGGCCACTTACCCTTCTCAAGATCATCCAGCAAAGGTGTATTAATCTTCTTAGTTTCGTTTGCCATTATTCCTCCTTTCTCTTTGTTTTAATTATGTTACCTTTTACTTTATTCTGTATACAATATACAGAATATTTAATATCGTGTCAAGTAAAATTTACTTTTTTTTACAAAAAAAACATTCTCATTATACCCTTTTCCCCAGATTTATAATCAGTTGTTTTTATTGACTTCTTTGAAGTTGCGGTCACTTTTTTTGTTGAAAATATAAAATTTATATAATATATTGTATACATGAAAAATTATTTTACGGCGATAAGTTTGGCGGATAAACATGCAAAGATATGCGTTGCTGATGAATCGGTAACCATACAAGGAAGTCATAAAATCCCTCTGCTGGCCAATGTATCTCCTGACAACTTCCTTGCTACCCTGGAGCAAGGTGTTTTTTCCTTGTTAAAAAAGAAACATATCCAAACAGAAAGCGTTAATGGTATTGCGGTGAGTGTACCTGCTACGGTAGATTATAAAAAAGGCGGCATAGAATGTTCTTCTACAATACCGCTCTTAAATGGTATCAATATCAAAGAAAAAATTACTACATCTTTAAAAAAATTCGTTGTCGTGGAAACAGAAGCAAATGTACGGGCATATTCAGAGTACAAATTGGGTCATACAAAAGGATATAAAAACTTTATCCTTATCCTTTTAGAGAAAAAAATAAGCGCTGGTGTATATGTAAACGGCTGGCTTATAAGGAATAAAAGCGGATCTACCTCTGAGCTTGGGCACATCATAATCGAGCCGCATGGAAGGAGATGTAAGTGCTCTAATAGAGGCTGTCTGGAGGCATACGCATCATCAGACGCAATAGTCAGATATTACCTTAAATATAAAAGAGGAGCTCCGAATAAGAAAATTACCTTTGACGATGTTTATAAACTTGCCCAGAAATCCGACAGTGCAGCACTCGATGCCTTCTATAGAATGGGCAATTATCTCGGGATTGCAATGACCACAATTATCAATCTGATAAGCCCTGATGCCGTTATATTTTCAGGTGAAGTAAGCAAGGCATTGAAATTTTTTCTTCCTGCCGTGCAATCGACTTTGTCGGCACGCACGTACTCCCTGCCTTTAAAAGACATTGTTTATAAAAAGAGCGATCTCAGTGATGATGATAGGATGAGAGGACTACTACACCTTGCAAAGGACAGCTATACCAAGGCATACGATCTCAGAATAAATGACGATATATTCGTTATTTAAACTTCCTCACCGTATTCTACGGCTTAACGGGAATCCAGTATAGCTTTATAAAACTCCTCTTCCTTTATGGCCTGGATAAAGAGCATGTCCGCAGCGATACTGAAGTCAGGAAGAGGTGACTCGCTTATTTCCTTCAAAACGGCAGAAATATCTGTCCACCGTGAAGCAATCTGTTTCATCATAGAAATAGTCCTTTTGCCCGCAAATGACTCGAGCGCTTCTCCGTACATCTTTCTGAAACCTCCACCTCCGGTACCCCTTTTTTCTATTACCTGATATGCGAACCGCGCAAGCCATTTCCAGTCATCCTGCGTCTTCCATTCGACTATCTTTTTCGACGCAAGCTGTATGCCCTTGATTCCATATCCTTCAAAATCATCCGGGTTAAGCATGTCCCGGGCATTTCCCTGTGCTGCCTTCATCAATAATTTCTTCTTCTGAAGAGCGAAAACCGGCTTTGAAATGGGAGCAAAATGCGCATGGGTGCCCTCAGGAAAATTACCGTGAAGAATACTGTCTATCAATGAATCCAAAGAACATTGCGTAAGTCCCTTTCGCTCGGTATCGGAAATATATGCGGTATTGTTTTCAACGTCATACCCCCATAAAACGATAACATGCCCGGGAAAGTGAGTTTTACTCTTGTAATAATCGAGATAAAATATATCGGTCCTCAGCAGGACCGGCACTTTTTTTTCTATGCTTGCCAATAATGCGGCCTTTATTTCTTCTTTTGAATCCGCTTCAGACCACATAAAATCAAACCCGATATTCCTGAAAAAAATCTCTTCGATATCCTTTGATCTGAAATGCATCATTCGCGATGGATTCAAACCCTCAATGTACCAGAATCCGACGCCCTGACCTATGACGAAACACTCCGGCTCCGACAACTCATAGCCGTAAAAGTGCATAAGGTCTGCACACGCTGTCGAAGCACAATGTCTGCCGGGGATATGTACCCAGTTTTCAATAATATTCTCACTCATGAAGTCCATTATAAGCACAAATCGAGGTCCTTTTGCAATCACCGTCCGGCAAAAGGGGAGAAGTCTTTCGACTGACGAGTAACAATCTTGACACTGTTCCGATGTGTGTGCTACTGAAAGTAAAATGATAATGAAGGAGGTCTTATGGGCAAAAAGATTTTACTCGCGGATGATTCAATAACTATTCAGAAGGTTATTTCAATAACGTTTTCATCCCCTGATTACGAAATTACCATTGTTGACAATGGCAATGATGCAATAAAAAAAGCCGCGGATGTAAAGCCGGATATCGTTCTCACTGATATAGTAATGCCTGGTAAAAACGGATACGAAGTTTGCGACGCCATAAAAAGCAACCATGCACTGCAAAATATTCCCGTCCTCCTGCTCACTGGGGCTTTTGAGGCTTTTGATGAGCAAAAAGCAAAACAGGCAGGCGCTGATGCATGGCTGTCGAAACCCTTCGAAACACAGGCGCTGATAGACAAAGTCCATACATTGATATCGAAACCTGCGGTAAAAAAACCGGCAGATTCGAGGCCGACAGTTGCCAGGGCTGCAACAGCACCGCCGCCATCGCCATCTAAACCTGGCACACCGCCGCCGCCGCCGCCAAGAAGACCGGCCACAATAAGTGCACCGCCGCCGCCCCTGCCGCCTCAGAGGCCGGCACCGCAGATACCCAGAGAACATATTGAAGAAATAAAAGAATTATCGGAAGCAGAGACTTTTGGGATAACAGACGATACGATTGGCGATGAGTCTGGCTGGGAAACCGTACCGCTCGGCGATAACAAGGAAACACCTGCGCCTGTTGAAGAAAAAGTAGAAGAATTGATAGAAGAAGACTTTCCTATAGAGAAGCTTTCCTCGGAACAGTTCGAAGAACCGGTTTTGGATAAAGGATCGGCAGAGGAGGAATTGTCAGTGGGCTTCGGAGATCTTGAAGAAGCTATGGATGAAGAGGAACCGAAGCAAGGAGAGTCTGCCTCTGGATCTTATGAGAAAACTTATGATTTAAAGGAAATGACTAACCCTGCCGAAGAAGAGCTTATAACTCACAATGAGGTCGCGCCGGTTATCGGATTGAACAAAGAAGAACTGTTAGCACAGGCATCCGTAAAGATAGAAGACATGCTTAAGAATATTCTGCCTGATAAACTTGATGCCGAAATTAAGAATGCCGTCGAGAGCAAAATTGAAGCTATAATAAGAGAGGTTGCAGAGAAGGTCATATGGGAAGTAGTCCCTGCCTTAACAGAAACATTGATCAAAGAAGAGATACAGAGGATGAAAACGGTAAAGAAAAAACCTTGACCCTGTAATCACAACAATGCCTCATGCAGACAGGGGCGTTCCGCGACATACGGAACGCCCCTGCAAATTATACTATCCTCCACCTGCATAAATGTTTTAAGTTTCATTTCAATGTGATATACATATTGGTTATTATGGATACAACAGGCAATATAATAAACAAGGCTTACTCCTATAAGGATGTTGAGGAAAAATGGTATAGCTTCTGGAAAGAAAACGGTTTTTTCCATTCAGAGCCAGACCAAAGGGCGTCCTATTCAATAGTCATACCTCCGCCGAATATTACGGGTTTCCTGCACATGGGACACGCACTGAACAATACTCTGCAGGATATACTCGTCCGCTATAAGAAGATGCGGGGCTTTAATGTGGTGTGGATACCCGGGACTGATCATGCCGGCATTGCAACTCAAAATGTCGTTGAAAGACAGCTTGCACAGGAAGGGCTCGACCGGTTCAAGCTTGGGAGGGAAAAATTCATAGAGCGGGTCTGGGAATGGAAAAAGAAATCCGGCGATGTTATTGTCCATCAGCTCATGAAGCTTGGCGTTGCATGTGATTGGAGCAGGCAAAGATTCACCATGGACGAAGGATTATCCATAGCTGTCAAAGAGGTGTTTGTCAGACTTTACACCGAAGGACTTATTTACAGAGGGGAATACATCATCAACTGGTGTCCGAGATGTCTCACGGCACTTTCTGATCTCGAGGTTGAACATAAAGATGAAGACGGCAAATTATACTACCTATTTTATCCTTTTTCCGATCTGAAAGAGGGTATAACAGTTGCAACAACCAGGCCTGAGACAATGCTCGGAGACACTGCAGTAGCTGTTCATCCGGATGACCCGAGATACAAAGGCATAATCGGAAAAAACGTTATCCTCCCGATAGCAGACAGGGAAATACCGGTCATACCTGATTCATCTGTTCACAGTGATTTTGGGACAGGTGCCGTAAAAATAACGCCCTCACATGATTTTGACGACTTTGAAGTTTCTAAACGCCACTCTTTGCCCTTGATTCAAGTCATAGATCGCAACGGTAAGATGACTGCGAATGCAGGCAAGTATCAGAATATGGACAGGTACAAGGCAAGAACCGCTATCGTTGAAAAATTACAGAAACTCGGACTCCTTGTCAAGGTCGAAGACTACAAACTATCGGCAGGCAGATGTTACCGGTGCAGCACCATAACGGAGCCCATGGTTTCAACCCAGTGGTTTGTCAAAACGGGGACGCTCGCCCAACATGCCGTTGATGCTGTTAAAGAACACAGGACAAGAATCATTCCGATCCAGTGGGAAAAATCATACTTCGAATGGATGGAAAATATAAAAGACTGGTGCATCTCGAGGCAGATCTGGTGGGGACACAGAATACCCGCATGGTACTGTGACGATTGCAAAGGTATTACAGTCTCTACAGAAACACCGAAGGCGTGCTCAAAATGCAACAGCCCGAATATCCATCAGGATGAGGACGTACTTGACACATGGTTTTCCTCGGCACTATGGCCATTCTCTACGCTCGGCTGGCCTGAGGAAACTGCCGATCTGAAATATTACTACCCGACCGGCGTATTGGTAACCGCATTCGACATCCTCTTTTTCTGGGTCGCCCGTATGATGATGATGGGATTGAAACTTATGAACGATGTCCCCTTCAGGCATGTGTATATCCATGCAATCGTCAGGGACGAATTCGGCAAAAAGATGAGCAAAACAAAGGGGAATGTCATTGACCCGCTCTTAATCATCGAGAAGTACGGCACCGATGCATTCAGGTTTACGCTTGCATCTATGGCAGCCCAGGGCAGGGACATAAAATTATCCGAACAGAGAATACTCGGCTATAAGAATTTCATTAATAAGCTCTGGAACAGCACACGCTTTGTAAATATAAAAAGGCTGGAGGCCGGGCTGAATCCTCCCTTCAGGCAGAGCGGTGAGATACATCTTAATAATTCTTCGGAAAATCCCATAGATGCATGGATAAATAAAAAATTATCGGATACCCTGTCCGGTGTTTTAGACGCCCTTGAGAACTACAGGTTTAATGACGCGGCAGCAGTTTTATACCAGTTTGTATGGCATGAGTACTGTGACTGGTATCTAGAAATGGTCAAGATACATTACTCGGAATCCTCCGATAAAGCCACACTCGAGAACATGCTGTTTGTACATGAAGCCTTAACAAAGCTTCTCCATCCTTTTATTCCCTTTGTTACAGAAGAGATCTATCACATTCTCGGGAACAGCGATTCCATCATGAAGGCATCCTATCCTGATTTAAAGCAACCGGTAAAGTCTGACCGTGTATCGGAAACGTATGTCCATGATATCGACACCGTAATAGAAGTTGTAAAGCGCATACGAAATATAAGGGCTGAATGCAACGTGCCTGCAGCATCCGATGTAGACATGAGCTTTGCAGGTGCTGATGAAAAGCTCAGTCTGATCGAAAAATACTCAACCTACATAACAAAAATGACCCACGGCAAAAACATAAAATTACATCGGGAACCTCTTACCATAAAGGGCACAGCCGTCGAACACATAGAAGGTTTAAATATTTATATTCATCTTTCGGGTGTCATAGAACCTTCCGTAGAAATACAGAGGCTGGACAAGGAAATCGGCAAGCTGCAGCCTGAACTGGAAAAATACAAGTATAAACTGAACAATGAAGAATTTATAAAGAAAGCTCCCCAGGAAGTAATTGAAGAGACAAAACAGATAAACGCAGAGTTAAGAGAACGATACGAGCAGTTTAATGTCTCGAGAAAAAGGATAGAAGAACTCCTGAAATGAACGACATAGAGCAGATTATAAAACAAGCCCTCGATGAAGACATAGGCAGCGGAGATATAACAACTGATAACAGTATTGACGGCAGGGTGCTTGCATCCGGTGCAATCAGGGTAAAAGAAAATGCAGTCATAGCAGGTATGAGAATTGCAGAAATGGTTTTTAAAGCTATAGACCCTGCGGTAAACTTCATACCGCTCGCAATAGACGGCGACCCGGTAAAAAAGGACACCGTTATTGCAAATGTAACGGGCAGGGTATCTTCCCTGCTGAAGGCGGAACGGACTGCACTGAATTTTTTGATGAGGTTGTCGGGAATTGCTACACTCACGCACACCTATGTCACTGTCCTTGAAGGGACAGGTGTTATCCTGCTTGACACCCGCAAGACAACTCCCGGTCTGCGTGTAATGGAGAAATATGCAGTAAAAACCGGCGGTGCAACAAACCACAGGTTCGGGTTATTTGACGGCATTCTTATAAAGGACAACCATATCAAGGCTTCGGGCAACATCGTCGATGTGATAAAGAAACTGAAGAACTCAACGCCCTATCATAAGATAGAGATTGAAGTTCAGACCATTGAAGAATTGACCCAGGCAATGCATGCGGGTGCCGACATAGCCATGCTTGACAACATGGACACAAAAACGATGGCACAGGCAATCGGCATTGCAAAAGGGAAAGTTTTGATAGAGGTTTCGGGAAATATCACGCTTGAAAATATAAGGGCAATAGCACAGTTGAAGCCTGACTTTATATCGACAGGTGCTCTTACGCATTCTGCAAAGGCTATTGATATTTCAATGAAGCTTACTAATATCTACACAAAGGAGACATGATGAAGAGATTCCTGTTTATAGCACTGCTTGCAGCTCTATCCGCATTTTCGTCTGCGGTTATGACGCCGCGGTACGTTCGTGCGGACGATCCACAGCACGAAGCGGGCGCGATCATTTTAAAGGATATAAATAAAACTACCGTGTTCGGCAGCTTTACCTATACAACAGTGGAGCACGAACGAATAAAGATATTGAACAAGCGCGGTGTGAATAATTATTGTGAGGTTGTAATACCCTATTCAACAGAGTACCAGAAGATAGAAATACTCGATGCAAAGACGATTACGCCTGACGGCAAGACATTAACTCCGGGCAAAAAGGGCATAAATGACGTCACTCCTCCTTTTATTTTCAGTGCGCCCATATACTCTGATGTCAAATACAGGACAATAACCATGCCCGGCTGTACCCCGGACGCAACAATAGATTACACCGTAAGAATAACAACCATCAAACCTTACATGGACGATAATTTCTTTGATGATGATCACCTTCAGACAAGCGACCCCATAGAACTCTCAACGTATGAGGTAAGCCTGCCGAAGGACATGAAGTTTACCTACAGGCAGTACAATTTTAATACCCCGCCCTCAATTGTAGAGAAGGGAGACAGTGTTGTATATACGTGGGAGCTTAAAAATATAACTCAGATCATTCCTGAACAGAACATGCCGCCAATGTCCGACTTATCAAACCGTGTTGCGATAAGCACGGTAGGTTCATGGGATGGACTTGCAAAATGGTATTGGGGACTTGCAGGCAAGCAGTACGATACGGATAAAGCAATGGATACGAAGATCGAGGAGCTGACAACAGGCTTGACAACAACCGATGAAAAGATCCGTGCAATCTATGATTATATATCGATGAACATACGCTATGTCGGCATAGAATTCGGCATAGAAGGGTATAAACCCCATAAAGCTGCAGATGTGTTCAAAAATAAGTATGGTGACTGCAAAGACCATGCAACACTCCTCATCGCAATGCTGAAACATATAGGGGTAACCGCTTATCCTGTGCTTGTCGATACGGCAGGTATTGCAAAGATGGATCAAGCTCTGCCGTCCCCGGGTCAATTCGATCATGAGATCGTCGCTGTCCCGCAGCAGGATGGTTTCTGGTTTTTAGACTCAACTTCTGATGTGACAAACTATCATGACCTTCCGCCCATGGATCAGGGAAGGCAGGTTGTGGTAATACAACCGGATAAGGCGCAGGTAGTCAAGATACCAGTTTTTCAGCCGGCAAAGAACACTGTAGACGATATCCGGACTGTAAATATCAACAGCGACAACTCTCTGAATATTTCAGTGAAACTTACCTACACCGGTGTTTATGGAATGTACAATAAGGCAATGCTCAGGGGCATGAAGCCCGTCCAGAGGAAGACCTTCATTGAAAGCACTGCAAATGAGGTTTGCCCGGGAGCTGTAGTTAACAAGTACACTATTTCCGATATTTATGATCTTAATATTCCGGTAACGATAAGCCTTAACTTCACCTGCCAGGACTATGTTATCAAAGCCGGAGACCTGCTGATTGTAAAAGTACCTACAATGTCCATGCAGAACCTTACTCAGATTGTTGCCAGGGATAAAAGGACATATCCGCTTGTTATAGGTTATAATTTTGAGAAGAAAAATGCGGTCACATTCAATATCCCCGATGGTTATAGTATACGATACATGCCTGCCAGCACAACTTATAAAAATAAATTCGGCGAGTTTTCCGTCAATTATAAGCGGCTCGAAAGACACCTTGGCTATACCGGCAAGCTCGTTTCCCGTGCATATTCAATCGATCCGCCGGATTATTCTTTCATAAAGGATTTTTTCAATACCACCGTCATAAGTGAAAAAAATCAGGTCGTTGTGTTTGAGAAATTAAAGTTTAAAAAACATGTAATAAGGCATAAAAAGAGCAGATCCCGTTAGAGTGCTTCAATAAAACTGTTTCACCAGAGAGAATTGTTATAATATGACGGGAACTTTATTTGAGGCATTTTTATTAATCGGGATAGGATTTGTTGCCCGTTTGTTCGGCCTTGTTGAGGAGAAGGATAACCGCATCATCTCGAGGCTGGTCTTTAATGTTACCCTCCCGTTTCTCGTTTTTCTCGCAATGTTCGATCAACAGCCGTCTTATGTCTATGTAAAGATCACAATGGTGACATGGGTATTGCTCGGTGTATTTACTGCAGCAACTTACTACTTGTCGAAACGCTTTATAAAGGATCCGAAAAAACTTGGTGTTTTTATTCTCACAAGTGTTGGAGGAAACACGGCATTCCTCGGATATGCCGTGATACAGAGCCTGACAGGGAACAAGGGCATGCCTGTTGCTGTTGTTTACGACCAGTTCGGTAACGGGCTGTTTATCTATACCGTACTGTTAGTCCTTATAGCTTACCTTGCGAACAAAAGTATCGGTTTCAAGGGACTCCTGTCGGGCGTACTTACGCCCCCTTTTATCGCATTACTCGCAGGACTCTTATTCCCTGCATCCATACACCTGCCCGAATATGCGATCAAAGCATTCAGCCTTTTAGGAGGAGCAACCACACCGATGATGATGATTGTAGTCGGAATGAGCCTCGCAAGTCCCGTAAAGATTTCTTCATTGCCGCTCCTCGGCATGACATCCGTCATAAAACTTGCACTCCTGCCTGCTGCGATGTACCTGCTTACCCTCGCTCTACATATCCCGGCATTCCCCATGAAGATAGCCGTCGTGCAATCAGCCATGCCGGCAATGATGACCAGCGTTATATTCGCCCAGATCTACGACCTTGATGAATCACTTGCAGCACAGATTGTCTTTGGCTCTACCTGTATAAGTTTCTTCAGCCTTCCCCTCATCTGGACACTGCTGAAGTAAACCCCGAATTCAAAATCATAATTCCTAAACAATATCAAATGACCAGAATTCTGAATTACGGAGGATATTTTGGTTTAGGATTTAGATTTTAGAATTCAGTATCTTCTTCTCAGTATACCTTCAGTTTCTTCCTTGCCACCCCTGTCCTGTAAGCAGCATCGCTTACAGCCTGAGCAACGGCCTTCACGACATTTTTATCGAACACGCTCGGTATAATATAATCCTCGCTCAGATCGGACGGCTTTATCAGGGAAGCTATGGCATCGGAGGCAGCAAGCATCATCTCATCGTTTATCTGGCTTGCCCGGACATCCAGTACCCCCCTGAACATGCCCGGGAAACAAAGAACATTATTTATCTGGTTCGGATAATCCGACCTGCCTGTTGCAACGACTTTTGCATATTTTCTTGCAATCTCCGGTGCAACCTCGGGGTCCGGGTTTGCCATTGCAAATACTATCGAGGATCGTGCCATCTTTTTTAGATCGGAAGCTTTCACTATATCCGGAGCCGAAACCCCTATAAATACATCCGCACCTTTAAAAGCATCCGAAAGCCTGCCTTTCAGATTCTGTTTGTTGGAACGATCCGCAAGCCATCGAATGTACCGGTTCATACCTTTCTCTCTGCCCCTGTAAATCAATCCGGCCTTATCATTCACGATAAGTTCCTTCACCTTTTTACGGATGAGAAGCTTTGCGATAGACATACCCGCAGCACCTGCACCGGAAAGTACGACCTTTATATTGTCAAACCTCTTTTTTACTACCTTGAGTGAATTTTCCAGAGCAGCAAGCAGGACTATGGCAGTGCCGTGCTGATCGTCATGAAAAACCGGTATGTCGAGCACCTTTTTCAATTCATCTTCGATATAAAAGCATCGTGGTGCCGATATATCTTCAAGATTTATGCCCCCAAATCCCCCTGCTATAAGCCTTACCGTGTTAATGATTTCGTCCGATTCTTTTGTTCTCAATACGATGGGGAAGGCATCCACATTGGCAAATTCTTTAAAAAGCTGGGCCTTGCCTTCCATTACCGGTAGTGCAGCCTCAGGCCCGATATCTCCAAGACCGAGTACTGCAGTGCCGTCGGATACGACAGCTATTGTATTTTTCCTGATGGTGAGTGTGAATGATTTTTCTTTATCCTCTGCAATGGCATTTGAGACCCTTGCCACACCGGGTGTATATGCGAGGGAAAGATCTTCCCTTGTCTTTATAGGGTTCTTGCCGACAATGGTGATTTTACCCCCGAGATGGTAAAGAAACACCCTGTCCGATATACTTACGACACTCACTCCCCTTAGCTTTTTAAGAGTAGTGATGAGCTGCTGTGAATGTTCTTCATCCCTTGCTTTTACGGTTATATCACGGATGATTGTGTTCTTTGCGAATCCAACAAGGTCCACAGCTCCTATATCCCCGCCTGCCTTGCCTATTGCAGTCGTTACCTGCCCCAGCATGCCGGGCACATTGCGTATCTCCAGCCTCACGGTTATACTATAACTGACATTCGGTACAGTAGCCATATATGCCTCCTTATGGTATTGATACAAACACAATGAGCAAAACTATACTACCTCCGCTCTACCCCTCCCCCTTGAGGAGAGGAAAGAGGATCGCAAATTAGTGTATCACTCTTAACACAATTATAAATGCATGGCTATACATTCACCACAAGATGAATATCTCTCAAAAGAGCTTGAACGCCTGCTGGCAAGGTTAACTATTCAGGTGCGCTATGATCATCTGATAGATGCCAGGTCCGGACTCTGTACATTCAAAGGTATAACATACCTTTTTATAGATGCGGACGTGACATTGGAAGACAAGCTTGATCTATTTAAAATAATCGTCTCCGGGTACGATCTTTCGGCAATCTATCTGCCCCCTGTTGTGAGGGAGTTCCTGTCGGGAGAATAGGGACACTCAAAATTCAAGAGTGAACTGCCACCGCCTTGGCGGTGGCTCCTGAAAAACCACTCTATGTCATTCCCACGAAAGTGGGAATCCAGAAATTGCCTTTACGGAAATAATAAAGAACTGGATTCCCTTTTCCACGGGAATGACAAAACAATAACTTTTTCTTTTGCGGCATAGTCAACTGAACATAATCACCAGACGGCGGACCTTTACTTCGCATTAAAATTCAATTACCCGTTCAATTCCATAATCAGTGCAATTTCGTTGCAGTCCGGAAACTGGGGACATTTAAGACAGTCACTCCATATCTTCTGCGGCAGGAGTGACTTGTCAACTATCCTGAAACCAAGCTTCTCAAAAAATCCTGGTTTGTAGGTCAGTGAAAATATTTGATTTATCTCGAATTCCTTCGCCTCATCAATACATAACTTTACGAGCTCTGTGCCGATACCCTTGTGCGTATACTCCTGTTTTACTGCAAGCGAGCGGACCTCTGCAAGGCCGTCCCAGAATATGTGCATTGCACATACGCCGATAATCTCCCCTGAATCAGGGGTGTACACGATGTAGTCCCTGATGTTCTCATACATTTCCAGCAGGGAACGCGGCAGCATCTCTCCCTTTTTTGCATAGACCTCTATGAGCCTCTGCATATCCTTGACATCGCTCATCCTTGCTTTTCTTAGCACTTTATCTCCTTAACATATTTTAAGAATTCCCTTGCCTGTTTCCTCCCAAGCTCTGTTACTGTCTCGCCTGAAAGCATCCGTGCAATTTCATCTACCCTTTCTTTTTCGTCAAGCACCTTTATAACGACATCTGTACTGCCGCCGGACACAGACTTGGATACATTTATATGATAATCACCGAATCCTGCAATTTGATGCAGATGGGTTATACAGATTACCTGATGGTAGTCCGACAGCTCTTTCAATTTTTTGCCCACAATCTCTGCAGTCTGTCCGCCGATGCCCGTGTCTATCTCATCGAATACAAGTATAGGCACGGGAGAAGCTTTTACAAGTACCTTTTTTATTGCAAGCATTGTTCTTGAAAGTTCCCCGCCCGATATAATCTCTGTCAGGGGTTTTGGAGAAAATCCCGGATTTGCCGAGAAATAAAATGCTACCTTGTCGGCACCATCTGCATTTATCAGTTTGTTGTTTATCTCGACTGCATCTTTTGCTTCCAGATTTCCTACTCTGCTCTCAAACACTGCGTCCTTCATACCCAGCGTCTTCAGTTCGTGTGCGATCTTTTTCCCCAGTCCTGAAGCGGCATTTTTCCTTGCCTTTGAAAGCTCTTCAGCTTGCCGGTAAAGCCCTCTTTCAAGGGTCGTTTTTCTTAGCTGCAATTCTCCGATATCTTTATCCATACTCCTGAATTCTTTCAGTTGTTTTTCGGCAGACCCGGCAAACTCCATTATATCCCTGATAGCTTTGCCGTATTTTTTTTTAAGCTTGTCCAGCAATTCTATGCGCTGTTCTGTCTGATCAAGCTTTTGAGGGTCCAGTTCTACCCTTGAAAGATAGCTGTTGATATCCGATGCAATGTCCTTGAGCTCTACGAACACGGCATCGAGCCTTCCTGAATATTGTTTTAGGGACGGATCAATGTCCTGAAGCCCGGTCATGGCTTTAATCGCCCTGTGCATGTTGGCAATGACGCTGTTTCCTTCTCCTGACATGGCTTCGTAGACGGTATTAAGTTCAGACATCAGACGCTGTGCATGCGAGAGTATGCTGTACTCCTTCTCGAGGAGAATATCCTCGTCCGTCTTCAGGTTTGCAGCGTTTATTTCCGACAACTGGAATCTTATCAATTCTTCTTCCTTCTTCGAGACTGCAAGCCTGGACTGTATTTTCCCCAAGGTATCCATGGTATTTTTCAGATCCATGAACTGCGTCTGCACCTGCCCTGCCGGCCCCTCAAGCCCTGCGTATGCATCAAGAAGTCTTATATGGGTTGTAGGATCGAGCAGGCTCTGGTGCTCATGCTGGCCGTGTATATCGACAAGCAGTTTTGACAATCCCGAGAGCATCGATAATGTAGAAGCAGAGCCGTTTATAGTGACCCTGCTTTTGCCCTGAATGTTTATAACGCGTTTTATGACAAGCTCTGCCGATGGCTCAAAACCGTGTTCATTCAAGAACCCCTGCACGGCTGGATAATTTCCAATTTCGAAAAGTCCTTCTACGACAGCCTCCGGAGCACCGTCTCTCACCACGCCGGAGTCTGCCTTTGCACCGAGGAGGGTGAGCATACCGTCAACCATGATCGATTTGCCGGCACCCGTCTCACCGCTTATTACACAGAGGTTTTCTGCAAACGGTATGGTTACGTCCTTAAAGATAGCAAAATCCTTCAGCCTGACGGATTTTAGCATCTACCTTTCGCCCCATTTCAACTTCTGCCTGAGGATCTCAAAATAGTTTCTGAAAGGCGATTTTATCACCGTCGTATAATGCGTTGATTTGGATATGACGACCCTGTTCCCTTTCTTGATAGAATGTGACACCTGTCCGTCGAATGTTATAACGACATCCTTCTCGTCTGTTTCAAGCTCGATCTCCACAAGGGAGTCCGATGACAGCACGATAGGCCTATTTGTGAGGGTGTGCGGCGAAATTGGGGTAAGAATTATTGTGTCCGTCGTGGGATAAACTATAGGGCCCCCGGATGCCATTGAATATGCCGTAGAGCCTGTCGATGTGGCTATGATAAGCCCGTCTGCTTTGTAGGTCGTTAGATAGTTGCCGTCAACGCTTGTCTTGAGCGATATCATGCGTGCTATTGTTCCTTTGGATACGACAGCATCATTCAGTACGGTATAGAATATGATCCGTTTTTTTTCTTCAAAGACCTCTGCAGTTAGTCTCATCCTCTTTTCATAAACGGCCTTGCCGGATATCACGAGATCCGTAACCCTGTACAATTCATCCATGGTGATCTCCGTGAGAAAGCCGAGCCCGCCGATGTTTACGCCGATAATGGGTATGTCCTGCCCGCCTATAAGCCTTATTGCCCAGAGAAATGTTCCGTCACCGCCAAACACCACCACGACATCGGTGTCGTCCGGCATAAGCTCCTTAAAACGTACGAGCTGCGGGGCCAAAGTTCCCGCCATGCTCTCTTCGATGACAACCTGGACGCCCTTGCTTTCGAGAGATGCGATGTACGCACTTATCTCCTTATAGACGTCCGACGATTTCTTGCTTTTTACAACCAATGCAATCTTCATATATATGCTTTCCACTTATTGCATTTTTTGATACCATAATTCAAGATAAATTTTAAGGACACAATGTAACATAAACGTATGAAGCAGCCCCTTGCCCATAGATTAAGACCGAATAGCCTTGGAGAGCTCGCAGGCCAGGAACACGTTCTTGGCGAAGGCAAGCCATTGCGGCAGACACTTGAATCCGGTATCCTGCCTTCGATGATCCTATGGGGACCTCCGGGTTCCGGCAAGACATCGTTCATAAAGATCATCACGAACAATCCTCTGTACGAGCCGATCTACACAACCGCTGTGTCGACGAATACGAAAGAGATAAACAAGATCTTAAAACAGGCACACGAACTCCGGCTGTCTGATAAAAAACCCGTTCTCATTATAGATGAACTTCAGCACCTTAACCGCTCACAGCAGGAACTTCTCCTGCCGCACGTTGAGGACGGAAGCATCGTGTTCATAGGCATATCGACGGACAACCCGTCATTTTCCCTTAATCGTGCATTGCTCTCGAGGACCACGCTTGTTGTGTTTGAACCGTTAAAAGAACAGGCATTAAAGAAAATCATCGAGCGTGCATTGACGGATAAAGAACTGGGCATGGGCAGGAGCGGCGTCAGTATAAATAAAGATGCGATGAATTATCTTATTGTAAGGAGTAACGGCGATGCAAGGAAGGCACTGAATGCGGTCGAGCTTTTGTCGGACATAGCTTCAAAAAGAAGCGACAAAACCATGACCCTGCAGGATGCCTCAAAACTGTCGGAGGTAAACCTGCTTCCGTATGACAGGAAAGAGGACGAACACTATCACACAATCTCGGCTTTTATAAAAAGCATGCGCGGGTCTGACCCTGATGCTGCAATCTACTACCTTGCAAGGATGATAGAATCCGGCGAAGACCCGAGGTTTATTCTGAGACGGATGATTATCTTTTCATCGGAGGACATCGGCAATGCCGACCCGCTTGCCTTAACGGTTTCCGTTTCGGCATTCAATGCTTTCGAGATCATCGGTATGCCGGAGGGATTCATACCTATCGCCCATGCGGTTGCTTATCTTGCATCATCTCCCAAAAGCAACTCATCTTACATGGCTTACCTGAAAGCAAAGGGAGAGATTCAAAAGACCGGATACCTTGACATCCCAAAGCATGTAATCAATTCCGTCACAGAGTTAGGCAAAGAACTCGGCTACGGCTATAAGTATCCCCATGATTATGAGGGAGGGTATGTCGAGCAGCAATACCTTCCCGATAAACTAAAAGACAGGCATTATTACATGCCCAAAAACATCGGGTACGAAAAGGTCATTAAATCTTATCTTGAGAAGATTAGAAAGAAAAATTAACGAATCGAAAATTGCGATTGTATACAAATTTCTATTGACAAAAAAAATTTCTGATTGATACCTTGAATTTATGAGTAACTACGATGTTATTGTCATTGGCGCGGGTATCGGCGGTTATCCGGCAGCCATAAGAGCAGCCCAGCTCGGAGCACGGGTGCTTATTGTCGAAAAAGCTGAAACAGGCGGGACCTGTCTCAACAGGGGCTGTATGCCGACAAAGGCTTTGAGGGCAACATCGGATATGCTCGATAACCTCCGCAGAATCGATGAATTCGGCCTGTCAGGCGATGTAAAGGTAAGTCCCGACATACGTAAGATTATCCGGAGAAAAAACAGGATTGTAACCGAGCTTGTCGCAGGCGTCGAATTCTTATTTAAATCACACGGAGTTACCCTGAAGCACGGCAATGCTACCTTCCTGTCAACGAATAAGATCCGGATTACCACGCAGGACGGGAAACAGGAAATCGTGGAATCAAACAGATTTATTGTAGCAACCGGTTCTTCCCCGGCTGACCTGCCGGGCTTAAAAGCGGACGGAAAATTCATACTTACAAGCGATGAGATCCTGAACATTGATACCCTGCCAAAAAGACTTATAATAATAGGGGCCGGCGTGATCGGCGCGGAACTGTCTTTTATATTCAGAAGCATGGGTGTCGAGATTACGATACTCGAGTTAATGCCGCGGGCACTTCCGGCAGAGGATGCGGATGTTTCAAGGCTGATCTCGAGGAGTTTTAAAAAGGCCGGCATCAAAATCAAAACAGGTGCCCGCGTCACACACACGGATATAAGGGACGGGGTTACTGTTTATCTCGAAGACGGCGAGGATATAACAGCAGACATGGTACTCGTTTCAACGGGCAGGAAGGTAAATACCGATGGAATCGGTCTTGAAGACATTGGCGTAAAACTCGGCAGAAAGAAAGAAATCCTTGTTGATCCATTTTTAAACACAGGTGTTGACAACATCTATGCATGCGGTGATGTAATTGGCGGTAAGATGCTCGCTCACGTGGCTTATCACGAAGGAATAACAGCAGTTATAAATCTGATGGAAGGAAAGAAGAAATCCATCAACTATAACGCAATACCTTCGGTAATATATTCAAGCCCCGAGGCAGCGAGTGTAGGATTTTCAGAACAGGAAGCTATGGATAAAGGTTTAAAAATAAAAACAGGCAGGTTCCCGTATAGGGCATTGGGAAGGGCTAAGGCATTCTCAGAGATGGACGGTGAAGTTAAGGTCATTGTCGATGCGGCTACGGACAGGGTACTCGGCATGCATATAGTCGGAGCACATGCAACGGACATTATTGCACAGGGTGCAATGGCTATCCAGCATGATCTCACCATACATGCGCTTATTGATACAGTTGCTGCACACCCGACCTATTCAGAAGCTGTTATGGAAGCAGCAGAAGATGTTTTTTCCTTTGCAATCCATCAACCTCATAAAGCGGCTGATCCAAGAGCCGGGGAATCTGGCAAAAATTAAGACAGGAGGATTACACTTATGGCAGAAGATATCTGGTACAATGATAATCACTTATGGGTCACTGTAGAAAACGGCCATGCATATATCGGCATTTCTTATTATGCCCAGGAAGAACTCGGTGATATTCTGTTCGTTGAACTGCCAGAGGTTGGAGATAAGATCACGCAGGGCAAGTCCTTTGGCGAGATAGAGTCGGCAAAAACAGTGAGCGATCTGGTATCTCCGCTTTCCGGCAAGGTTGTAGAGGTAAACAATGACGTGATCAATGAGCCTGTTATAATCAACGAGGACCCACTCGGCGACGGATGGTTGATGGAAATAGAAGGAGTTGATCCAAAAGAACTGAAATCGCTCATGACGCAGGAGAAATACGAGAAATACATAAAGGAAACATTACGATGACCAAGATCATAAAGAAACGGATGCTATCCCAGGTAATAGCAGAAATAGAACTCTTGTCCCCGCATATAGCAAAATCTCAGAAGCCGGGACAGTTTGTCATAATCAGGGTTGACGACAAAGGGGAAAGAATACCTCTTACCATAGCTAATTCAGACAAAGAAAAAGGCACGATCACCGTTATTGTCCAGGCAATCGGCAAGACAACGACCAAACTCAACTCAATGGAAACGGGGGATTCGGTTGCCGATGTTGTCGGACCGCTTGGGAAGCCATCGCACATAGACTACTTCGGAAAGGTTGTGACGATAGGCGGAGGAGTAGGAACTGCCATAGCATGGCCGACAACAAGAGCATTTAAAAAAGCCGGCAATGAGGTGATAAGCATAATCGGTGCAAGGACAAAGGAGCTGCTTATCCTTGAACAGGAAATGCGCGAAGTTTCAGACAGGATCATTGTTACAACGGACGACGGGAGTTATGCAAACAAGGGTTTTGTGACGGACTCTTTAAAAGGCCTCATAGACAGCACGATAATCCCGAACCTCGTGCTTGCAATCGGACCGGTCCCCATGATGAGGGCTGTTTCAGAACTTACAAAAAAATACGCAATACCGACTGTCGTGAGTCTCAATCCCATAATGCTTGACGGGACGGGTATGTGCGGTGTGTGCAGGGTCTCTGTTGCCGGTAAAACCATGTTTGCCTGTGTTGACGGGCCGGAATTTGATGCACACAAGGTAGATTTCGAGGGACTTATGCAGAGATTAAAGGTTTATCAGAAAGAAGAAAAGCTCTCATTGGAACTTTTAAAATCATGGGAAAGGGTAAGTTAATATGGCTACTTTAGATAAAAAAGAAAGACTCAAAATACCGAGACAGAAGATGCTCGAGCAGGATCCGCTCGCAAGAATAATGAACTTCGAAGAGGTCAATTTTGGATTTACACCGAATCTTGCGATGTTAGAGGCTCAACGATGCCTCCTGTGCCCTAAACCTCCCTGTGTCGCGGGTTGTCCTGTAAACATAGAAATACCGTCTTTCATTTCGCTTATAGCAGAGGGTAAGTTTACGGAAGCGGCAAAAAAGATAAAAGAAACCAACAGCCTTCCGGCTATATGCGGCAGGGTCTGCCCCCAGGAAGAGCAGTGTGAGGGTGTATGTGTTATAGGAAAAAAAGGTACGCCGGTTGCAATAGGTCATCTTGAAAGGTTTGCAGCGGACTGGGAAAGAACACACGGCGAGATCACGGTGCCGGAAAAAGCCCCCTCTACGGGCAAAAAAATCGCTGTTGTGGGTTCAGGCCCCGCAGGCCTGACCGTCGCGTCCGAACTTGTCCAGATGGGACATTCGGTCACCGTATTTGAGGCATTGCATGTACCAGGCGGTGTGCTCGCTTATGGTATACCCGAGTTCCGTCTGCCAAAAGATATTCTCGGAAGTGAGGTGGACTATCTGAGAAAACTCGGTGTAGATGTCGTCACCGATTTCGTCGTGGGAAAAACATCCACCATTGAAGAGTTGCTGAATTCCGGCTATGACGCTGCCTTTGTCGGCAGCGGTGCAGGACTGCCTGTATTTATGAGCATACCCGGAGAGAACCTGAACGGCGTTTATTCTGCAAATGAGTATCTGACACGGACAAACCTTATGAAGTCTTACCTGTTCCCCGAGTATGATACCCCTATTGCAAAGGCAAAGAATGTTGCTGTGTTTGGCGGCGGTAATACTGCAATGGATTCAGTGAGAACAGCCAAGCGATTTGGCACGGAACATGCATACCTGATTTACAGGAGATCATGGGAAGAAATGCCCGCAAGACTTGAAGAAAGACACCATGCGAAGGAAGAAGGAATAGAATTTATATTCTTAACAGCGCCGACCCGGTTCATCGGTGATGAAAATGGCTGGGTCAAGGGAGTCGAGTGTATAAAGATGGAACTTGGAGAGCCGGATGCATCAGGCAGGAGAAGACCAGTGCCCGTCAAAGGCTCCGAGTATATAATTGATGTTGAACTTGCCGTTATCGCTGTCGGGAACGGATCGAACCCGTTAATTCCTCTTACAACTCCCGATATCCAGACAAACAAGTGGGGCAACATCATCGTGAAAGAGAATTCTACGGCTACCACGAAGAGCGGTGTGTTTGCAGGTGGAGACATAGTGAGAGGCGGTGCAACGGTGATACTTGCAATGGGAGACGGCAAAACAGCGGCAAAAGAAATAGATACTTATTTAAATAAAAAAGGGGGTGAATAGTATGAAGGGTACAAAACTATTTTCAGTATTAACAACTTTGTTTTTAGTAACAATTATGGTTTCAGCGGCAAAGGCTGCACCTACCTATGTGGGTGTTAACCAGTGCAAGATGTGTCATATGAAGCAGTACAATGTATGGAAGGACACAGGTCATGCAAAGGCGTTTGATGCATTGAAACCAGCAGACCAGGCAAAACCGGAATGTATTAAGTGCCATATAACAGGCGACAACAAGGAACTCAAAGGGGTACAGTGTGAAGAATGTCATGGTCCCGGAAGCGAATACAAGTCTTTTGCTGTAATGAAGAATGTAAAGGAAGCCGAGGCAAAGGGACTGGTTGCAAAGCCGGTGAACGTATGCGTGAAATGTCACAACAAGAACATGCCGAACTTCAAGGGTTTTGATTTCAATACCATGTGGCCGAAGATCAAACACGGTCTATGAGAGCTTAAACGGCACCTACAATGATTTATTTAAGGGGTGAACCTAAAATTCACCCCTTACTTTTTTTTACTCCGTCGGAAAGCCGCGGCATTTATCCGATAAGACAAGTTCGCGTAATGAACGAGGCCGTAATCACAGCAGGAGTGACAGAGTTTTTGCTCCAGGCACAACCTTATGATCGTTGTAAAGGTCTGCAATGGTGAGTATCGTATGCAGCCTGCCGAGCCCGGTCATTCTTGCAAGCCTTTCCGAAGTCGGTCTAATCCTTATTGCTATAGAACCCCTTCGGCGTTCTCCGATTTTTACTGCAAGACTCTTCAGCGCCTCCTCTACCCTGACCTTTGGAGGCTTAAAAACGATTGTTTGGGGGTTTATTGCGACGACTGTTTTTCTGCGGAATAAACCTTTATAGAAGTTAAGCTCGATATCATTCGATGCTTTTGCCACAAACATCAATTCTTCAAAAGACAACTCTATAATTGTCGTATCTTTGAGGACTGTCAGTGCAACGCTCTCGTGCGACTGCGTATTCAAACCGCCGAAGCATTCACCTGCTTGCAATGCAATGAGTCCCAGAGATTGGTTTGCTTTTGTATTAAAATCACACCGGATATCTCCCGAGAGTATTATGTAGCCGCTATTTTTATCCGTATTTATACTTATTTTTGATCCTGCTTTAAATGTATGCCGTTTTGCTTTTCTCATGATATCTTCATGTTTTTTCATGCCTTTCGACAGATTATAACCGCTTACATACCAGAACATCAGTTTTCCCTTTCTATCCCGAGTAATTTCATCTTCCGCGAAAGGTTCTCGCGCGAAATGCCGATCTTTGCCGCTGTTTTTGTTATGTTCCAGTTGTTCTCTCTGAGCATGCGGATTATGTAATCCTTCTCAAACGCACTTTTCGCTGAATGCAGCCTGTCGTCCGGTTGCTCTCCGGAATTGTTCTTATGCTCCCTGACCTCCCGGGGCAGGTCATCGACATCGACAGTATCTCGCTCAACAAGAACAAGCAGTCTTTCTATGAGATTCTTCAGTTCCCTTACATTACCCTCCCAGTCATAAGTACTGAGTACACCGACTGCTTCGGGAGTTATGATTTTTTTGTGTTTACTGATCTCGTTTTTTTCTTTCAGGAAATAATTAACCAGAACAGGTATGTCCTCTCTTCTCTCTCTGAGGGAAGGTATGTGTATCGGTATTACATTGAGTCTGTAAAAGAGGTCCTCCCGGAACCGGCCTGCTTTTATCTCTTCTCTGATGGACTTGTTCGTCGCGGCAATGACCCTTATGTCCACATCAATCGTATCATTGCCTCCTATTCTTGTAAATCTGCCTTCTTCAAGCGTTCGAAGCAGTTTTGCCTGCATCCTTATGCTCATATCTCCGACCTCATCGAGAAAGAGCGTACCTTTATCCGCAAGTTCAAGTTTGCCTATACGTCTCCTGTCTGCACCTGTAAATGCACCCTTTTCATGTCCGAACAATTCACTCTCGAGCAATTCTTCCGGTATTGCTGCACAGTTGACATCTATAAACGGCATGTTTGCCCTTGAACTCATTCTGTGTATGGCATTGGCAACGAGTTCCTTGCCTGTTCCGTTATCGCCTGTTATCAGTATCCAGCTGTCCGATGGAGCGATGATCGCTATCTTCTTTTTCAATTCTTCCATAATACCTGATCCGCTTATCAGCTCATACTTTCTATCTATCTTTACCTTGAGCTGTTTATTTTCCTGCTGGAGGTTAAACACTTTGAGACCGTTGCTTATGGTTATGAGCAGTTTGTCTGCTGAAAGAGGTTTTTCTATGAAATCATATGCACCCATCTTTATGGTCTTTACCGCTGTGTCTATGGTTCCATGTCCTGATATCATTATTACTATTGTATCCTGGTATTGTTCTTTTATTTTTTTCAGGATCTCGATACCGTCCATCTGCGGCAGCCATATATCGAGTAAGACAATATGGGGCTCGTAATTTTTCATGATGGAGAGCGCCTCAAAACCGTCTTTCGCAAGTTTCACATCATAATCCTCATCACTCAATATACCGGCTATGGTTGAGCGGATTAAATCTTCGTCATCCACAACAAGTACAGTACGATTTTTCATCAGATTGATTTACCTCTCTGCTCCTCGAACAACTCTCCTTCTTCAACAGCGGAAAGTTCTAATATAAATCTTGCTCCCCTCGGTCTATTGTCCTCCACCTTTATCGTGCCGTTATGTTCTGTAATAATCCTCTGAACTATTGCAAGGCCGAGCCCCGAGCCTCCTTTTTTCCTTGAATAGTATAGATCAAATATTCTGGACTTGTCCAAATCATCTATTCCAACGCCCGTATCGCTGATCTCTATCCTGACAATCCCGTGCCGGCTGTCGTAACCCGACTTCAATGTGATTGCACCTGAACCGTCTACAGCCCACACGGCATTTTCAAGAAGGTTTATAACGACCCTTCTGATCTGCGCCATGTCAAACTTAATCAAAGGCACCTGTTCATCTTTGTCAAATACAAACTGTATATTCTTGTGTGCTGAGGTATAAAGCGTATAAACTTCCGACAGCAGGTCATTTATGGAATTTAACCTCGGCTGACTTGCAGGCATACGGGCAAAACTCGAGAATTCGTCCACGAGTTTTCTCAACTCGTCAACCTCGGTGACGATTATTCGGGTACACTCGTCGAACACTTCCTTGTCCGAAGGGATTATCTCGAGGTATTTCCTCCGCAGCCTCTCTGCCGAAAGCCTTATGGGAGTAAGCGGGTTTTTTATCTCATGTGCCATCCTCTTTGCCACTTCCTGCCATGTGGTGATCCTCTGCATCTTGATAAGATCGGTCACATCTTCAAAGACAACGATATAACCTCCGAGCTTTTTGGCCGTGCCCCGTAATATTGTCAACCTTAAAATGAAAATCTTATTCTGCCCCTGGGTATTCACGTTTATTTCCTTCGTGCTTGTTATTGCATTGGTCTTCCGCATGTCCTTCAGCATTTCTTCTGCAGGCAGTATGATGTCTTCCGGCATTATATCGTGATAGTATTTATCGACAGCGGATGACTGATCTATGTTCAGCAAACGCGCCGATGTCGCATTGATCATCGTTATATAGCCGTCTTCATCGATCGCCACGACCCCTGATGAAATACTGTTCAGTATGGCCTCTATGTAAGCCTTTCTCTGTGCCTGTTCTGCATAAGCGAGATTAAGGCTCTCTCTGCTCTGCTTCAATTCTTTTGTCATGATATTAAATGCGTCGACAAGATCGCCGACCTCGTCCTCGCTCTTTTTCTCGATGCTGACATCATAGTCATTTGCAACAATCTTTCTTGTCGCCGACACAAGACCGTCGAGCTGAACAGATATCCCCTTTGCAAGATACACGCTCAGCCAGATAGAGGAGAAGATCATAAGGAGAGATATAAGAACGAGAAACAACAGATAACTTGTTTTGAGATGTGGTTTCAGGATCTGCTGCTGCCGGTACTCGTTATAGCCCTGCTGAATCTCTGCCATTTTCTCGACAAGGCTTTTCTGTATAAAGTAGCTCCCCACGACAAGTCCGACTGGCTGGGAAACACCCTGGACATAAATAGGAGCGAAGCCTTTAATCATGTCACTGGTCCCCATACTCTCTATATTGGTTTTGATATTCCCCTGCATTGCATCCGTCACCATATTTTTGCCGGTGGGATTAAAAGAGTTATTTTGTTCTTTAACAAGCGCAAGGAGTTTTCCGTCTTCATTATACACCTCTATCGCGTTAAGGTTGTATTCCTTCATCTTACGTGTAATGAATTCGCTGAGTTCCCGCCTCGTATCGGATGATAAAATTCCCCTTTCTACAATCCCATTGCCTGTCGCATGAGAGAAAGAAATGGTGTTCTGCGCTACATTTTCATAGTATGTCTTTGCGATATCCAGTGACTGCGTCAATGATCCTTCAATCTGATTGCTGAACCAGCTATTAATGGTGTGCGTTATGAATCCCGATGAGATTATAAACATTATTATTGTCGGTATAATCGAAAAGAAGACGAATGCGAGTGCGAGCTTTGTCCTTACCTTTAACCTTCCAAACGCCTGTTTTTCCCCGAATATAATCTTTATAGTGTTTCTGATAACAAGGAATAAAAGTAGGGCTATTAAAACAATGTTCAGGTTTATAAAACTGAACACGAGCGCATTTTTTGAGATCGGGACCTTAAGCGACACATGGTATATGTTGGATTCCAGCGACGTTAAGCCTATTAAAAGGGCTATAACTACGATGATAATGATAAATTCAATGCGTCTTTTTTTTGTCTCCGGGTCCATGCTTATGTACTATAACAGGTGTTTGCATAGTTCAAGGGTTTAAGAGCCAATGCCCGGAGCCGTCCCGTGAGAGGATTTTATCATCTCACGGGACAGACCATTGATCCGGGCATTTATTTTTTGTCTTTTATAGATTCCAGCAGTTTCTGTGCGAGGGGCTTGTCAAACATAACCCAGTCAGCTCTGTAGGTCGGGGCCTTATAATTGATAAGCTTCTCCAATATTTTTCTTGCCTGATCATATTTCTCTTCTCTGATGTATACCTTGCCCAGGATAGCCATGGACAGGGTAAGATTAGGGTCTGACTTGAGAGATCTCTTAAGAAAATCCATCGCTTTCGTGTTGCTGCCGCTGACGATCCATGGCAGCTCATAGTACATTTCACCGTAACCCTCGAGTATGTCCGCGTTTGTTTTATCGAGAGCATAAGCCTTGCCCATATATTCCTGAAAAACAGGCAATACCATGACGGCATTTAAAAGGCTTTTATACTCGCTTTGCCTCCCAATGTTCCCGGCATACCAGTAATAGCCCCGTGCATCGTTCGGATTTATTTTTATGGCATGCTGCGCCGTTATCATGCCTTGCTCATAATCGTCCTGCGGACTCGTGTGGGTGAGCTTTGCCTGATCACCCATGGTCTCATATGCCCTTGATTCACCTATATATGCCCGGTAGATTACATCATTGTCTTTGGATTCCTGTATAATCTGATTGAACATATCTACCGCTTTCTTGAGATTTGAAATGTCTTTGTCATAATCATTCAATACCTTTTCTGCGTCACCGATAGTTACCGCATACGCACTGAGCGAAAAAATAACAGTAAACGCAAGAACCAATGAAATTATAACCTTTGTTTTAAACATAATTTTTCTCCTTTGCTCATACAAGTATAGTTTATTTGTTTCATTCTCCATCTTTCAATCAAGTTATAAAAAAAGAGCCGTCAAAAGCGATCACTCCCTGCTGTCTATGGCAAGGTTGGCAAGCCTGTCCGCTTCTTTATTCAATTCCCTCGGTATATGCTCCACAATGATGTGATCGAAACTCACGGCAAGGCTCATGTACACCCTGAAGAGTTTTCTTATGTTCGGGTTTTTTACTGCATACCTGCCGTTAAGCTGGAATACAAGGAGCTGGGAATCAGAATTGATCTTCAATCTTTTTATTCCGAGCTGTTTCAGCGTTTCGAGGGCAAGAATCAGTGCATTATACTCTGCGACATTGTTTGTTGCATGACCGAGATACTTCGTCAATTGGATGGGTTCATCTTCAAGGCCATAGATAACGGCCCCGCATCCAGCTTCGCCGGGATTGCCCCTTGATGCGCCGTCTATAAATACAATCACTTCTTTTTTGTTCATATGTAATCCATCAAATCACCCTTCCTTCTCCTTTATTTCATAGAGAAAGAGGGGGATTCATCATCAGAATTTCAAAGTTCCCTGTCGTGAGGGCATGGTGTCCCTGTCTGTAAGAATGCTATTTCTTGTCCTTTATAGAATCCAGAAGCTTCTGTGCAAGAGGCTTGTCAAACATAGCCCAATCAGCCCTGAAGCTCGGCGTCTTGTAGTTTATAACCTTTCCCAATATCTCCCGTGCCTTCCCGTATTCATCTTCTTTGATGTATACCTTTCCCATGATAGTCATAGACAAGGTAAAATTGGGGTCGCTCTTTAAAGAGTTGTTGAGGAAGTCCAACGCTTTTTTATCACTGCCGCCCGCTATCCACGGCAGCTCGTAGTACATCTCTCCATAAGCCTCGAGTACGTTCTCATCTGTTTTGTCAATCGCATAAGCCTTGCCGAGGTATTTTTTAAAATCAGGCAGCATGAACAAAGAATTCAATACGCCTTTGTACTGCCCTACTCTGCCTATATTTGCTGCATACCAGAAATAACCCATTGCATTGGTGGGATCGGCTTTAATAGCCTCTCCAGCGGCAGCCTGACCCGCTTCATAAGACTTTAATGCATCCGTGTGGGCCGGCTTTGACTGATCTCCCATGGTCAGATATGTCCTTGCTTCATCGCAGTATGCCTGGGATATGATTTTGGGATCCTTGCTCTCTTTTATGACTTGTTCAAACATACCCATGGATTTCTGCAAGTTCGTAATGTCCTTATCGTAATCATTAAATACATTCTCAGCATCGGAAAGAGACAGTGCATGTGCATTTACCGTAAACAGAAGCGCAAAAGCTATTACCATCATTGTTTTTAACTTAAACATGGTTCCCCCTTTTATTATAAATTTATTCGACTGTCTTATATTCCATAAGAGAATCCTTCCTTCTTTAATAATTCCTCGACCGCTAAAGTAAAGCCTTCAGGACCTATCTCGTTTATTTTAACAATGTTATCCATACTTATGTCAATATGTTTGCCATCAGGCTTCTCGACGAGATAAGGAAGATCAACCTCTCTGAACATGGGCTCGTCATTTTTCCCTTCACCTATACCTGCCGTTATTATACCGGTAACCGTCTCTCTGTAGATTGAGGCAAGCACCTTTACTGCCTTACCTTTATCCGTGTTACCCATGAGATGATAAAATCTTGTTCCTGCATATACTTTAAGCCCGTGCTTCATGGAGAATTGTTTTATACCATCGAGCAGGCTTTCTTTTTTAATTATAAACGGTTCATCATGCCTTCTGTCTTTCGCCATGGCAGCAAGGTCCAACTGCAGGTTCAGGTAAGAAGCAACCTCTTGATCGCTCATATCTCCGAAACCGGTAATGCCATTGCCGAATTTTTTCTTCATCTGTTCAAAAACATGCCGGAGTGTCCTGTAATCGGTGCCAAGCTCTATGGCGACATAGCCTTCGGAGCTTTTAAATGGTAGGGACCGATGAGACCCCTGAAACCGCTTCAATTTCTTAAACTGTTTTTCCGGTATGTAGACAGCTCCGCCATTTTCTACAATAAACGGTGATTCGTTGCCTGTCTTTTCCCTGAAATATACGACCTCGGCGTACGACTTACTCGTACAGAATATAAGCGGGATATCAAAACGCCGGAGCAGATCCATACCTTTCCTGGAATATTTATAAGAATAAGTGTAGTAATCGAGCAGCGTGCCGTCAAGATCCGTAAAAACAATTAATTTGTTTTTCATGTGCCGATTTAAATTAATTGCAGGACAGAAGCAATTTGTCCATTTTTCCTGCAAACCTTTATTTTTCTTTCAGCTTTGCCATTATCTGTGTGCCGGTAATCACCCACCTGTTGTTTTCATCGACGAATGTCCACTGCACTTTAGTCAACTCCGTCACTGTTTGGGGTATGATGCCCTTTGTTACTATGGAAGTCCTTTGGTTCATTAAAGCTGATGCGGTGTTACCGGATACGTTTACCGTTATATTGTAGAAATTGACATCTATCGTATCATACCTGTTAAAATAATCTTCCAGTGCCTGCTTGTTCTGGTCATGATTGCCTGCAATATCCTCGAGGGCAAGCGCCACATTCTTCGTTGCCATCGCCTGTTTCTGCCTGTCAATAACGGCAAGTATTTGTTGTTTTGCAATGTCCTCCGGTGAAGGTCCCTGTGGCTGAGGTTGAGAAGCGGACGGTGTATTGACGGCTACACTGGTTGTTTCGTTCGCGGTTTTATTCTGAGCAGGCTGTTGCCCGGCACCAAGGACATGCCGCACCGGCTTTTCTTCTCTTGATCTTGTTTTTGCAGAGTGTTCAGTCTCATGCCGGACGGGTAAAGGCTGTCGAACTGCAGCAGGCGGCTGTGAAGCTGCAACTGTCTGTGACGGCAGGGCACCTTCTGTTTTAAGTGTAATGGTGATCTCTTCTTCACTTTTCTTCTTTGAACATGCAGAGAACAGAAGTACAGAAAGGAAAGCAATCCCCATGCCGATCATGATAAACTTTCTATAACTCATACGAAACTTCATAAATCTGCTGCGGCTCCTTTTTCCCCTTTACATATACCTTATCGAGCGGTTTTATGCTAATACTATCTTTAACTGCATTGTATGTATTCTCACATATCAATATCTGTCCGCCCTTTGTCAATCCTTCTATTCTCGAGGCAAGGTTTACGGTATCACCTATGACAGTGTATTCAAGCCTTTTTTCAGAGCCCATGCTCCCTGCTACCACGGGGCCTGTTGCAATGCCGCATCCGACCGCAAGGCGCCTGCTTTTCCCTTCATTCCCCCATTTCTCGTTTAAAGCCTTCAACGCTCTCTGCATATCTATGGCAGTCTTAACCGCTCTCGATGGATCATCGTTGTGCGCATAAGGCGTGCCAAAAACAGACATAATCGCATCACCTATATATTTATCCAGTGTGCCTTCATAAGTAAATATCACGTCCACCATTGCCGTAAAATATTCCTTCAATATACCGACAACCTCCTCAGGAGACATTTGTTCCGACATGGACGTAAATCCCCTTATATCCTGAAACAGGATTGTCGCAATCTTACGCTCACCGGTAATCGAAACCTCCCTTCCCTGAATAAGTCGATCTGCAACAAGTTCCGATACATACCGTTTAAAGGTCTGCTTTATATGCTCCCTTTCTTTTAATCCGTCGACCATGAAGTTAAAACTCGAAGCGAGCATCTGCATCTCATCTTTTGTTTTTACGATGACATGCTGCTCAAGATCGCCCTTCTGCACACTCTTCATGGCATCGACTATCCTGTATATAGGTTTTGTAATATTCAAGGAAAGACCGAATGACGCAAGTATGCCGACAATGGTAAAGGTAAACGTGAAAAACAATGTTATCATACGGGCCTTATCCACAGACGCATCAAACCTGTACAGGGAATAACCGATACTCATGGTCCCTATGAAATTATTGTCCGGCTTCAGTACGACATCTATGGGGAGGAGGTGGCCGAGCCTGCTCATGAGCGGCCGGTACTCTGGCTGGACCTGTGTTTTTGTTATCTTTGCCTTCACGACACCGGGAAGATTCTTCGCGAATGTGTCGCTCTCCTTGCCGGCTATGTCGGTCAAAAGCGTCTTATTTATCTCCGCATCGACGATATCACCCGATTGATTTATGATAATGACATACAGTATATTGTCATCGAGCTGGGGGGCAAACTTCAGGAATTGTTTTGCAAATGCCCATGGGTCTGCCGCATTCCCTCCGAGCAGGGCAAGCGCCCCGGTAATCTGCGCCATGTTTATCGCTTTGGATCGCATCTCCTGCTTCATGGCCGACTCCTGCCTTATTACAGAGGTGTAGGTAATTATACCCATGATGCTGAGCACTATTGCTGCAACAAGTATACCGAGCTTTACCTTAAGACTTAAGAAAACGGCATTTTTCATAATACAAGATAATCGATACCCATCGTGTATATATAATGATAGCCGAGCTGGAACGAGTTGTACGCCGAATATTTCAAGGCCGTCGTTAAAAATATGTTCGGTGTTACGCTCAGCCTGATGCCGGGAACAAGATCGACCTTCCACTGCTGTACCGTGTAACCGACATTCAAATCCGTAAGCTGCCCCTGATTCATGACATTTACCTCGAAGAAGCCTGACATTGAAATCCCGAACGGTATACTGAACGCCGTATTGGCAATAATTATATCGTTGGGTTTAATGTTTGTAGACGGTGATTTTCCCGTCAATCTGTATCCTACATTCGAGTCCCACTGAACAATGTCCAGATCTTTCGTATAGGCAACATCAAGTTCAACGTCCGTGCCCTCTGAACCGACCTGCATGAAACCTGTCGGTAAATAGATTGTTCCGTAAACAGCAAGCATGGGCGAGTTCAGGACCTGATACATGAACCTGATCGCAGGGTTGCTCAATCCGCTCCCGCTTCTTACTATACCGAATGTCGTGCCTGTAATGATCTGCCCCCAGTCAAAGCTCACATAAGGTATGCTTATGGAAAGGTTCATGTCAGAGGTCAGGTTATAACTTGCATTAAATATTTTATAAACGAGCCGTTCCCTCGGATCGCCGGCGAAGACCGTGTCTATGTCCTTGCCCATGTACCTGTCTGCTTGCGCATAATACAGATAGAAGCCCGTATCCAGTATATTGGCCTGCCCTGATTTTGCGGTTAAGGTAAACAGCGGGAACGTGGTCTGTTTCTTGCCCTGAATGGATGCAATGCCTCCGATTGCCCCGAGCTGTGCGTATGCATTGGCAGCATGCATAAGTACAACAAAAATTACCAGTATGCCGAGGGCTTTGAGTTTCATTGCAGGGTTGGAACCGGCATACTGCCTGATGTGTTCGTCATTATCCAATTATAGATCATTGCATCGACATTATTTTTGGTTAACGTCGGATCGGAAAGCAGTACATCGAGGTGCGTGTAATTGGGCATAATGTGGATGTCAAACCCGCACGCAGACCTCGGCTGATTGCTGCAATTGCGTGCAGGCGGCAAAATGCCTTTGTACTGGTCGAATAATTGAGCATTCTGCTCAACGCCGGCACCTCCTCCGAATGCGATCACCGGTGCATCCATCTGCGGTGTGTAAAGTACATGCAGGCCCTGCTGATATCTCCAGTCCGTGATCTGTATAGGTCCGTAATCACCCCCTAATGCCATGGTATCCAACAGCAGCCTCGTGGGAAAATACCGCTCCGACATGGTCGTGTATGTGTTTGACAGTACGGCGGCAAGATCCGTGATACTCGTTATATGGTTCTCGCCGTTCCATGTATAGGTCACAGTACCCGTATTTGTGGGTTGAGATACAGTGACACCCGGAAAGAATGCACTCTGTGTCGATTTTAAAGGTCCATCCGGACTGCCCAGCGTTGCAGACATGATACTGATAGGATTGAAATTGCGGTCCATTGCAAACCCGAGCATTGCAAGATTCGTTGCCTTGAACTGCATATTCCCGAGCAGGGCTGTAGCGATGAGGTCAAACTGCGATATCCGGAGCATGGGCGATATCTGGTTAGGTTCAAGCATGGCATACATGCCTTCTATCTGAACAAAGGTAAACATGTTTAAAAACATGGCTTCCACGGCAGTACCAAGGGAGCCCATGGCAGAACCGATCAGACTCACGACCATAACATCGGATGGATTCTGTCTGAGCTGATCCAGACTCGGCATGGTGAAATTCATACCCGATATATCTTGCGTAATGCCGGAGCCGGAAATATACTGTGACGCTGTCATGGTTTGCATCAGGCCAGAACCTCCGCCGTCGAGCAGGACGACACCGGCGATGTTATCGTATCCTGGTTCCGGAGAAGTTACCGAATCGCTGAACTCATACCCGGCATAATCCTGTGCAATCCATGCACCCAGGGAATGCCCTCCGAGAAAGAGGTTTGTTTTCCGGTACTGCTGGGGTACAAGGGATATGATCGTATTAAGATCGCGAAGCGTCGTGTCAAGTCCCCACTCAGACATGTAGGATACTGAGGTTGTAGGCGGCATGCCTGCGTAGGTCTTGCCGTCAATGGTTGCCCCGCTGAAATAATAATCGACAGCACGCGAGGGATCCTTACTATTCCATGCTGCCTGCATACCGGTAAAGTCATTCAGGAGTACGGACCGCCTGTCGACGGCCCACACCTCGATATCGCCCTTTCCCATCTGTACGATAGCCCGTGCCATCTCGTCAAAATCGCCGGCGCCTCCCAAAAGTCCTGGCATGAGAACAAGCAGTGCCTTAAGCTGTGCCGGTTCCGGGTTGTAATAGTATCGTGTGAATACCGCATAGTTATACATTGCTGGTGTTGTGGTAGAAAAAAAGGGATTTGCCGGTGCGGTAAAATTCGTGGGGACCTGATAATGTTTTATAATGACAGGGGATGGCTGAGTGCCGGTGCTGCTGCTTGAGCAGGATAGGATTGAAAACAACATGAACACGCTCAATACACCAAATATTCTTTTCATTCTTTTCTCCTTTTCTACCTCCATATATTCATAGGTGTCATAAAAATGCAACACAAGCAGGAGAGGATACTGAGCACTATAAACGCACTCATCATGAGTCATACGGTAACAACGGTTATTAAGGTTGTAGTATACGTTGACATGTTTTTGCGACTTCATATAGTATGGAAAGAAAGGCGGTTCCATTTGGCTACCAATAAAAAACAGACAAAGACTCATATCATCGTGTGCATAACGGGAGCGAGCGGGTCCGTATATGCGCTTGCGTTGATACGATGGCTTGTCAGCAACGGATATGAGGTCGATGCCATTGCATCGGACACAGGCAGGAAGGTCTTTGAGTATGAAACGGGTAAAAAGTTTACTGTCAGGGCTATTGCGTACAAACGAGGCCTTTTCACCATACAGGACAACGGCAATTTGTTTTCCCCTTTATCGAGCGGGTCCTATAAATCCAGCAGCGTCGTCATAGTACCGTGCTCCATGGGGACCATGGGAAGGATTGCATCCGCAAGCGGCTCAAAGCTTATCGAACGCGTCGCTGATGTGGCACTGAAAGAGAGAAGGAAACTGGTCATCGTACCGAGGGAAACGCCGTTCAATCAACTTCACATCAAAAACATGCTTGCACTGTCTGTGGCCGGCGCCGTGATAGTGCCTGCCATGCCCGGGTTTTACCAGAAGCCTAAAACTGTCCATGACATCGTTGATTTTATGGTCTCGAAGATCCTCGATGCGATCGATATACCGAATAATCTGTATAATCGCTGGGGAAAATAAAGCTGCTTCTGAACAAAAACCGCGGAAGCAAAAACTTAATCGTTCCCTCGCACGTTCCGGCTCACCGCGCGGGCGGACTTCCCTGTGACAAATTGTGCATTAACCCGAAAAATGCATTGGTAAATAGGGGAGTTTGAGCGATGAGCGAGGGGGTACCCACCCGATAGGGAAGGGTCTCTGCGTCAAACGAAGGTATTCTTCGGATATCCGTAGAACAACTGCTCATGGTGTGTGCATATAAACTTACAGAGGACTTGAAAATCATTTATATCAAAACCCCTTTGTATCTTAGGTGGATCGCAGGATTGAGCGAATGAGCAAACTTCCCTATTGCATCTTTCGGGTTAATTATTCGAAAGCTCTATTTTTTCGGATGCATAATTTTCAAAACGCGTGAATTCGCCTATGAACGTAAGTTTTATGTTCTTCGTAGGACCATTCCTGTGCTTGGCTATGATGATCTCTGCGATACCCCTGTCCTTTTGATCGTCGTCCCTGTTGTACATCTCCTGCCGGTGAATGAACATTATCAGATCAGCGTCCTGTTCTATTGCGCCTGATCCCCGGAGGTCCGAAAGCTGCGGCTTTTTAAAATCCCTCTTCTCGCCTTCACGGTTAAGCTGCGACAGTACGAGCACCGGGACATTCAAATCTTTGGCAAGTGCCTTCAATGAACCGGTAAGGGAAGCTATGGCAACCTGAGCACTCTCTGCGTCTTTCGGCTGCTCCATTATCTGCAGATAGTCCACGATAAGAAGCTTTAATTTATTTTCTGCTTTCAGTCTTCTCGCTTTTGCCCTCAACTCGAGCATCGATATCGCGGATTTATCATCGATGACAATCGGCGCATTCTGAATAATCGAGGCCGCCTTGTTCAGCCTCTGGAACTCGGAAAACTCAAGATATCCCCTCTGAATGCTCATATACCTGACCTTTGCCTCGGTCGAGAGCAGCCTGTATGCAAGCTGCTGTTTGCTCATTTCGAGGGAGAAGATTGCGACAGGGTTCTGGTGCTTCACCGCGGCATTCATTGCAATATTGAGTGCAAGGGACGTTTTTCCGACTCCGGGCCGTGCAGCAATGATGACGAGATCGGACGGCTGCAGGCCTGACGTTATCTCGTCTATTGCATCATAACCCGTCGGCACACCGGTTATTGCCATCTTGTTTTTTCTGCGTTCCTCTATGGTATGGTATACCTGCTCTATCAGTTCCTTGGAAGTTATCAGTGTTGTCGTAAACCGCTTCTGTGTTATGTCAAAGATCATTTTTACCGAGTCATCGAGATATGTATCGACCTCCAGGGACGGGTCATACCCCATCTTTGCAATCTTCATAGAGTTTACGATGAGCTCCCGGCGTAAAGCTTTTTCCTTTATGATGTTTGCATAGGGAACAATATTGGTCGTGACCGGGGCGAGGTCTATCAGAGCAGCAACGTAGCCCTCCCCGCCTGCTTTTTCAAGGAGCCCTTTGTTCTTGAGGTATTCCGAGATCGTCAGCACATCGATGGGCATTGTTTTCTTATTCAGCTCGAGCATTGCATCATACACAATCCTGTGGGATGCAGCATAAAAATCATCGCTGTGAAGTATGTCCATGACCTTGTAGATGGTATCCTGATCGAACAGAATATTACCCAGCACAGCCTTCTCGGCATCGAGATTCTGCGGCAGTACTGTTTCTATGAAGGATGTTTCCGCTCTCATCGTTGTATCAGGGTTTTGCCCCCACAACTTTCACCTTAAGGTTCGCAATGACTTCCGGATGGAGCTTAACGACAATATTATAAAGCCCTATACTGTGTATCGGCGTATCGAGCTCTATCTTTCTTTTATCGATCTTCAGACCGTGTGCATCCAGTGCATCGGATATGTCCTGCGCCGTAACAGAGCCGAAAAGTTTGTCCTGATCTCCGATCTGTTTTTCTATGACGACCTCAATGCTTTCTATCTTCAGCTTCGTATCGGTCGTATTTTTAACGAGCTTCTTTTTCAGATGTTCCACCATCATTTTCTGATGGTTGATCGCCCTGATACTGCCTGTGTCCGCCTTCATCGCAAGCTGCTTCGGTATGAGATAATTAATGGCGTAGCCGTCTTTTACATTAATCACATCACCCACCTTACCCAGCGAAGGAATCTCATTTTTTAATATAACTTTCATTCCCTGTCTCCTCTATAATGCAAGTTTTTCGTTCACTGTCGTGAAGGGTAAAAGGGCAAGGATCCTTGCCCGCTTTATTGCCACGGTCAATGCCCTCTGGTGCCTTGCACAGGTACCCGTCAAACGCCTCGGAAGGATCTTGCCTCTCTCAGATATAAAACTTATTAACAAATCTGGGTTCTTATAATCGATGGCAATGTTCTTGTCATTGCAAAATCTGCAGACCCTTTTCTTGACAACTATCGGTTTTCTTCTTGCCGGCCTTCGTTCTTCCATTTTTTTCCTCCTATAAATGACTAATACTCAATTATACCTTCGTCCTCTATCGTTTTGTCCGTATGCGGATCGAGAGAAAAAATACTATTTACGATGATCTCGATCTTTGATTTCATCTTCTCTTCACCTTCGCTCTTAACCTTGTATTTGACCTGATGCAGCCTGCCGTCCACAAGTACATGATTGCCCTTTTTCAGATACTCTATTATGAAGTCAGCGGTCTTACCGGATGCAACCACATCGAAAAAGCTTACACTCTTCTCCTGCTTGTTCTTTGTGTAGTGATTTACTGCTAAAGTAAAATCGGTAATATACACGCCATCGGGTGTTGCCTTTTTTGACGGATTCTCTGTCAACCTGCCGGCAATCAATACCTTGTTTAACTCGGGCATAAACCTTTACTAAGGTGTAGTGTCTACACGTACCGTAAGGTATCGCAACACACCGTCTGTGATCTTCAGGGTCCTTTCAGCTTCATTAACCGTATTCTGTTCTCCCCTCAGCACATTGAATATGTAAATACCCTTTTGCCTCTTTTTAATGGTATAGGCGAGTTTCTTTTCGCCAAGGTTCTGCTGTTCCAGCAGCTCGCCGTTCTTATTGATTGTATTGTTGATCTTCTCAACAATAGCCTTCATGCTTTCTTCCGGCAGTGAATGGTCAACGATGTACATCAGCTCATACTTTCTTATCATCTTATCCTCCCTTTGGATTTATAGCCCTTCTCTTTTGAGAAGAGCAGAGATTGTTTAATACTTAAATTTTAGTTTTTTAAATGTCAAATGGTTTGTTCGGGGGGCGCCAACCCGCGGTCTGAAAGTTTTGTTTTTCAGTGGAAACAGTACAATCACCGCTGCATGCCCCACCTTGCTTCAGGATTATGTCCAGCCATGGTTTCGTTCAAAAGAGCACTGAAGAAAGGTAGGCTTTAAGCTATAATTGACTCTATGGGTATGGGTTCTGTCATGCCAAGAGTTTTGCTGACATAGAGTTTCTCAATACCGATGGTCTTTCCCTTTTCATTCTTTCTGAGGATAACGCCTTGCCTTGCTTCTTTTTAAGTAACAATCCTTCCGATGGGTAAAAAACAATGAAAATTCAGGGACACTCCCCATACTTTAACTGAAATCAACCTATTCTCAACAATACGGGGGATGTCCCTAAGTTCATGGCCAGTATTGCGGCCCTTTTGCTATGCCGACCAATTCGGTAACGCTATTATCGTCATAATTGGTAATCCAGACACTGCCGTAACTGTCTATGGCTATGCCCGCGGGAGCATGCCCGACGGTATAGGTAGTAATTATTTTGCCAGCAGAACTCAGCTCGCTGACCGTACCGGTGCTGAAGCACGTAAAATCATTGCCGCAGCCATTCGTGATCCAGATATTATTCGAACCATCTATCGCTAAAGCATACGGGTTAATACCCGAAGGATATGTTCCTATAGGTAACCCTGAAGGACTTAATTCAGTTACCGTGTTATCTCCATTATTGACAACCCAGACGTTACCCGATCTATCTATCGCTACGCTGAGCGGTAGTGAGCCTACGGGGTATGTACTGATGGTCGGGCTGGTGCTGCTCAATTTGGTTACCGTATCACTGCCGCCATTGGCAACCCAGATATTTCCCGTGCTGTCTGCGGCGATGCCAAAGGGCACCGAACCGACGGCATAGGTGCCGAGAGTCACACCCGCAGCACTTAACTCGGTCACTGTATTATTCCCGTCATTGGTCATCCAGACATTGCCGGAATGGTCTATGGCTACACTCAGTGGTGCCGGACCTGCGGTATAGGTGCCGAGGGTCATCCCTGTAGCATTCAACTCGGTAACCGTATCACTGCCATCATTCACGACCCAGATGTTTCCGGTATGGTCAATGGCTATGCTCAGCGGTAGTGTGCCTACAGCATAGGTGCCGAGGGTAACTCCCGCGGCGCTCAAATCCGTTACCGTTCCACTGCCGCTATTCACGACCCAGGCGTTGTCTGAAGCATCTATCACTATGCCGTACGGATTAATACCCACCGAATACGTACTCATGGTCAGCGGGATGGCGCTTGCCTTATTAGAAGGTCCGCTTTCTCCGGCATTGTTTGCCGCAGTAACCGTAAAATAATACGGCGTGCTGTTGGTCAACCCGGTTACAATATAATCTGTAGTCGTGGTGATACCTGTATTTGTATACGGTCCGTCTGGAGCAGTAGCATCGTAGATCTTATACTTTATTGCACCGGCGGAAGCAGGCCAGTTGAGAGCTACCTGCTGGTTCCCGGCAATTGCCGTAAGACCGGCCGGAGAAGATGGAGGCCTGGAATGACTGGAACTGCTGCTGCCGCAACTGGTCACTGAGTACAACACAACAACAACTGCAAGAGCGCTT
>JBBIVV010000011.1:0-9075 GCA_037439545.1 bacterium
TTAAAATTATTTAATCTGATTTTATTGATGAATTAATGATCAGGGTGTATCTTTAACTATATGATCAATATAATAAGAGGATACCGGATGACCGGAAAGTACATGAAACCGATGCTTTTGCTCGGTGCGTTTTTGGTAACAAACGTCTTGCTACTCGTGTCCGGACCTCATGATACCTATGCCGGGGAAACGATTACTTTGAATCAGTGTATCGATAAAGCACTCGAGCATTATCCTCTGTCGGGTTATGCAAGGGCCAATACCGGAATTTCCGGCAATGAGTTTAAACAATCTCGTGCAGTGTTACTGCCGTCAATAAATCTGTCATCGAGCTACGGCAGGACGTATGGATACGACTATGCTGTAACCAACGGAGGTAGTGCCTCACTGCAGGCAATAGCACAGGTGGATATATTCAACCCTTCGCGCTGGCTCTCATCAAAACAGTTCAAGATGTCGTATGAAGCGGCAAAATTTCAGCAACATGCTGTTGAAAATGAACTTGCCTATACCGTCAAAAATACATTTATAGATGTCGTACTCTATGGGGAACAAATAAAGATTCTTCATGACAACGTCAACAGCCTCGAGGATTATCTTACGCTTACCAAGAGACTTCTGTCATCAGGGCTTGTGACGGAAAACGACGTGCTCAGAACGCAAATAGAGCTCGATACTACAGAAGCAAAGCTTAAATCATTTCAGATAAAAAGGATTTCACAGATCAATGCACTCTCATCATTGACAGGCATGAACATTTCACCGGGAACTGTTTTGGAGCTTGCATCGATGCCGTTTAGCATGTCAGCGGTCATTACTGACAGCAGTTTATCTTTTGATAACAATCCGGCACTTCAGTCGGTCCGGTATGAAGAACGGTCTCAGAAATATAATGTCAGCTCAGAGAAGGCGAAGCACCTGCCCACGCTGAGCCTCGAGGCTGATGCAGGATGGCTGGCAGAGCCGCAGCCCATGGCGTATGCCCAGTACCGGGGCTATTCATACCTCGCCACGCTCAACCTGCCGGTTTTTGAGTGGGGAGCTGTTGCTTACAGTGTGGATGCGGCAAAATTGAAACTTCAAAAGGTGCACTATAAAGAACAATTGCTTGTCACCGAACTGACGCTTGCCTATAAGAATGCCTTAAAAAACCTGACGAGCTCTGTTGAACGCATAAACCTCTATCAAAGGGATATAAAGCTGTCCAAACAAAATTTTGCATATTCCGAAGCGCGGTATACCGGCGGCGGCAGGATTAGCAGTTTCGAGGTATTATTGGATAGGCAGCTTATGACCAATACCCAGATAGATCTGACCGGTGCCCAGGCTGATTTTTACAAGGCATTTTATGAAATACAGTTTTTGAAGGGAGAAATATATGAACAGGAATAATAAAGAAAAAATATTGTCGGTGAGGGTCGGACATATCAGACCTGTCCGACGTGCAGGAATCTTTCTGATCGCAACTTTCCTCCTCGCTTCCTGCTCGTCCAAACAACAGGCACAGCAGCCGGCTCCTCAGGTCGAGGTTCGTGCTGTTCCCGTAATGCGGGGAGATGTTAATCACCTTATTCAGGCAACAGGCAGGGTGGATGTTTTAAAGAAGGTAGAGATCAATTCTCCGGTTGAAGGTATTGTCACAGAACTGCTGGTTAAGGAAGGAGATTTTGTAAAGAAAGACAGTGTTGTCGCAAAACTAAGACCCATTGAAGCAGAAGCAGCCATCAGAGGCAGTGCAGCCATACCGGGAGCATCGAAGCGATCATTCCTGAGACTCGGCATCATATCTTTAACTTCTCCCTTTAACGGGTATGTGAGTAAACGATATGTGAGCAGTACAGCGCTCGTTCAGGCGAATGCGCCTCTTGTTGCGGTAGAGGACCTGTCAAGCACCTATCTGCATGTGGATTTGCCTTCCCTGTATCTCGAACAGGTCAGGATTGGAGATACTGTTCTCATTCAATTTCTCTCTTTTCCCGGCGATGTATTCAAAGGAAGAATTGCAACGATCAACCCGACAGTATCCCAGGAAACGCAGACCGTTGCACTCAATGTGAGCTTTCCCAACAAGGATCAGGAGATAAAGGACGGGATGTTTGCGGTCGTCGACATAATAAGCAGTACTCATAAAAATGCGCTCATTGTTCCAAAGGACGCACTACTATTTGATCCGGATACAGGCAGGGAATATGTGATGGCCGTTGGTCAGGATTCCATTGCCAGGTCCGTCACAGTCAAGACCGGTTATAAAGAGGATGACAAGATCGAAATTCTCGAAAGTCTTGATCAGGGTCAGCTCGTCATCACACAGGGTAATTATGCACTGGCAGACGGAACGCAGGTGAAGGTGGTGAAAAGCATACAGGAGAATAAACCGGTGCAGCCGCAAAAGCAGAAAGAGGAGGACACGGATTGATAAAAGCAGAGGATTCTTCAGCGTTACCCCTCTTAATTTAAGAGGGGGCCGGGGCGTTATGATTACAAGTATACCGCGAGAATGCAAAAAAGTAACTCCCTTAATCCCTCTTATATAAGAGGGATAAGACTGGAGTACGAGCACGAAGGTCATTAAAGAAGATGGATATTTCAAAATTATTTGAGACACATAAAAAAGGCATCATATTTCTTTCCGTCGTACTGGCGGTAATAGGTGTTATTCTGCTCGAGACCATGCCTGTTGCAATCTTTCCCGAGATCACCTTCCCGAGGCTCGTTATCCTTGCAGACAACGGCGACATGCCCATCGAAAAGATGATGATAGAGGTGACAAAGCCCATCGAAGAGGCGATATACTCTGTTCCCGGTGTGACGGATGTCCGTTCTGCCACCAGCCGCGGGTCCATGCAAATATTTGTAAACTTCGTCTGGGGCACGGATATGTTCAAGTCACTCCAGTTGACACAGAATGCCATAAACCAGATCCGCTCGAACCTGCCGTCAACTGCTTCTGTAACGGTAAATTGGATGAGACCGAGTCAGTTTCCTATTATAGGATTAAGCCTGACTTCTGAAACACTCAATCAGGTGCAATTGCGGGATATAGGCTATTATACGCTCAGGCCTATTCTCGGCAGGCTGAAAGGCGTATCGCAAGTGGTCGTTCAGGGCGGCAAGACCAAAGAGTACCATGCTGTCGTAAACCCGCAGAGGCTCGTTGCGTATCATCTTACCCTCGACGATGTGATCAAAGGTTTGAAAGAAACGAACATTATTTCTTCAGCCGGATACATCGGCAAAAATTATGAGCTCTACATGGTCCAGCCGACAGGGCTGTTTACATCGATGGCACAGATGAAGGATACACTCATAGCAAATAGAAAAGGCGTTCCTATTTATGTGAGGGATATCGCACAGGTAGAAACGGCCGTAAAAAAACAATACGTTCGGATTACGAGCAATGGCCACGACGCTGTTTTGCTGAATATACTCCGCCAGCCGGGAGCAAATACAGTTGCAATAGCACAGGAGCTCAACAACAAACTCAAAGAGCTTAAAGCTCAATTACCGCCATCGCTTCATATAGCGACATGGTATAACCAGTCCGATCTTATCGAAGAGTCCTACGGCAGTGTGAGGGATGCAATATTGTTCGGCGTATTCATTGCCATTGTCATTATGTTTTTATTTTTGAGAAATGTAAGGATTATGTTTATCAATGCCATAACCCTTCCCGTTACGCTTATTATAACGGTCGTTCTGATGTCCGCATTCGGTCAGACCCTGAACCTTATGACACTCGGCGGTATGGCAGCATCCATAGGGCTTATCATCGATGATTCTATCGTTGTGCTTGAAAATATTATCAGGCACTTCCATACACACGGATCAAAGAAAAAAGCAGTCGAAACAGGGGTAAAGGAGATACTGCCCGCTATTGTCGGTTCAAGTCTGAGCACGATTGTCGTGTTTTTCCCGCTTGCGTTCCTCGGAGGTATAACCGGTGCATTTTTTAAGGCGCTTGCACTCACTATGGCATCGGCACTTACGGTCTCTATGGTCGTTTCAATTACGCTTACTCCCATTCTTGCCATGATCTTTCTCAAGGATACCGAGAAGGAAGCAAAGGAAGGCAGGATAATGACGGCATTGGCAAAAAGATATGAGGCCACCATGCAGAAGATTATACGGAAGCCGTTCTACGTGCTGCTCGCAATTGTCGTGCTGGTTGGAGGTTCTTGGATTATTTACCGGCACATGGAGACAGGGTTTATGCCTGCAATGGATGAGGGTGCATTTGTCATGGATTATTTCACGCCGCCCGGGACAACGCTCGAAGAAACGGACATTATTCTTAAAAAGGTGGAGAAGATAATCTTCAGCATTAAAGAGGTTAAGTCCTTTTCAAGAAGGACAGGCACGCAGCTTGGATTTTTTATCTCTGAGCCGAACATGGGTGACTTTCTTATCCGTCTGAATAGCCATAGGAACAAATCCATCGAACAGGTGATGGATGAGATCAGACAGAAGGTTTATGCCGTTGAACCCGGTAAGATATATGTTGATTTCGGGCAGATCATGCAGGACCTTATCGGCGACATGACCGGCTCCCCGATGCCCATCGATATAAAGATATTTTCCGACAACACAGGCATTCTCAATGCCCTCGCACACAAGATTACCGGTATCATCTCCGGTATAAAGGGCGTTGTCGATGTATTCAACGGTGTAACAATCAGCGGTCCTGCGATAAACATAAATGTCGATCCCCTGAAAGCAGGACTTGTCGGTGTGACACCGCAGTATGTGTCAGACTATGTGACCACTGCTTTATGGGGCACGGTGGCAACGAATGTAAGAGAGGGCGAGAAGGTCATCAATATAAGAGTCTTGATGCCTGCATCGGAAACAGATACCATTAAAAAACTCGAATCGATGCAGATCGTGACGCCAAACGGGCTTGCAGTTCCGTTGAAATCCATTGCCGGTCTCGAGGTCATCGGCGGTCAGGCAGAGCTCGATAGAGAAAACCTAAGGCAGATGCTTGCCGTTACCGGCAGGATAAGCGGAAGGGATCTTGGAAGTGTTATGAAGGAGGTAAAGGCAGAACTGGCAAAGAAGCTTACCTTACCGCCGGGCACTACGATAAGCTATGGAGGCGTCTACCGGAATCAGCAGGAATCATTCAAAGGCCTGCTCATGGTCTTGCTCATGGCAGTTGCACTGGTATTTACCGTTATGATCCTCGAATTTGAATCTCTTGCAGTGCCACTCATTATTTACAGTGTCATTCTGCCGTCGTTCTTCGGCGTACTCGGCCTGCTGTATCTGACAGGGACTCCGCTGAATATTTCATCCTTGATGGGAGCAATCATGATCGTCGGCATTGTGGCTGAAAACGGCATATTCGTCGTTCACTATATTCAGGACGCTGTGAAGAGCGGGATGCCGGTCAAGGAGGCTGTCATCAAAGCGGGCAGTCTGCGTATAAGGCCCATCCTGATGACCGCATTTGCAGCAATTCTCGCTTTGATGCCGCTTGCACTCGGTCTGGGCGCAGGTGCCCAGATGCACGAGCCCCTGGCGATCGCCATTATCGGAGGATTCTCATTGTCTATTTTCCTGCTCATTATCGTACTGCCGGTGGTGTATTATGTGTTTGCAGGGAAAAAAGAGACAAATAATACCAAATTCAAAATTCAAAACCCTAAAATCTAAACAATATCAAATGACAAAAATCCAAAATAATTTGTTGTTTTGTTTTGGTCGTTTGAATTTAAAATTTTGGATTTGTTTAGGATTTAGATATTTGGATTTAGGATTTTTAGGATAGGTCAGCGGTATGTTCAAACAGATTATACATTTTTCACTTACGCACAGGCTTTTGATCCTGCTGATCGTCGCACTGCTGACCACGGGCGGTGTGCTCACCTACAACAGGCTTGACAGGACGTTGCTGCCGGATCTGAATTCCCCGATATTCAAGGTGTTCGTCCCTGATCCAGGACTGCCATCGGAATATGTGGAAAGAGAGATCACGTTCCCGGTGGAGAAGGCAGTACGCGGCCTGCCAGGCGTCGAGAAGGTCTGGTCGACGTCGAAGATTGGACTGTCTGTGGTCGTGGTAAGGTTCGCGTGGGGGACGAGCTACTTTCAGGCACTCGAGCTTCTGTCGCAGCGCGTTTCATCTATCGTGCCCAATCTCCCGCGCGAGATAAAACCTCCCATCATATCGAATGCAGCAGACAGAATGGGGGAGATCATCCAATACTACCTGACGGGTACTATCGATCCAAAAGAACTGAGGGCACTGGCGGATTATGATATTGCGTATCAGCTCGAAATGATCCCCGGTGTTTATGACATAACCGATATCGGCGGCGAGATCGCACAATACCAGATACTCGTTCACATGGATCGTCTGAAATCGTACGGTATCCCCATTGACGAGGTAGTCCGTGCCGTCAGGGACAATAACACGCTGTTTAGCGGTGGTTACCTTTTGAAAGGCCCTGTGGCGTATTCCATACGGGGCAACGCCCTGATTGGAGACTTCGGCAGGCTTTCCCGTATCGTTGTTACGACACGATCCCATACCCCTGTGTATTTAGGCGATGTTGCAGGACTTCATATCGGGCACCAGATCCGGGAAGGCGACGCTCTGGTAAATGGAAAGCTTGCTGTGCTGGGAACGGTGGTCAAACAGTATGGATTGAATGCAATGCCCATTATCAGGGCCATAAAGAGCACGCTCGAAGCTATCAGGAAATCTTTACCAGAGGGCGTGTCCCTCAGGACCTACAACGATCAGTCAATGCTTATCGATGCCGCAATAACCAACCTCAGGGACGCAATTATCATAGGTACCATAGCCGTCATTATCATCATATTTTTGATTATGGCAGACATCAACTCCACCCTTGTCATAGCGGTCATTATTCCGATAGCCATCATTGTCACGTTTATGTTCATGCGGCTCTTCAATTACAGTCTCAACGTCATGAGCCTCGGAGGATTGGTTGTAGGGCTCGGTATCATGATAGACGCCGCGATCATCGATACGGAGAATATATTCAGACACCTCAAGATGAGGCCGGACGACCCCCTTGCTGCAACGCTCGAAGGATCCATCGAGGTAAGAAGGCCTGTCGTCTATTCGACCGTTATTATTATTGCCGTGTTCCTCCCTCTTTACACATTACCAGGTTTTACGGGATCGATATTCAAGGATTTCAGTTTTACGGTGGTAACATCAATCCTCATCGGCTTTGTCCTGTCGCTTACCCTGACTCCGGTGCTTGCGTACATGATCATGAAAAGGCACGTCGGAAAGATTGATATAGATAGCACCATTAAAGAAAATCCCCCTTCCTCCCCCTTTTTCAAAGGGGGAACCAATAAAAAACCCCTCTTTGGAAAAGAGGGGCGGGGAAGATTTTTCAATATCTTCAGAACATTTGGCAGAGCAGAAAACGGAAGTTTTGTCGAACGTTCTGTCCTGAAAGCGTACAAACCGTCTCTCGAATTCTCGTTAAGACATCCCTTTTATATTGCCGGTATCATGGCCGCCTCGTTGATTCTCGTTGTGGCATTATCGGGCTTTATACGAACAGGTTTCCTGCCAAGGATAGACGAAGGCACTGTCCTTGTAAAAATACACATGCCTGTGGGCACGTCGCTGAAAGAAACAACAAAAAAAGCGAGAGAGGTATCATCCATCCTTGAACACGCTCCAGATGTGCAGGACGTCATTGCACATATAGGCAGGCCCGAGAATGCACCCAAGGACGAGGGTATAAGAAAAGCCGAGATATCCCTAAAACTTGTCCCGTGGTCAGAGAGAAAATATACGGTCAAACAGATCGATGACTGGATACGCAAACACGTGCCTTCGACAAGAGATGTAGCGGTTATATTGACAACGCCCAATACCGAACGCATTGAAGAGGCTTTGTCCGGTATTGCAGTCGGTGGCTCACTTGCCATAAAGATCTTCGGGAATGACCAAAAAGTACTGGCTCAGAATGGCTCGATGCTTTACACGATGCTGTCAGGGATTAAGGGTATAACCGATCTGTATCTCGAGCAGACGGCGGGTGCACCGGGCATATCCATACAACTCGACAGGACAAAACTCGGGATATACGGTATAACGCCGCAACAGGTGGGTAAAGATGTCCAGATCGCGCTTGCCGGCAGTGTAGCAACCGTCATCAGGCAGGGGATACGACACTACGATGTGTTCGTACGGGCACAGCCGCAATTCAGGAACAGCGTAAAAAGTATCTCAGGTCTTTTTGTAGATGCGGCGAACGGCAGGAAGATACCGCTTTCGTATGTTGCGGACGTGAGCTATCAGGCAGCACCGTACACCATCAGAAGGGAAAACATGGAAAGGGTACTCCAGCTTTCCTGTAACATATCAGGCAGGTCAACGAGCGCGGTGGTAAGCGATATAAACGATGCTATACGATCGCTTCATATGCCTGCCGGATACTCTGTCGAGCTCGGCGGACAATACAAGACACAGAGCGAAATGGTGAAGAGCATCCTGTGGATCATGGCAATCATTGCGGGGCTGATATTCATTGTTCTGTACGTTGCATTCGATTCTTTTGCAATTGCCGGGCTCGTACTTTTATTTATCCCGTTCTCGCTCATCGGAGGCGTGCTCGCCCTCATTATAACGCATACGAGCCTGAACATATCGTCTATAATAGGTTTTCTTGCCCACTTCGGACTCGCTGTCCAAAAGGCAATACTGCTGGTCGAATATATACTGTACAATAAAGCATCGGGTATGAACGGAGTCGAATCCGCGCGGCATGCCGGGCTGACAAGGATGCGTCCTGTGTTAATGACCGCCCTGAGTGCCTCTGTTGCGGTCCTTCCTCTCGCACTGGGTATCGGCACGGGCGCCGAGATAGACAAGCCCATGGCAATCGTGCTTATTGGCGGGCTGATAACATCGACGCTGTTTACCCTGATTGCATTGCCGGGTATTTACGTGGTAATAGGCAAGTATCTGACAAAGGCGTATAACCCTTAGAGCTTCGGAGGGCAATAATAAAGAACTCATTCTCAAAATCCGCAATAGTCGATATCCTGCTACAGAAACGGGATTTATTAAACAACAAC
>JBBIVV010000011.1:9175-61750 GCA_037439545.1 bacterium
TATAAATTCCGACCGCTCCAATGCAGGGCATTCCCTTTGAATAGAAGCGATCTGCAGGACATTAATTACCAGTGTAAATTCAGATTTAAAGATCCATAGTATAGACTCAGAAAGTATTTGAAAAACGGAAATTTGTCGTCTATAGTCATGGCATGAACAAATATTCAAAAAATTGTTTCTTGGGTATTTACAAAGCAGGACAATAGTATAAAACTCACACCTTAAAAAGGAGGATAAAATGAGTGATGTCAATCTAAAGGGTATTCCAGCCGGACTTTATCAAACACGGGTATTCAAAATTTTCATGGTCATGATAATTGCGGCCTTCATGACAGGTATATCAGCGGCGGACGAATTTCATTTTGCGACAACAGATTTGGCTCCAGAGACAACATGGCAACCAAAGCCTGATATACTCAAAGAAGCCTTCAAGACCACACTTTTGGCTGCGGATGCAATAAACAATATAAATAAAGGCGTAGCCGTATGTAATGATTATATCAAAGCCAACCCGGGCGACAAAGAGGGAATTGTCGACGCATATGTCATCATGGCACAGAGCTATTTTAATCTTGGGGAGTATCAGACCTCTGAAGATGAACGGCTGAAAAGCTATACAGCAGGTAAAGACGCTGCGGATGAGATTATAAAACGAGCTCCCGATAGATGGGACGGCTGGGCATGGTATGCCGTAAACCTCGGCCGTATCAGTCAGTTAAAAGGCGTGATAAAGTCATTATTCCTTATGGAACCGTTCAAGAAACATATCTTTCAGGCGGAGAAACTTGCACCCAACAGCTCAATTGTTCTCGCTGCCATCGGTGACATGTACCGCCAGCTTCCCTGGATAGCAGGCGGGAGTATGAAGAAATCGAACGAATATCTCGAGAAGGCAGTTAAGGTAGATCCGCATGCCACTCTTGCTAAATTCGATCTTGCCATCACTCTTCTGGAGGACGGTAAAAAGGAAATGGCAAAAGAACTTCTGACCGAAGTGATCAATGCAAAAAATTCGTCATGGGCAGCCCACTGGCAGGTATGGGAAAAGCCGAGAGCAGAGGAACTCCTGAACGATATTGATAATTACAAGAAGCTTCTGGATAAATGGCATATGCTGATTTGAGAGGAGCATGAGACCGATCGAAGAAAGTAAGGAGATGGGCTGTGGAAGAGAAGTACAGGAAAGTTGTAGATCGATTATACGAAAATCCGGCTGCAAAAAAGGAATGACGAACGCGAACATTCCCTGTAATCCTGCATATTGACTTCCATGACAATTGGCTTTAAACTTTCTATAGAGACATAAGAAATAGAAAGGAGTTCGTGAGTATGAATCAATTTAAAACAGTGCTGCTTCTCGGTACGCTTACGGGGTTGCTGGTAATTATCGGCGGAGCACTCGGCGGTGAGAACGGCATGCTGATAGCATTCTTCATTGCACTTGCGATGAATTTTTTCAGCTACTGGTTCTCTGATAAAATAGTGCTGGCCATGTACAGGGCAAAAGAAATCTCCGAGCCGGATGCCCCAAGGTTATTTTATATCGTGAGAAAGCTTACGACGAAGGCAGGCCTGCCTATGCCGAGGCTGTATCTTATACAGAAGCCTACGCCGAATGCTTTCGCCACAGGACGTAATCCCGAACATTCAGCGGTTGCCGTTACACAGGGTCTGCTCGATATATTGAATGAAGATGAGATGGAAGGTGTGCTTGGCCATGAACTCTCGCATGTAAGTCACAGGGACATTCTTATAAGCAGTATATCCGCGACCATAGCCGGTGCGATTATCATGCTTGCTCGCATGGCGATGTTTGCAGGTATATTCGGCGGATTCAATGACAGGGACAGGAACAACAATGTATTCGTGATGCTCTTCTTCGCATTACTCGCGCCTGTTGCTGCGAGTGTTATTCAACTGGCAATATCGAGGTCGAGGGAATTCTATGCCGATGAGGGGAGTGCGCAGCTTGCCGGTAACCCGAACGCATTGATCTCCGCTTTAAAAAAACTCGAATACGGGAACCGGAGGATACCGATGGAATCAAATCCGTCGACAGCGCATATGTTCATAGTGGCGCCCTTTCTCGGAAAGGGTGTGGCATCGCTTTTCAGTACGCATCCTCCCATAGAGGCAAGGATTGATAGATTAGAGAAAATGATCTATATTAAGTGATAAAAGAAGGCGGGAGATGTTCGACTTAACCAATTATAAAGACAGACTTGCAGAGCGGACTCAGGCAATGATCAATCTTGCGATCGATGAATCCAAAAAGCGTCAGCAGTTTTATATCGGTGTCGAGCATTTATTCCTTGCTTTTATGACCGTCGAGAAAGAATTCTACAACGATCTCACCAATGCCCTCGGCATTGAGCGGAAATTGATAGAAGATTTGCTCAAGGAACATCTGAACAATTCAAAATACTTCGTGACGAGGGGCGTTAAATTCCTGCCCGATGCGACGACCATATTGCAGATTGCGTGGGAGAATATAAGACGGGATGGGAAGCAGGTCGTGATGCCGGTCGATCTTTTTCAGGCGATGTTCGAAGAAGGACACTGCTATCCCGTACAGTTGCTCCGCGGGTTCGGCTATGACCCGAGGGCGGTCATCATAGAGATAGAAAGACAGGTAAAGAAACGCGAAGAAAAAGAAAAAGAATTAAAGAAGAAATATGAGCTTCCTCCCTATTTGAAACAATTCGGGACCAACCTCAACAAACTTGCACGTCTCGATAAGCTGCCGCCTTTGATAGGTCGGGAAAAAGAGTTGAGCCAGATCATGGAGATCCTGTCGCACAAAGAGAGAAGCAATTCCGTAATGCTCGTCGGTGAAGCGGGTGTCGGGAAGACAGCCATTGTAGAAGGTCTTGCACGATTGATAGAGCTCGAGCCGGAAAGGATCCCTCAGAGGCTGCAGGACAAGCAGGTCGTCAATCTGCAGATGAATACGATCGTGGCGGGAACAATGTTCAGAGGTATGTTCGAAGACAGGATTGAACGGATTATCAAAGAGCTGAAAGAGAAACAAAACATTATACTGTTTATCGATGAGGCACACAGTCTCGTCGGTGCAGGTTCTGCAATGGGTGTGCCCAGCGATGCGGCAAACATATTCAAATCGAGTCTTGCAAGGGGCGAAGTCCAGATGATCGGAGCAACGACCTATACCGAGTACAAGGAATTTATTGCAGAGGATGAAGCCCTCTCGAGGAGATTCAGGCTTGTTCATGTGAAAGAACCGTCGGTTGCCGAGGCAAGGACTATCCTTGAAGGTGTGATACCGAGGCTTGAAAAGCTCTATTCCGTGACCATACCGCAGGAGGCAGTCGATACTGCCATTGAAATGAGCAGGAGGTATAACAGATCGGTAAGGCTTCCGGATAAGGTCATAGGATGGCTCGACACATCATCCGTTAAAACCGAGATAAAGAATGAAGAGGTAGTGGCAATAGATACGGTTAAGGAGGTCATTGCACAGGAATCCCAGATACCGCTCGATATGGTATTCAGGGACACTGCACACAGGTTTATGAATATAGAAGAGATACTTTCCAGAAGGGTCATAGGACAGCAGGACGCCATCAGGAAAGTGACAGACCGTATCAGGCTGAATAAAGGTCCGTTAAAAGAAAACTACAACAGGCCTGACGGCGTGCTTTTGTTCCTCGGTCCAACGGGTGTCGGCAAGACAGAACTTGCAAAGGCGCTTGCAGAATTTTTCTATGAAGATGAAAATAAAATTATACGGATCGATATGTCGGAGTACGGTGATTCTTCTATAGCCATAGATAAGCTTATAGGCATGCCGAGGGGCATCGTAGGCTCTGAGAGGGGCGGCACGCTCACGAACATGATCAAGGACAATCCGTCTTCCGTCGTCCTCCTCGACGAGATAGAAAAGGCGAATAGTTATGTCCATAATCTTCTTCTGCAGGTATTTGACGAAGGCTGGCTTACAGACGGCAGAGGGAAAAAGGTATATTTCAGCGATGCGGTCATAGTCATGACGAGCAATCTTGGTTCCGATCAGTTCAAGAAATTTATGCAGCCTCTCGGATTTCTCAACGATTCGCAGCAGGGGCTCGATTCGATGCGCAAATCCGTCATTGCAGAGGCAGAAAGGATGTTTTCCCCGGAATTCATGAACAGGGTGGATGAGGTCATTGTTTTCAATCCCCTGAAGCACGAAACGGTCAAGGAGATTGCACTTAACTACATAAACCAGATTACAAAACAAATGGAAAAACAGGGCAGGTATCTGTCGGTAACGGAAGAAGCACTCAATCATATCGTCAATAACGGCTACAGTCAGAAGTATGGGGCACGGTTGTTGAAGAGAACAATCGATCAACTTATAAAGATACCGTTGACCTTCCATTGGGACAAAGGCAATAGGTTTACCATCCAGATGAACGAAGGTGAAATAGACGTCAAAGTAGATTTCGATACTGTGCCTTCTCACCCGGAACTCGCTTCCTTAATAACCTGATTCCGTCATCAGAGAAGTATTTCCCGTTCTGCAATAGATGCCGTCAATAATAGAATAAAAGGGGTGTATTCTATGATCGAGTTGAAAAATATAACAAAAAAATATGGTAACAGGACAGTGCTGAACAACATCTCATTTAAGGTTGAAAAAAACGAGGTGCTCGGTTTTCTTGGACCGAACGGTGCTGGCAAAACCACGACGATGCGCATCATAACAGGTTATTTATCTCCCTTATCCGGCGATGTGATGGTGGACGGGTATGATATAAAGAAGGCGTCCGTTCCTATAAGAAGTATGATCGGCTATCTCCCGGAGCTTGCTCCTGCTTATCAGGAAATGACTGTGACGGGATATTTAAAATTTATGGCAGAGATAAAGGGGCTGTCCGGCGCAGACATAAAAAAAGCGACAGACCGTGTGGTTGAGAAGATCAGTCTTGACAAGGTAAGTGACAGGATCATAGGTAACTTATCGCGCGGGTACAGGCAAAGGACCGGTATTGCACAGGCGTTGTTAAGCGACCCGCCTATTCTCATACTCGATGAGCCGACCGTAGGACTCGATCCCGAACAGATTATAGAAACAAGGAACCTGATAAAAGAACTTGGAAAGAATCATACCATTATCTTAAGTACTCATATACTCCCTGAGGTCACGGTAACCTGCACCAGGGTCCTTGTGATAAACGACGGTAAGCTGCTTGCAGGCGGTGATTATAATATGCTTTCAGATACTATTTATGGTGAAAAGATGTATCGTCTCGTGACGACAAAACAGGATGACAGAATTCCTCCCCTGATCAGGTCCATAAAGGGTATAAAGGGGGTAGAGACGGACAAGGGCTGCTTTGTAATCAACATGGAGCGCAGCTTCAAGAATCCGGAGCTTATCACAGACGCAGTTTTTAAAGCCGGATATTCGATTGTTGAGTTTTCGTCAAGGACAGTCAGTCTTGAAGAGGTATATATGAAATTGATCTCGCAGGACAGGGGAGGCTTACAATGAACCTCAAAAAGATACGGTCGATCGCAAAAAGAGAACTGGTTTCTTCTTTCGCATCTCCGGTGGCTTATGTGATACTTGCAATATTTGCTTTTTTCTCAGGCTATTTCTTCTACGTAAGAATTCAGATGTATAGCTTTATTAGCCTTCAGTATATGAGGTATCAGGGGTATAGTGCGTCTATAAACATCGATGATTATATCGTGAAACCGCTGTATGCAAATCTCGCGGTGATCCTGCTGATGCTGATACCGGTTATTACCATGAAGTCCTTTGCAGAAGAGAAAAAAAACGGAACAAAAGAACTCATCATGACATTACCGGTAACACTCACGGACATTCTGCTCGGTAAGTTTATTTCAGCATGCATGATATTGGCCGCCATGCTCGCCCTTACTTTTCCAATACCATTATTTTTAACAATCTATGGCTCCCTTGATAGGGGAGCGATCCTGACCACATACATCGGGATGTTTTTTATGGGCTCTGCCATGATTTCTATCGGTATGTTCGCTTCAAGCATTACGGAGAATCAGGTGGTGGCTGCGGTCATTGCCTTTGGACTTTTGCTTTTATTCTGGTCAATAGGATGGGGGTCTTACGGAGCCAATCCCAGGCTGACATCTTTTCTCAGGTATCTGTCACTCGTAGATATACATTTTCAGGACCTTATCAAAGGGATCATCGATACAAGAGACATGGTATATTATCTGAGTGTTTTATTCTCTTTTCTGTTTCTCACACACAGGGTCTTAGAATCGGAGAGATGGAGGTAATCGTATGAAAAGAGCGTCATGGATTATAGGGGGAGTCTTCGTGGTCCTCGGATTAGTATCCGTTATCAATTACCTGTCGTCGGATTATTACAAGAGATGGGATTTAACAGCGGGCAGCAGGTTTACCCTTTCCAATGAAAGTGATAAAGTCCTCGGTCAGGTCAGACAAAAGCTTAAGGTTACCGCATTCTTTCAGGCCGGCACAAGCGCTCCTATCAGGGATTTGCTTGCAGAATATGCGTATGTGAACAGGCTCGTACACTATGAGATTATAGATCCCGACAAAATGCCGACCGTTGCAAAGCATTACGATATAACTACCGATGGGACCGTCGTTTTACAGTACAAGGGTAAGACGGTAAAGAGCGAACAGGCCGACGAGAACGGTATAACGAATGCAATTATAAAGTTACTGAGGAACAGGACCATAGACGTCTGCTACCTGACAGGTCATGGAGAAAGGGATCTGTCGGATACGACCGGGGATTATGGATATGGGTCTTTCAAGCAGGCATTGATCGATCAGGATTATAATGTCACCGAGCTCCTACTCCCGGCTGCTGCTTCAATACCGGCATCGTGTACCCTTGTCGTAGATGCAGGAGCCGAAAAGCGGTTTTTGCCTAAAGAGCTTACCATGATCAGGGATTATCTCGAGGGAGGAGGATACCTCTTCGTAATGATAGATCCCGAAACGAAAACAGGCCTTTCTGAATTCCTCTCGAAGTATGGAATAAATGTCGGAAATAATGTCGTTATTGACCAGGTGGTCAGGTTGTTTCAGGGACCGGGCATCGGTGTCGAGCCCATTATAACACGGTACAGCAATGAAAGTGCCATAACAAAAGACTTTAAAGGTACAACGATCTTCCCGCTCGTAAGAACTGTAGACAAAGAAAAAACTAACAGCCGAAAATTCGATATTGTCTCTCTTGCTCAGACAAGCAAAACAAGCTGGACAGACGTGGATCTGAAGACCCTGTTCAGCAGGGGAACTGCTCACGTGGAGCGGAAGGACATGAAAGGGCCTTTCAGCGTGGCTGTGGCAGGTACATTGAAATCCGGCGGCAAAACGGCACGCATTGCGGTATTCGGCACTTCAAGAATAGCTGCAAATAAATATATCACAGCGCTGTTTGATAAAGATTTTGTTATGAATACCGTAAGCTGGCTTGTCAAGGAAGAAAATCTTGTCACCATAAGACCGCAACCCGGTAACGGCCGGCAGATGCTGCTCACGGTTATGCAGGGAAGACTGCTCTTTTACTTAACCGTTGTCCTAATCCCTGTGTTGCTTTTTCTCGGGAGTATACTTGCTTACAGAAGGATGAAGAGGTCATAGTCAGGGGACTTGAAAAGTTATCAGGAGTTATTAGCATAGTAATGATAAATAAGGAGTACGACAGCATTAAAAGAGGAGGGTTCATATATGGCTGGCAAGGATGAAGACGATGATATTAAGGTAAATGATAAGAGGCGTTTTAAAATGGATGATAGCGGAGAGATTGCAGATTCGGGAGAAAAACCGGAAGATATAAATGATGGACTGGATGACCGGGATACAACAGCGTATGAGTCGGGCCATGGACCGGAAGGCGGCAATGCAGAACACTTCAAAATAGGTTTTATAGATTTAATAAATTCACTTGCAGGGACAACGTTGATTCAGCTCGGTGCTGTTGCCGATCCGCAAACCAATATAATTAAAAAAGATGTTCATGCTGCGCGTCAGACCATAGACATTCTCGAGCTCCTTAAAGAGAAAACAAAAGGGAACCTTACCAATGAGGAGTCAATGATGTTTGACAATGTGCTTTTTGATCTCAGAATGCGATATGTCTTAGTACTTGAAGGCAAAAAATAAGGAGAAAAAAAATGAAAAAGAAAGGCTATGCGATAGTAGGTATAGGGATGCTTGTAATAGCATCGGTCGTTGCGGGATTGATTCTCGCTGCACGGTTGAATATTACGACGTCTACGAATGCTACTGAAACAAATATTTGGAGTGAAAGACCGACTGCCGGTACGACACAGAATTCCGAATCTTCTCAGAATTTTGTCCCGGCGACTTTTGCGCCGCTGGTAAACAAGGTAAAGGGGGCAGTGGTCAACATCTCTACGACAAAGATTATAAAAACCAATCCAATGGCCCAGCCTTTCGGGGGACAGATGGGAGAACAGTTTAAGCAGTTCTTCGGACCTCATTTTTTTGATCAGTTCATGGGACCTGAAGGTCCTCAGGAATATAAGGAACATGCACTCGGGTCCGGATTTATTATAAACAAAGACGGCTATATACTTACCAATAACCATGTGATAGCAGGCATGACCGATATACGCGTCATAACGGATAACGGCGAGCAGTACACGGCAAAAGTCATCGGTTCTGATCCGCAGACAGACATCGCCTTATTGAAAATTACGCCAAAGAAACCGCTCGATGTTGCATACCTCGGTGATTCGTCAAAAGTGGATGTCGGTGACTGGGTTGTCGTTATCGGCAATCCGTTCGGGCTTGATCATACAGTGACTGCGGGTATTATCAGTGCAGAGGGAAGAAGACTGAATTCAAGCAACTATGACCAGTTCCTGCAAACAGATGCTGCGATAAACAGGGGGAATAGCGGAGGACCGGTCTTCAACCTCAATGGCGAGGTTATTGGAATAAGTACTGCAATAATAGCACCAAGCATAGGACAGGGTATTGGGTTTGCCATACCTATAAATGTGGCAAAAACAATCATTCCACAATTAATAGAGCATGGAAAAGTCATCAGAGGCTGGCTCGGTGTATTCATACAAAATGTTACACCGGATCTTGCAGAGTCGTTCCATCTTAAAAGAGACCAGAAGGGAGCTGTCGTTACCAAAGTCGTCAAGGACGGTCCTGCTTACAAGGCCGGTATAAAAGAAGGGGATGTCATCGTAGCCTTTAACGGCACGGATGTTAAAAGTGCGGATACCCTGCCATGGGTCGTATCCAATACGCAGATTGGCAGTACGGCAAATGTAACGGTTATCAGGAATGGCAAAGAAAAGGTATTTAAGATAAAGATCGGAGCATTGCCCGGCAAAACAGAGGTGGCAAGTGCGGCACCCGAGGTCAAAAAGGTAAGTGAAAAAAAACTCGGGGTAATTGTCGAGACTATAAACCCTGATATTCAGAGGCAATACAACATTGAAGCAGACAAAGGAGTCGTCGTCACGGATGTTATTCAGGGCAGCCCTGCGGACATGGCTGGTATCCAAAAAGGCGATATCATAAGACAGGTAAACCAGAAGAACGTCAATAGTGCCGAAGAGTACGGTAAGATTTTAGCCGCTGTCAAAAGCGGACAGATGGTATCATTGCTTATCACGCGCGGCAATGCGAATATATATGTAGCAATGACGGCAGAATAACAGAACATCGTGTTCTGTAAAATTGATTTCAGTGTGAAGGATCTTGAATATGCAGGGGTGTTCTGTGGAGCGCCCCTGCACTGTTTTTTATGAAGATAATAGGCGGTAAATACAAAGGCAGGAAGCTGAAGGCCCCTTCTGATGATGCGGTGAGACCAACGCTTGCTATAATAAGAGAGGCTTTTTTCGATATTACAGGACCTGAGATCCGCGATGCTTCGTTCCTTGATCTTTATGCAGGTACCGGTGCAATGGGAATAGAAGCTTTAAGCAGGGGCGCAGGTATGGTCTATTTTGTCGAAAGGTCAAACATGGCAGCAACATTATTGTTAAAAAACCTTGCCTTAATAAAAGATACTTTGTTACATAGTGAATCATATGCGGTTATAAAGAAAGATGCAGACAGGGCTTTGGAACACATGAAGGATAATGCGGTAAAAATTGATATAGCTTATATAGATCCACCGTATGAGGATTTGCATGCATACAGGGACATAGTGCCTTTATTGATTAACGGAGGATTAATGAATAAATTTTTTACCATAGGTGTAGAGCATAGAGGACAGGTGAAGGAAGTCCTTGACAGTATGACACATGCTTTGGTCAGGGGCTTGCACTCTAAGACGCATAAATATGGCGATAAATATTTGACCGTTCTGAGGCAGTATTGACATGCAAAACGACACTATGAATAAGGTAGTAATTTACCCCGGGTCTTTCGATCCTATCACGTATGGGCATATCAATATTATCGAAAGAGGATTGAAAATATTCAAAAAGGTGATCGTGGCGATTTCCCATCATCAGTCGGGCAAGAAGCCGTTCTTTTCAATTGAAGAGCGGGTAAGCATCGTGAAGGAAATATTCAGGAAAGAGAAGAGAGTCGTTGTAGAGCCCTTTCAAGGCTTGCTTGTCGATTATATAAAATCGAAAAAAGTCGATACCGTTCTGAGAGGGTTAAGAACTGTTGCTGATTTTGAATTTGAGCTGCAGATGTCGCTTGCCAACAAGAAAATGAGCGGAAATGTAGAAACTGTCTTTATGATGACGGAAGGAAAGTATTCGTTCCTCAGTTCAAGTATAATAAAAGAAATATTATCGCTCGGGGGACCGGTAAAAGGTCTTGTGCCTGATGTTGTCGTAAGGCGTTTTAATGATCAGTTGAAGGAAAGACGAACGGACATAGTGTCATGGGAATGATGTAAAGGAATAATAAAAGGAGGATTATATGTTATCTGAAAGAGCTAAAGCTATCAAGCCGTCTGCTACACTGGCTATTGATACAAAGGCAAAAGAGTTAAAGGCACAGGGTGTCGATGTTGTCGGTTTTGGAGCAGGTGAACCTGATTTTGATACACCTGACAATATAAAACAGGCAGCAATAGATGCCATAAACAAGGGCTTTACGAAGTATATGCCCGTTGACGGAACGCCGGATCTCAAGGATGCGGTCATAGAAAAGTTTAAACGTGACAACGGGATAGAGTACACAAGGGATGAGATCATTGTGTCTGTCGGTGCAAAACATGCACTATTTAACATTGCCCTTGCAATGATAGATCCGGGTGATGAGGTCATAATACCGACACCGTACTGGGTGTCTTATCCGGAAATGTTCGGCGTTGCAGGTGGAAAGTCTGTGTTCGTAAAAACGCTGGAGAAGGACAATTTTGCATTAAAACCCGAAGCAGTTGAGAAGGCAATCACCAAGAAAACGAAGGTTCTTCTCATAAACAGCCCGGGAAATCCTTCAGGTGCCGTGTATCCGAGAAGTATTCTTGAGGACATAGCAGAAGTTGTTAAAAAGCATAATATATTTGTCGTTACTGACGACATATACGAAAAACTTATTTATGACGGTGAAAAGTTCTTCACAATAGCCCAGGCAAAAGATATGAAATCGCATACTCTTCTCGTTCATGGTGTATCCAAGACCTATGCGATGACCGGATGGAGAATTGGATTCACTGCCGGTCCAAAGGAAATTATAAAAGGCATGAAGAACATCCAGAGCCAGAGTACATCGAACCCGACATCGATTGCAATGAAGGCGAGTGTGGAGGCATTAAAAGGACCACAGGACTCCGTAACAAAGATGGTTGCAGAGTTTGATAAGCGAAGGAAATTTATCGTTGAAGGGCTGAACAAGATAAAGGGTATAAAGTGCATTACGCCAAAAGGTGCATTTTATGCCTTCCCGAATGTAAGCGCCCTTTACGGTAAAAAATTCAAGGGAAAAGTTATCAAGGATTCGTTCGATTTCGCAGACTATTTGCTTGAGCAGGCAAAGGTAGCACTTGTGCCTGGTGCGCCATTCGGGGCTGAAGAACATGTAAGGCTCTCTTATGCGATATCACTCGAAATGATCAAGAAAGGACTTGAAAGGATAGATCAAGCAGTGAAGATGCTCGAATAGGCCGGGCGGGAAATCTCTATGGACAAACGGGCAGGGGCATACTACATTAAACCCCTGCAATAAAATATCCGATATAGTGCGATTTATAGTAAAAAGGGCGTAAATACTTACGCCCTTTTCAGTTTATCCCGTGAGAACAAACGGTCACAGGACGAAGTTCTCTCACGGGATAACGCATTATTCCCGCTTGACAATTTGGCATGAAGGGTTTAGTTAATTATATTGAAGTCCTTCGAAGAAGGAGATATTTTGGCGGGCGTAGATAAAAATAAATTAATAGATAGTGCAAATAAGTTTATAGCCAAGAATCAATTCGATAAAGCTATAAAAGATTTACAAAAAGTTTTAGAAACAGAGCCAAAGAATAATCAGGTTGCACTGAAGATAGCAGAACTCTTTCTTAAACTGGATAAGAAACAAGATGCTATAACTTATTATGAGTTTGCCTCGAATATATTCAGAGACAGCGGCTTTTACGATAAAGCGATAGCTGTTTATCGGCAGGTGCTCACACTCAATACTCTATCATCCCATGCATATCTCAAGCTTGCGGAATTATTCAGAAAGAAGAACCTCGTCGCAGAAGCGGTATCCAATTATAAGGTTGCAATAGCCATATTTGAAAAGGAAGGCAAGGTACAGGATGCGTTAAAGATATTACAGACTATTACGGAGCTCGAGCCGTCAAACCTGCCCGGAAGGATGAAGCTTGCCAACCTGTATATAAAGAACGGTTTGAAAGATGAAGCTTATACGGAGTTTGCCCGCATTTCAGATAGACTTGTCGAAGCCAAGAAAACAATAGACCTGATCACTGTCTATGAAAAGATGCTCACCTTAAAACCGGGTGAGACAAATGTATCAAAACAGCTTATAAAATTATATTTATCGAGAGGCGATTATCAGAAGGTACTCTTAAAGGTAAAAGAAGTCATAGCATCCGGGAAATCAGACACGGAAGCGTTGATTGCCCTTGCAAAGGCTTACGTCGCTCTTGAAAAGACGCCTCTTGCCATATCCGCCTATAAAGAAGTTGCAAAATTGTATTCTAAAGGAGGACTGGCATCACAGGCACAGGATATATACAAGAAGATCCTCGAGCTCGATCCTACGGATGAACAAGTACTCCAGATCGTTGTCGGTGCAACCCAGCCTGACAAACCGATGATTGAAATAGAGCCCGAGCCTTTTGAAGCCGTGAAACCGCCGGCGCAGGAAAAAAAGCCGGAGAAAGCAATTCTAAAACCGCCGGAGGTAAAGCCGCTTGCCGCAAAGCCGCCAGTTGCAAAGCCTGAAAAGAAAATAGCAGTAGAACTGGAAGAGAAAAAGCCCCAGGAGAAGAAACCCCAGGAGAAGAAAGAAAAATTATCGTCAGAGGAGATTGATAAATATTTTTCAGAAGCACAGGTATATAAGAGATATGGTTTGAATGCCAAAGCAGCAGAAAAATTCGTACAAATACTTAATATCAATCCTTCTCATAAAACAGCGCTTATAGAATTATTTGAATTATATCAATTGGACAAGAAATCCAAGGAAGTCTCGGAAATAGCGGAAAAACTTTATAATCTTTTTATAGCGGACGGTGAGATAGAAAAAGGCGAAGACTTCGTCAAAAAAGCATTGTCTGGTGATCCCGGTAATGATGTTTTAAAAGCACTTATAGGTGTCAGTACCGAGCCGACAGAAGGCACAGTGCCGGTAGAACAGCCTGTAGAAGAGGAAATAATTGAAGTTATAGAACAACCCGTTGTAGAGCAAACCCGGCACGTGCAGGAGCAAGCAGAGAACAGAGAGGAAAAAGAACCTGTTGCAGAACAACAGGAACTTAATGAACCGGCCTCACAGGAAATAGATACAGGTATAGAGATCGAGGTTGAAACGCCTTTACCGGAAAATAACGGGATGGAGGAACCGCAGCAGGCTCAGGCGGCTGAAGCCGGCATAACCGAAGAAACACGGCAGCAGAGAGCGGTTAAAGAGGAACCTAAAGAGGAAATCCCCATTCCCGAGCAGATAGAATTTATTCCTGAAACAGACAATGTGCCGAAGGAAATGGACACGGCATCCCCGACTCCTGAGACGGAGGAAATCGAATTTAGTTTTTCCGATGAAGAGGCAACTCCTGTAAAACGCGTTACCGGCAGGCAGGAACAAAGTGCAGCGGAGCAGGCTGCACCGGAGCCGCATAAGCCCGAGGTAGATGTCATTGATTCTCTCGATGAAGCTGAATTTTATTATCAACAGGGAATCTTAACTGAAGCCAAAGGGATACTTTTGAAGATTCTTAAAGCTTTTCCAAACGAGGAACGTGCAAAAAAGAGGCTGGACGAAATAATTGCAAAGGAAGAAAAGCAGAAGCCGGCACCCAAAGAACCGGAAATATCGGAACTTGAAGAGTCCTTTATTCAGAAGGAGGCGGATTCGGTCGTTTCCGTGTCTGCAGATGAAGACCTTTTTGATCTTGCGAGAGAGCTGGAAAATGAGCTTTCGACAAGTGCGTCGAAAACAATTGCACCTCCGGCTCCTGTCGAAGAAGAACAGCAGGTGAGTGTAGAAGAGGTGCTCGAGGCTTTTAAGAAAGGTGTTGAAAAGAGTGTAGATAAACAGGATGCCGAGACCCATTACAGTCTTGGTATAGCATATAAGGAGATGGGACTGATAGATGAAGCAATAAATGAATTTAACATCGCAATACTTTCACCCGAGAAAAAAGCGGATGGCCTCATAATGCTGGGTATGAGTTATATGGGAAAGGGACTGCCGGGAAAAGCAATAGAAATGTACAAACAGGCACTTTCTGTCAAGGGTGGAATAAAGCAGGAAAATATAGGGCTTATATATGAATATGCACTGGCTCTTGAAGCGTATGGAGACATGAAGAATGCTTATAATTCCTTTCAGGAAGTAGAAAAAATAGATGATAAATTCAGAGATATAAAAGAAAAAATCAATAAACTTGCCGAATTTGCCAAAGATGAGACCGTAATTCAGCCCGAAGTGCAGAAGCATGCAGAGGAAGAGAAATTTACACTCGATGATATACTGCGTGAGGACGATTCTCAAGAACCGGCAGGAGCAATTATAAATAAACAGATGCCTGAACCTGGACCGGAAGATAAAAAGACGGTCAGTGTAATTCCAGAGGAAAAGTCACCGGCTTCGGAATCTGATGCTGAAACAGGCAAAGCAAAACAACCGAAGAAGAAAGTATCGTATATTTAAAAAGGAGTATCATGAACTATTTAGATTTTTATAAGTTAAATGAAGAGCCGTTTTCAAGTGCGCCTGATATTAAATTCTATTATAACAGCGCCCAACATTCAAAGGCACTGGTAAGGCTCATGTATGCGGTTGATTCGATGAAGGGTCTTGCGCTGCTTATCGGCGGCATAGGCACGGGCAAGACGACGCTCGCAAGAAGAATGTTGGACAGCCTGCCTGAAGAAGAATATGAATCTGCATTGCTTGTTATAATACATTCGGGAATTACGGCAGACTGGCTGTTTAAAAAAATAGCCCTTCAGCTCGGCATAACAGAACCATCCGAGAACAAAATAACTTTGCTGTCCCAGCTTTATGAAAGATTGAATGAATTGTACGAACAGCACAAGAAAGCCGTTGTACTTATCGACGAAGCCCAGATGCTGAAAAGTAAAGAAATGATGGAGGAATTCAGAGGATTGCTCAATCTTGAAGCATCGGACAGGAAACTTATTACCTTTGTATTCTTTGGCCTGCCCGAAATAGAGGACAATCTTATTCTTGATCCGCCTCTTGCTCAGAGAGTTGCGTTAAAATACAGGCTTGAGTCATTTAATTATGAATCGACAGAAGCCTATGTCAAGCACAGACTCGGCCTTGCAGGGAGCAAAGATGAGATATTCAATGCCGAGGCCATAGAGAAGATACACGCTTACTCGAAGGGCATACCCAGAATGATAAATATCATATCCTCGAATGCTCTTTTTGAAGGGTTTCTTGTTAAAGCAAAACTGATCGATATCAAAATCATCGATGACGTTGCTGCTGATCTCGATATCAAAAATATACAATCGGCTGCGCAAAAGATGGTCGAAGCAGATATACCTGCAGATGAGGATCATGTTGAAGAACTGTTGCAGGAGGCTCCACAGAGAGTTGGTCCTCCAAAAACAAAACCAACTGCTTCTTCTACTCCCGCAGCTCCTCAAATTCAAAAAGATGCGGGTGTAAAGGTAAAGCCTGAGAAAAAAGAATTTGACGAGATAGATTCTATCCTCGATAAGCTCGAAAAGGGCGGGTAGTGGAAAGAATTAAGACGCATTCATTTCTTGACACTGAGATTGCTTGTATAGTAACTATAAAACAAGGAGGTAAGTTATGAAAACAAAAAAACATGCTGTATCCTTAACGATAATCATCGCATCTTTGATAGGGATTTTGTCCGTATCCGTAACATCATTTGCAGATCTGCTTGATTCATCGAGTGTCAAAATCGGCGGATATTATAGGGTGAGAGAAGTCTACTATAATAACATAGCACTCAAGAGTTCTGAGAATACATCTTATTTCATCCAGAGATTCAGGATGGAACCGCAATTGAACATAAATGAAGACATCATCATTAAATCTCAGATAGATATGCTGGACAATGTAATGTGGGGTGACAATACAGATGCAGGAAACGCTGTTGCTACGGGTAATCCGAGCAATAATTCTGGCTACTATCCTGGTACTGCAACGACACCGGATGGGACGGGACTCCTTAATATCAATGTTAAAAGGGTGTGGCTCGAATATCATTCACCGGTGGGGAATCTGTCCATAGGCCGCATGCCGTTCGGTTTCGGACTCGGTGTGCAGTATAATGATGGCAATGGATTTGAAAATGAGTGGGGCGATGCTTACTACGGCAACACGGCAGATCAGATTCAGTTTGCTACCATGCCCATGGGCAAAGATGAGCCGCTCGTCACAGTCCTTGACTATGCCAAAATGAAAGGCAATGACATAAATAATCCTTTTGACGATGAAGACTGGTACATGTTTATTCCCGGCTATCAGACAAAAAACGTGACCGTGTTTCTGACTTTGCTGCATATAGAGCAGAATCTCTTTAAAAAGAATATCAATTACGCAGAGGTTTATGCTGACGTAAGACCTGTCGATAATCTGAAATTACTCGTCGATTATTTCTATCTCGGCGGTTCTTTAATGCCGTTTACTGCATCGAGTGCAGCAGCCCAGGCCATGAATGGAGCTATAGGTACTGATAAACTCAAGGTTAAGGATGCTCAGGGCGGCGTTTTGAGGGGAGTCTATTCAATGTCGCCTCTCGACTATGTGTTGGAATTAGGGTTCTCTCCTGCAAACGGAACGGCAGCGAATCAGATTCAAACCTATCCATTCAGCAATGATTACAACTCGAGTCTGATACTGTTCAACAATACAGGGCTTGCAGGACCAAATTCCTTCCCGAATCCTACGATAGGACAATTAAATACACTCGGTTCACTCAATAGCCCTGCAACAATCATTCCAGCGCAGTCCGTATTAAAAGACGATTTTATATATATAGCGCCCATGGTAAAGTTTGTCCCTGCTGATTTTCTCAAGGCAAAGCTCCAACTCACGTATGCCGAGACAAACGACTTTCAAAATTATGCAGCTCTTGCAGGCAGGACTGCTGGTAAGCTCGCAAGGGACCTCGGGTATGAGGCAGACTTCGGGTTAGATACGACACTGTCGGACAAGTTTATATTCGGGTTCCAGACAGGCTACTTTATCCCCGGTCATGTGTTTGACTATACGAACAGTGCGGGACAAAACAAGTCTGCTGACGGCGTGTTTGCATTCGTAACGCGCTTCACAGTACTATTCTAAGTATAGGTAATCAAGATAATATTAAAAGGCGTCCCGCCGACGGCGGGACGCCTTTTTTATTTCACTTTGTCTTGTATTTCTGATAATGTCGTTCCATGAACATTTACCTATCCATGGTAATACCTATATTCAATGAAGCGGAATCGATTCATGAATTGTATGCGGAACTTAAGGACGTCATAAATCAGCATCAGTATGCCGCTGAGATTATTTTTATCGATGACGGCAGCAAAGATGAGAGCCTCAAGAATTTAAGACAGATTGCGGCAGATGATCCGGCTGTTAAAGTAATAAGCTTCAAAAGGAATTATGGACAGACGCCTGCCATGTCCGCGGGCATTCAGGAGGCAAAAGGAAAGATTATCGTTACCATGGATGCTGATCTGCAAAATGATCCTCATGATATACCTGCAATGATAGCCTTGATAGAGAGCGGTTATGATCTTGTCAGCGGGTGGAGAAAACCCCGCAGAGACAGGTTCTTGAACAGGATACTGCCTTCTATCATTGCAAACTATCTTATCAGCATCGTTACCGGTGTGAAATTGCATGATTTCGGCTGCACGCTCAAGGCTTATAAGGCGGACATTATAAAAGGCATTAAACTCTATGGAGAGATGCACAGGTTTATCCCTGTTTATGCGGCGGGCATTGGCGCGGGTATTACGGAGATCCAGACGCACCATAGACAGAGATTATACGGCAAAACGCACTATGGCTTCATAAGAACAATAAAGGTGCTGCTCGATCTTCTCACCGTAAAGTTTCTCGGCGATTTTTCTACAAGACCAATACATCTGTTCGGCGGCAGCGGTTTCATGTTCATGCTCACCGGAGTTTTTATAGGCATATATGTGCTTTATGAAAAATTCCATTTGCATGTTTTTGCTTACAGAAATCCGTTGCTCCTGCTTGCCGTGTTTCTGTTTTTAATAGGATTCGAGCTTATACTGATCGGTCTGGTTGCTGAATTGATTATAAGACTTTATCATGAGTCTATAAACAATCCCGTTTATACGGTTAAAGAAAAAATTAATCTTTAGATTATGTGCGGTATATGCGGGATATACAAACGTACTTCACATGACGAACTTATCGGGTCTGTACATACAATGCTCGATGCTATGCGTTATCGCGGTCCTGATCAGCAGGGGTTCCATGTGTTCAATCATTGTGCCATCGGTGTAAACAGGCTGTCTATAATCGATATGAAGACGGGCGATCAACCCATTCATAATGAAGATAACTCGATATGGATTGTTTATAATGGGGAGATTTACAACTATCAATTGCTGAGGAAGGAACTTGCGTCGAAAGGACATTTATTTTATACGAATACGGACACAGAGGTAATCATTCATCTTTATGAACAGTACGGTATAGAAGGGTTTGAAAAGCTCAACGGAATGTTTGCCTTTGCAGTCTACGATGAGAAACAAGAAAAGCTTATACTGACGAGGGACAGAATAGGCATAAAACCGCTCTATTACAGTCTGCCGGATGGTCTGGTATTTGCATCAGAGATGAAGACCCTGCTTGCCATGAAGCATAACGCCTATAAGCTCAATTTATCAGGCATAGCACAGTATCTTTCCTATGATTACACACCTGCACCGAATACAATGGTGAACGGCATTTTTAAGCTTATGCCCGGCATGTGTCTTATTAAAGACAAGGGCACTATGTATGAAAAACAGTTCGTGAATAATAGAGTTAATGCATATCTGGAAGTAAAAAATGACGGGCAAAGCGAAAATGAGATCGCAGGACAGTTAGGAGAGATACTATCTGAGGCTGTTAAAGATCAAATGGCAGCGGATGTTCCTGTGGGGATTTTCCTTTCAGGAGGCATTGATTCGTCAGCCATTGCGTATTTCGCGTCGAAGATTAAGCCGGATATAAATAGCTTTTCCATCTCATTCGAAGAGCCGTCTTTTGATGAGAGCACATACGCAAGGCTTATGAGCGATAAGCTCGGTCTGAAGCATTATTCGAAAGTGTTTACCTGTGGCTTATTCAAGGAACTATTTCACCATTTAATCGACTTTATGGATGAACCTATTGCCGACCCGTCTATTATACCGACCTATGCCCTCAGTAAATTGGCAGGTAAACAGGTAAAGGTCGTTCTTTCCGGAGAGGGCGGGGATGAAATGTTTGCAGGCTATCCGACCTATACTGCGCATAAATTCGCATCATTATACAATTCCCTGCCCGGGATCCTGAGAAAAGGTATGATCGAGCCCCTGATAAAATTATTACCTGTGTCGGATAAAAATCTTTCGTTTGATTTCATAGCGAAAAGGTTCGTAAGTTCCTCATCACTGCAGGCTGTTCGAAGGCATACGCAGTGGATGGGAGGATTTGCTTACCAGGAATTAAGCCTGCTGCTCCGGAAGGAGTTATTCAGAAGCATTGAGGATTCTTTGTATCAGCCGGTGAAAGAACTGATAGAGTATACCAAAGGACTATCTGACCCTGAGACAGCAAACATTATGGACATAGTGATGTATCTTCCGGATGATCTGCTTGTGAAGATAGATAGAGCTACGATGGCAGCGTCCATAGAATCAAGGGTACCTTTACTCGATAACAGAGTCATCCGATTCAGTAAGGCACTTCCTTTTGAATACAAGCTGAAAGGGATGACGCACAAGTATATATTGAAAAAGCTTATGAAAGATAAACTGCCGGACAGTATCATAAACAGAAAGAAGAAAGGCTTCGGTATCCCTCTTACAAAATGGCTTCGGCATGATTTCAGGCATGAAGCAGAAATGCTTTTATCGAAGGATTCAGTGGAGAGTATCGGTGTGTTCAATTATCCATATATAAGCAGACTATTACAGGAGCACATAAGGGGATCCCGGGACAACAGGAAAAAGCTCTGGCCTATTATTGTGCTTGTGAAATGGCTGCAGAGATACAGGTATACTGTATAGACTGCTTACCATGAGGGACTAAGTTAATCCTTTTTTATCTTCGTTATGATATAAAATAGAGGGAACATGGCGGTATAACCAATACAAACACCTATGATCCAAAGAATCATGCCTGCTCTTTTTAGTAGTCCGCCCTGTTTCGTGGTTTTATAAAACAGGGATATTTCATAACCTGTGGGCTTCAATGTTTGTAACCCCCATCTCCTTATCCCGCACGTCAATACCGTCGCAATTCTGAGCGTAGCATCGGATAACCTCGATGAAATCTGTATAGGAATGTATTTCATCGCTACGCTGTTTGTCCAGTATACATACGCATGATTTAACCTTGCAGTCCCGTGAGCCTCTGATTTAATGCCCGCAAGTTCAAAAGCGGTATCTATGAAAGGCATGAACAATCCTTGTGCATGGGTATCCTCTATGAGAGGGAGTATTTTCTCATATTTGATAGTATAAGCGGAGATCATATAAGCAAGATCAAGCATGTCCCTTAACCTGAATGAAAAATTATGGTGTATTGCAAAATGATAGAGAACATAGATGAATGCTGTGTATGGTTCAAGTATAACAAATGATCCATTGTCCCATTTTATTTCGCGCGTTTTCTGAAAAGGGTCTGTTTCCGTAAAATGTATAAATCTGTCATCGAACAAGCGTGTATGTGCCTCGAGGGAAAGAGTGTTGTCGGACGATTGATACGGCACAATATGCGATCTTATTGTTGAAAACCAGTTCTGGTTTATATCCGTAAATAATGGATGCATATTGTCCCGTTCCATAAACTCTTTGATCTTCTCAACGTGCCGCTGTCGTACGAAGATGTCTACATCAGCCATCGGCCTTAATCCCACTTCATTATAGATAGAAATTGAAAGGGCTGAACCCTTCAGCAGTATTATGTCAATGCCGTTGCGCTCAGCCTGGTGTTTCAGAGATTTTATTTGCTTCAATAGTAAAATATTACGTGCAGTATTGGTCATGTAACTATTTTTAAGCTGAGGCAATACTTCTTTGTATTCCTGGAGATTAAAGTTCCTGAGATTGTAGTAAAAGATCGGAGTTAAGAATTCTATGGCTGCAAGCTTCGCAAGCCTTTCGGGGTCAACACGCAAAAGCCTTTGTTTCAGTAATGCTGTTTGTGCTTCAGCCTTAACAGGCGAGCATACATCGAGGAGCAGCTTTCTTAACGGATCAAATATTTCTGTCATGGATAATGGAATGTTATATAATGCTCATACGCAATGTCTTCCCTGTCATCGAACACCCTGCCATCGATTGTAACCCAGCTATGCCCGGTTATCCGGGAGCTCGTTATACAATCCTTCCTTACACCAGTATATATCGTTACCGTGTATCCTGCAGCATTTAAAAATTTATACAGCAGCAATGTCCTGTTCCAGCAATGCTGAGTTTTGAAAATGTCTTTCATGCCGATCCATACATGCACATAGCGTCTTATGATATTTTTATCGCAGGTCAATGGCTTTTTATCGGTTGATAGTATGTCAAACATTTGTTTTAATCCGCATCTGTTTTCAAGATAAGGCGTATAGAAAATATAAAATCCTATCCTGATAAACAGAGCAATTTTGTCGGTTATCGTGCAGGTAATAGAATGCCTTTTTGCCATGCCGGTTGATCGTTAAGGTGAACATCATGCGTTATGTCAAAACTGCTGCTGCCGTCTGAATTCATAAGAAATATTCTTGAATTGCCGAATTGTGTCGATGTGTATGCGATTTTACTGCCATCAGGAGCAAATGCAGGGTCAAAGACATCATAAGAAGGGTCGGTCAATGGACGGGGAGGTGTGTTGCAGTCGACAGGCATCGAGAAAACCTGTAAATGCCCGGTTTCCGGTGATGGCTTTAAAAATAATATATTCTTGCCATCGGCAGACCATGACAGCGGCGGAAGAACATTCGATATGTTGCAGAGCGGCTGTCTGTCGGCGCCGTTCGCGGATATGGTATAAATGCTTAATGACGGTTCAATACCGGGCACAGGTGCCGCACTCGGGAATGGATCATGGATGTACGCTATAGTTTTATCGTCCGGGGAATATTTACCGCAGCACGCACCGGATCCGTCATCATAGGTAATCTGTGTAATAGACCCGCTCCTTACATCTATGATTTGAAGCTGTCTCATAATCCCCATTGCCTTCGTATACGTTATATCATTGCAATCATTAGAAAAATCAGGAGCATCGTAATCGGCATTTGAATCGTTTGTAATCTGTGTTACATTCTTTCCGTCAAGGGACATACTATAGAGTTGAAACCTTCCTGTCCTGTTGGAAATAAATGAAATATTGTTTTTACATGCGGAAGGGTAGGTATCGAAGCACTGTTTCAGAACACAGTCACCGGCTGGGTCACTGAGTCTTGTTACATCCGTTCCATCCTGTTTCATGCTATAAATGCTGTAATCTCCGTCTCTTGCAGATACAAAAATAATGGAAGGCTGGTTTTGCGTGTTCTTGTAGGATTCCCGCGAGCAGGATAGGGGAAAAATTATCGTAACAATCAACAAAAGATAATTTGCCGGTTTATGTGTCATACTTTTCTATGATATTGTGCGATAAAAGTTGGTTAATAAGTATGTTCACGCGGTTTCTGGCTTTAACAGAATCAATATCGTAAACAGAAATAAGCTCTTCTACGATCTTGTCTTCGGTCAGTTTCGATTCGATGCCCTTGAAGATTACCAGTCCTGTTTCGTTCAAGGAAAAATACATTTTTGTCCGCATATCGAGGATTATTGCCTCGTTGTTGTCAAGTTCTGTAACTATTATGTCGTCGGGGATCGTGTAGTTTGTCATAAAATAAAGAAGGGGCGATCGAAGATCGCCCCTTTAAAATATTTTCTAAAGGCCTAAACTGCTCAGATTGACCTTGCCGGTCAGGACATTGATCAGCAGGTTTACTATGTTTACGTACTGATTCATCTGCGCATTGTTCATGTTTGTCGTCGAATAGGCTATGGCATCGCATAGAGCAGAACCATTATAAGGTATACCAATATAATTCTGGTATTTACTGCACCAGTTGAACTGACCCACGGTCAGAAGACCGCCAAAGGTCGGATCCGGGAAGAACATATAGGCATCATTGGGCATTGCAATGGCAATGGAGTCTAAAGAATTTAGAGGAAGTAGTAATGGAAGTAACGTTGCCATTGTTGGATTCGAGCCGCCAAGGAGAGTTAAAGCGAGCTGTACGAATGTGGTCGCCGTTACATTAAGGGTGATTAGTTTTGGTGCATCAGCAAATGTGCTGCCTGGCCAGTAGTGATACCGCGGGAAAAATGGAGTGGAAGCAGAGCCCATGAGAGGTCCAAGTGGTAATACTACACCTAAACTTAAAGGAATACCCAAGGGAGCTGCGTCAATATATGCTCCAGCATAGAGTAAGGAAAATAAGGATCCATTCCACATATCAGGTATGCCATTCTTTTCTCCACAAACCGTCTCGCCAATTGCCGGCGGTATATTCGGGATAGGCCATGGAATATCTGCTACTAAACCCGGTGCAAGCGGTGGCAACGCACTCAGGGTATTACATGTTATGTCATTCCCATAAGGATTAGGGTTGGTTATAGAATTATAACCAAGTTGAAGATTATCTGCTACCCTATTCGTTCCTGTATCGCTCCATGCTGTCATGGTTATTCCTGAAAAACTCAAACCGGTGAATGGCTGTGTCTGTAATGGGAAAGCCTGCTCCTCATCATATTGCTCTATGATATCGCCTGCCTTGTGATACATACCATCGCCGTATATGTTAACGATCGGATCTCCTGCAACCCATTTACCTTTTGCCGCCGTGTACGAGTACCATTCACCTGCGTAGTTTGGAGATGTCGGATCTCCAACGCAGTTGTCGCAGGTCCCGTTTACAAGGCTGGCTGTTGATGTCCAGTATCCTGCACCGTTGTTATACGATGGATCAGGAACATGCACAAAGCCGTCTGCAAAAGGCTCAGGTGCTACGTAGATGCCTGTTCCATACTTATCCACGAATGGAGTCGATGCCTGATACGACAGGGGTGCAAATACCTTCAGATCAGTCGGCGGGTTATTGAAGAATGCACCAAGATCAATAGATGGTAAGACCGGTAGTGATGTATATGCATCACCCGTAGAATCGAACATTACAGCCACCAGTGTGGGAAGCATTCCGATCAACGGTCCAAGAGTACTACTACCCCCTCCTAAACTGGAGAGCAGAGGAGTTAATACAGGGAGTAACCTTGGTATAAGCACCGGTATTGCAGGCACGATGTCAATCGGGTGCTGGCCGTTTGTATCCGTTTCGCTCGCATTAAGTACATTTGCAACCGACTGTAAGTCCGTCAAGTAGATCAGTTTTGATATGGCAGGTATTGTGAGGGTCAAACTTGCACTCAAGGGAATGGAAAGCCCGCCATTAACGAATAAAATCTGGCTTACGGCCTGAGCTGCCTGTTTCTGGCTCAAACTGCTGATTATATTGATTAAGCCTTTAATCGTGGAATTTGAACCTATGCTCGGGCTTATGGAAGGTAATAATTTAAGTACGACTACGATTACCTGTCCCAGTATATCGGATCCCCATGCTTCGCCGGGATCGTATTTGCCGTTACTGTTCGCATCAACATAATAAATGAATCCATGGGTAGAATTATCACCCTTTCTTGCCATGATGAAGCTCATGCTGTTTGAAAGATTGTTTGCTCCATTGGCAAGCAGTACTTGCGCATCTGAAAGCATCTGTGCGCCACCTGATGAAAGCGTGCCGAAATTGGGATCAAGCAGAGGGTTGGGCATTGTACAGCCTGTCTGTGTTAATCCCATGAGAAGGTTTACAATGGCATTCAATACGCCGTTGTAGGCGAACAGCACTTTGACGCCTCCCTGAAGCGTTTCGAATAAGCTTAACATGCCGTCTACTTCACCGAGGTCATAAGCCCCTGACATATCAATACTCAGGCCCTGACCTTTTAAAGAACTAATAAGTGTCCCGAGATCGCTGAAGACTACGAGGTTTGCGCTGCTTATGGTGAAGGAAAAGCCCGTGAATGGTGTCACAGCCTGCAAGTGAGTAACTATAGGAGATATCATGCTGTCTATGACCGGTCCGAGAAGGCTCTGATACGGTGTCAGGTCTATCGGTGTGCAAGAAGCTGTTACCGAGCCGCCCGATAGTGAACCCAGCAGGTTGGAACTCAGTAGTCCTGATATGGTAGACAGGGCATTCCATGTGCCTATCATCGCCAGACCAAAATTTGCATGGGACGTTACCAATACAAAATTCGGGTCATTTTTATTTATGTTATTTAAAGCATCTGCGTAGAGCGATTGGGCCTGATTTCTTGACCCGCTGTTATTGAGTCCTCCATTCATGATGATGCTATCCGCGCTCAATGTGTTTTTATAGGGATCTACCTTTGTCGTCGAACATTGAGTTAATAAAAGACTCAGTGATGCTATTGCAACGGACAGTAAAAAAACCTTTTTACTCATAATGCACCTCCATTTTTATGATTCAATAATTTAAATTGTTCGAATAGTCAAGTTTTTAATTCGAAATCATTAATTTCGAATAAGACATGCATCATAACCTTCGCATATTCGATGGTGGGCAAGATGCCCAACCTACAAAACAGATTGAGAAGAGGAAGAAATATTGGCTATTATTTTATAGGCAAGCTTTGCAGCAAGGAAATCGGTTACAGTAGATGATTGGACCGGTGCGAGCTCCATAATGTCGCAGCCTACGAGATGCCTTTTATCCGTGATCATGTGTATAAGATCGACGACGTCATACCAGAACAGGCCGCCTGGTTCAGGGGTTCCGACGGCGGGAGCAACCGATGGATCAAACCCGTCAAGATCTATGGTCAAGTACACGTTGTCGCCGAGCGATTCGATCACGTGCTCTTTCCATAGAGTATCCCTACGTATGGTGTGCATATAAAAAGTATGCAAACCTCTTTGCCGGATGAAGTCGTATTCTTCCTTGCTCTGGCTCCGTATCCCCACCTGTACAATATCGACCGTATCTTTTATCCTCGCCATCACTGAGCCATGACTATAAATGGTGCCTTCATAAGCTTCACGGAGATCGGAATGTGCATCTATCTGAAGCACGGTTATGCGGGGAAACTTTTCCGAGAATGCTTTTACGATAGGGTAGGTAATGGAGTGTTCGCCGCCGAACGACATAAGAAATTTATTTTTGAAAGGAAGCTTTCTGACAGTTTCGTATATCTTTTCTATGGCGTGCTCTGATCCGCTTTTGTCGAACGAAATGGGCTCAAGGGTATGGATACCTTCACGGTAAGGTTCCAGTCCGAGTTCCTCGTCGAATAATTCCAGATACTGTGATGCTTTGATGATGGCTTCGGGACCATACTTTGTGCCCGTGCCGTACGATGTGGTCTGCTCATAAGGGATCGGCAGGATTAAAAACTTTGCTTGTTCAAGGGGAACTGTATGTTTAAGAAAGCTGTGTCTGTCCGGTAGTGGTGTTGTCATGGTATTATGGGAGGAGGACTGCTGTTGCAAGCACTGTTGTCCAATAGCCTTCTTTATCGACCGTTGCGGACTGGGTTATGCTTCTTGTCGTAACGGTATGTCCCTTGATTGTCCATATCTCCTTTTGCTCGTCGTAACTTTTATTAGGATCGAATTCAACGCCGAGGGTCGTTGCAAGCATGTATGCAGCAAGGTCCTCTGCATAATCTCCTGCTATTTTTTCGGTCTGTCCAAAACTGTGGTGCTCTGAAAGATAACCATGGATGGTTTCATCCTTTGGATTTGCAAGTCCTATTGAAGATGCAATGAGCCTGTGCGGTTCATTCGATGTATTTTCCGACAATACGCAGAATACGATCTGGCCTTTCTGAAGGTACTGCAGGCCCTGTTCGATGGTTATGAGCTTACATCTCGGGGGTATAATACTACTGACCCTGACAAGGTTATACTCTGCTATCTTTGCATCCCTGAGTGCCATTTCAAAGCTGGTAAGCTTCTGAGTGTGCCTGCCAATGCCCTTCGTCAAAAAAAGTTTTGAAGGTACGAACATGTGTGCTCCTTTTGGAATCCTCTGCGTTTATGTACTATAGATTTATCTATGTCAATAAATATTATTTTTTGCCGCCTACGACTATTCTTGGTATCCTGAGCGTGGGCTGGCCGTCTGCCACAGGGACCCCCTGATTGTCCTTACCGCACGTACCTATGCTGTATCCGATGTCACTGCCCACCCTGTCTATCTCCTTGAGTACGGTAGGGCCATTGCCGAGCATTATTGCCCCTTCAACGGGCGGGCCTACCCTGCCGTGTTCTATTAAATGCCCCTCTGTGATCTCAAAAACAAAATCGCCTGTTACGGTATTGACTTCTCCGCCGCCCATCTTCAAAACAAGGAGCCCGTGGTCAACCTCGGATATTATGGATGCGGGGTTGTCCTTGCCGCTGAGTATAAGCGTATTGGTCATCCTGGGTATCGGCGGAAATCTGAATGATTCCCTCCTGCCATTGCCGGTCGGCACGGCGTCGTTATCCATTGCGTATTTGAGATCGAACAGAAAGTTTTTCAATGTACCATTCTCTATGACAGTATTGCGTTCTGCTGCGGTACCTTCGTCATCAAAATGAAACGATCCTCTCATGCCGGGTATGGTCGGATCATCGACAACATTTATGAGCGGGGATGCAACCATTTCATTAAGCCTGCCGGTATACACGGACAGACCTTTATAGATATGATCAGCTTCGAGTCCGTGCCCGACAGCCTCGTGTATCATTGTTCCGCCCGCCTCGCTCGATAGCACAACAGCCATATGACCGCCCTCTATCGGGACGCTGTTGCTCATCTTTATCGCCCTGTTTACCGCAGTTTTAACGGTCGTTATGTGGCTGTCATTGTTAAACAGTTCCATGCCAATCGAGCCGCCCATTGATTCGTATCCCGTATAAAGCTTATTCTTTTTTTCAAGAATTACATTGAAGGTTATTGTCGTCCTTATCTGTTCGTCTTCAACGGAAGTGCCGTTTGTCGAGAACACTCCTATCCTTCTCGTGCTGTCAATATAACCGCCCTGCACCTGTATAATCTGATCACTCGCCTTATAAGCCTCGCTCTGTGATGTCAAGAGAATGTCCGCCTTCCTCATGATATGAACACCGAGAGGATGCTTTATTACTTTCGTACAAGCCTTTGAAGGTTCTTGAAGGATTACGTGCTTTTTACCGTTATTTTGTTTAAGATAACCGCACAGCTTTTTTAAAAGCGTCCTGATTCCTTCTTCGGTCAAATCCGTGGTAGAGGCATAATATTCGATATTATCATTGAATAATCTTAAGCCTGCTCCCCTGTCTGTGCCGGACACGGCTTTATCGATCTTGTGCGAGTCGACCCTGATGTTGGTAAATGTCGTTTCTTCAAAAAACAGTTCTGCAAATGAAGCCCCGCATTTTAAGGCGTCTTCGAATATACTGTCAATAGTTATACCGTTATACTTCATACACTCAACTCCAATTTTAATTCTCCTATAAGGTAGATTGAACCTGTAGCAATAATTACACCATTGTCGGGTGTTCTATCAAGAGCATAGTTTAGTGCATTATTCGAAGGTATGACCACTGCGCCCTTAATACTGCCTGAACGGTTAAAACTGCTTGAACTGATAAAACGTTTCAGCTCATCCGGATCCGCACTCCTCTCACCTTTGAATGACGTGAATATGAACGTTCCTGTTATCTCCGATAACAGTTCTATCATTGTTTTCCAGTCTTTATCTCTTGAAACGGCAAAAACGACGGTAACGGGTTTGTTTTTACCCTGATAAGAAGGAGGTAAAGGAGTTAGATAATGATCTTTTACCGTCCGGACAAGCGTTTGTATCCCGGCAGGATTATGTGCTGAATCTATGATCGCATCGGGGTGTTTACGGATTATCTCGAATCTTCCGGGCCAAAATGTCTTCAGGAGCCCGTCCCTTACTGAAATATCCGGAACCTTTATGCCCTCCTGTTCAAGCAGGAGTACGGATTGGATTGCTGCCGCTGCATTGTATATCTGGTGTCTGCCTTGAAGGGAGAGTTTTAGATTCTTGATCGTATGACGATCATTAAAAAAACTCATATCTGTCTCGTCTCCGGAGCTTGAAAAGTCCCTGTTAAGAGCATAGAAAACCCCGCCCGTTCTATTGCATTCAGCTTCCAGTATGCGTCTTGATTCAGGGTTTACATCAGTTGTGACGAAGGGTCTTCCGTTATTTATTATACCTGCCTTTTCTTTTGCAATCTCTTCTATCGTATTGCCAAGATAGGTCTGGTGATCCATCGCAATATTGGTTATGGCCGATACAAGAGGCTGCACGGCATTTGTAGCATCGAATCTGCCGCCCATGCCGACCTCGAGGACTGCAATGTCAACATGCTGCTCTTGAAAGTACTGGAGAGCAAGGGCAGTTAAGAACTCAAAATAGGTTACATCCGAAAGCTCGGGATGGTGGTTCATTATTGAGAATAATTTTTCAGCCGTATCATACAATGACGTGTTGTCAATCATAGTGCCGACGGTTTGTATTCGTTCATGCAGAGAAACGAGATGTGGTGATGTGTATAAGCCTGTTTTATAACCTGCATTGCGGAGCATGGACTCTATCATGGCGCAGGTTGAGCCTTTACCGTTGGTGCCTCCTACAATCATAGTCTTATAAGACTGTTCAGGATGATCCAAATATTCAAGCAATGCAGCTATACGTTCGAGCCCCGGCTTTATACCATGCTTTTCAAGCAATTGGATGCGCTGAATTATGTCCATAATGTACACTATAATAAGCCTTACGTGGATTTAATACAAGTTTATCCCGCCGGAAAGTCCGTTGTCGGAAGTGACGCCTGCGTGCTGACGGAGAACTTTAAAGAGCTTGCTTTATTGAAGTCTTTAAATTAAATGACTATCATACAAAAGAGAGGAGGTCGTATGCCTTTGCTTGAAATAAAAGGTTTGACCGTAGAAATAGAAGGAAAAAAAATTATAAAAGGGCTGGATTTAAATATAAATCCTTTCGAAGTGCACGCGCTTATGGGGCCCAATGGTTCCGGTAAATCGACTCTATCCTATACGATTATGGGGCATCCGAAATATAAGGTAACAGGAGGAGATATACTGTACAACGGCACGTCGGTACTCGATATGCCTGTTGATGAGCGCGCACGGCTCGGTATATTCCTGGGTTTTCAATATCCGATGGAAGTAGCGGGCGTCTCTGTTGAAAATTTTCTCAGGACCGCAGCAGAGGCAAAGGAACAAAAAGATGTTCCTGTGCTTGCATTCCACAAGGCACTTACCAAGAGAGTCGATGCAATGTCAATACCGCAGTCATTTCTCGAGAGGTATCTTAATGAAGGATTTTCAGGCGGAGAGAAAAAACGCAATGAGATCTTACAGATGGCTGTTTTACTCCCGCAATTTGCCGTTCTGGACGAGATAGACTCCGGCCTTGACATAGATGCATTAAAACTTGTGTCCGAAGGCATCAATAAACTCATAAAAGATGATCATCTGACCGTTCTTTTGATCACACACTATCAACGAATACTGGATTATATCAAACCAGATTTTGTACACATAATGGTCGATGGGAAGATCGTAAAATCTGGCGGGTATGAGCTCGCACAACAGCTCGATAAGATGGGTTATGAATGGGTCAGGGGGTCGTAGATGTCTGCAGAGCAAAGAGAAGGATTGCAAACTCCCGCTGTTCAACCTGCTGATTCAGCTTATGTGTTCCGTTCAAACAAAGGGCTGAATGAGAAGGTGATTAGAGAAATATCATCACATAAAAAAGAGCCTGAGTGGATGCTCGAGAAACGGCTTGAATCATACAGGATATTCAACAGCAAGCCTCTGCCGGCATGGGGGCCTGATCTTTCCAAACTCAATTTTGATGAGATCATATTCTATATAAGACCCGAAGATTATAAGTCGCTCAAGTGGGAGGATGTGCCGGAAGCGATTAAGAAGACCTATGATGCTCTCGGCATACCGGAGGCAGAGAAGAAGTATCTTGCAGGGCTTGTTGCCCAGTATGAATCGGAGGCAGTTTATACAAATCTAAAAAAGACTTGGGAAAACAAAGGCGTTTTATTCACCGACATGGACTCTGCTGTTAAAGAGCACCCGGATCTTGTAAAAGAATACTTCATGACAAAGTGCGTGCCTGCTGCTGATAATAAATTTGCCGCCCTGCACGGCGCTGTATGGAGCGGCGGCAGTTTCGTTTATGTCCCAAAGGGTGTAAAAGTCGAAATACCCTTGCAGACATATTTCAGGATGAACACGAAATCTTCAGGCCAATTTGAGCATACCCTTATTATAGCCGAACCGGGCTCAGAGGTGCATTATATAGAAGGATGCACAGCACCGAGGTACAGCGTGAGTTCCCTGCATTCCGCAGTGGTTGAAATATATGTTAAAGATGGAGCACGGGCAAGATACACGACAATCCAGAACTGGAGCACAGATGTTTACAACCTTAACACAAAGCGAGCGGTTGTTTATGAGAACGGCATCATGGAATGGGTCGGCGGCTCCATGGGCAGCGGCGTTACCATGCTCTATCCCGCTTCAATACTCAGAGGAAAGGGTGCTCGTGCAGAGCATCTCAATATTGCATTTGCAAGCAGAGGACAATATAAAGATACCGGAGCAAAGGTGATACTTGCGGCTCCGGATACAAGTGCAAGCATTATCTCGAAGAGTATAAGCAAAGACGGCGGTAAGTCCGTATATCGCGGGCTTGTAAGGATTAGCAGCAACGCGACCGGCGCCAAGGCACACGTTGAGTGCCAGTCTCTCATGCTGGACGATAAATCAAGCGTTGATACGATTCCTATAATCGAACAATTTACCCCTCAGTCTTCGGTAGGGCATGAAGCGACTGTCGGCAAGATAGACGAAGAGCAGCTTTTTTATCTGATGAGCAGGGGCATATCGAGGGACAACGCCGTTGCTCTTGTCGTCAGGGGGTTCATAGAACCCATAGCAAAAGAACTGCCCATGGGGTATGCGGTTGAGTTGAACAGACTGATACAGCTTGAGATGAAAGGGGCCTGAAGAACATGGTTACCATGATTGCAGGTATTGCACTGCCTCAATGGAAGAGGCTGAACACCCAATTTATCAAGTCCGAAACTTTAAATGTTCTGGATAATGGGAGCAGGTCAACGTATGACGCGTATGTCAAGACTATTACGGACACGCTGCAGAGCAGACCGGTGATTTGCAATATAGATGGTTATTTAGTGCAGGATAATGTTCAAAGCAATTCATCGATGTCTTTGGAAACGATTGATCTGAGCAAGAACCGGAGGCCATCGAATCTATTCAACTTAATGAAAACGGACACTTCAGGAAGAGGCAGGTTCCATTCAATGGATGAATCTTTTATGCAGATCGATAAGGCATATGCAAAGGGGTTTTATGTCCGCCTGAAAAACAGCATAAGAGAACCGCTCGTAGAGTTGATAAATGCGGGACAGGACAAGGGAATACTTGTTCATCATGACCTTATTATACTTGATCCTGGAACACACCTTGTTCTGCTCAGGATTATCGAAGGCAACGGAAGCAGTATGATCGTGGATAATGCAGAGGTTTATGCGGGCAGGGATTCAAAATTGGAATATATTACCTTGAATAGATCGAAAAAGGGCAGTTTTTATACGGCCATCAAACAAGCTCAGGTTTCAGAAAATGCCATGGTAAGCTGGTATAATATCGATCTTGGTGACTCAAACACGGCAATAAGTACGCGTTCTATGCTTCTCGAACCTCATGCAGAAAGCAGGATGACCGGCATTGTAGTAGGGAAGGGTGAATCGCAAAAAGATATTTCCTATGAAACATTTCACTCTGCTCCTGATACGGTCACGTCTGTTCTTGTCAGAACCGCTGTACTCGATAAAGCAAAAGTCATCTACAGGGCTTTGACGCATATTGCATCCGGGTCAAAACGGGCAAAGGTGGAGCAGGCGGAAAAATCGATAATGCTCGGAACACAGGCGAGGTTCGACGGTATACCGAGCTTATGGATAGATGAAGATGATGTTATTGCCTCGCACAGTGCCACTTCCGGAATGGTCGATGAGCAGGCCATGTTTTATCTGGAGAGCCGAGGTATACCTCATGCACAGGCAGAAAAGCTCATCACGGACGGTTTTATAGCATCATTATTGAGCAAGGAGCCTATAAGTCTTTTAGCAGGTTTCTACTGACCAGAAGTTCGATAGTGAGGAGCCTGTATAAGGTAACACGTTCGATAACTACTTGAGTTTGATCGGCGTTACATGTTATTATCGGTATATGGCTGATCAAATAAAAATACTCGTCGTCGATGATGAAGAAAATATCCGGTTTGCAGTCTCAAATATCCTTAGCACGAACGGTTATGATACCGGTACTTCATCGAATGGGGAGGATGCTTTTCTGGAATTAAAAAAGCAGCCGTATGACTTCGTTATCTGTGATATAAAGATGCCGAAGATGGACGGGATGGAGTTGCTCGGAGCGCTTCAGCATAATAAAATAGAGACCACTATTATCATGATGTCCGCCTATGGGAGCGTGGACAGTGCAATAGCGGCAATCAAAGCAGGAGCATATGATTATATCACAAAGCCTTTTAAGCAGGATGAACTTCTTCTTACGGTCAGGAAGGCCGAAGAGCGCCTGAAGCTGTACAGGGAAAATCTTGTACTAAAGAAGGCCGTTGCACGGGATTATGATTTTAAGTCGATAATCGGCAAGAGTGAAAAGATACTCAATGTATTGAATGAAATAAGAAAGGTGGCAAACTACAAAACCACGGTTCTCATTACAGGTGAAAGCGGAACAGGCAAGGAACTTGTTGCAAAGGCAATACATTATAACAGCGACAGAAAAGACATGCCGTTTATATCAATCAATTGCGGTGCAATCCCGGAAAATTTGCTTGAGAGTGAATTGTTCGGGTATGTAAAAGGTGCATTCACCGGCGCATACACAGCGAAACAGGGTTTATTTGAAGCTGCGGACAGGGGCACTCTATTCCTCGATGAGATAGGCGAGATGCCGTTTAATCTACAGGTAAAACTGCTGCGCGCCATTGAAGAATCCCAAATATTCCATATCGGAGATACAAAATCCACAGGTATTAATGTAAGGTTTATTGCTGCGACGTCGAAGGTGTTAGCGGAGGAGGTAAAAAAAGGCACCTTCAGGGACGATCTATTCTACCGGTTAAATGTGTTCAACATAAAGCTGCCCCCACTCAGAGATCGTTCAGAGGATATACCCCTTCTTGCAGTATATTTTATGAAAAAAAACGCATTGAATTTAGCAAAACCGATAAAGGGCTTTGACGATGAGGTTATGAATATATTTATGCATTATTCATGGTATGGTAACATCAGGGAGCTTGAAAATGTCATTGAAAGGGCATGTATCATGAGCGAGACGGAAAACATAACTGCGGACTCCATACCCGATTCCATTAAAATAGAAAGGGAAAACAAGGTTTTTAATGTAGAAGGGTTTTCCATCAAAGAGGCACAGGCCCATCTTGAGATTGAATTGATAAAAAAAGCTTTGAAAGAGACCAACGGCAATAAAACCAGAGCATCGCAGCTTCTTGAGATAAGCCTCAGGGCTTTAATGTATAAATTGAAAGAGTATGGTATTGAATAAGAAGAAGGAGGCATTATGAAATGGTTTATGTTCGTTTTCAGCATGTTGATATTCATGGGCGGCTGCCAGAAAAAACAAGAACCTGTTAAGACCATGTTTTCGGGTAATGTCGGCCCAAACCTGCCGAAGGTAAAATTGCCTTCACCCGCTGAAGTGTTAAAAAATGCACCTCCGGTCATCGTTTCTCTGGATATAGAACCAAAATATCCGACTATTGCATCCACGATGCATGTTTCAGCACAGGCATCTGACCCTGAGGGTGACGTTGTTGCATTTTCATATAAATGGTATGTGAACAACGCTGAAATCAACGATCAAACGGGAGATACCTTGAGCTGCAGCTCATACAAGCATAATGATGTAATCCATGTTGTGGTAACGCCTTCGGACGGTAAACTGAGCGGCACGAGTGTAGTGAGCAGTTACATTTTTATCCAGAATACGCCACCGGTCATAGAATCAAGCCCGCCGTCCACTATTGCAGGGAATAGGTATTCTTATCAGGTAAAAGCAGTCGATATTGATAATGACCCGCTGACATATAAGCTTGAATCGGCACCGGAGGGGATGGTCATAAGTAACGACGGGTTGATAACATGGGAAGCGGGGAATATAAAACTGCCTGTGCATACAACGATCAGGATAGTTGTGGACGATGGTAATGGCGGAAAATCATACCAGACGTACACGATTAGTCTTGAGAAGAAAAAGCTATAGTTATACATAATTATACGTTAATGAATGTATATGTTCATAAAATACTTGACATTATATCCTAACTTGTGTATCTATCATCAATAAGAGAGGTATAATAATGGGTAAGCATAATAACCTTAAACAAATAAGAAGCAAGGCATTGATGAGTAAAGCGGAGCTTGCGAGAAAGGCAAATATATCTGTTCTGACCATAACAAGGATAGAACAGGGCAAGGAATGCAGGGTTGATACAAAGAGAAAAATCATTCAGGCCCTCGGGTTTAAGATTACTGATAAAGATAAATTGTTTCCGGATTAAAGGTATAAGGAGGTTTTATGGCTTTTTTTGGTGGTGGTAAGCAGCTTATAGGACTCGATATTGGAACCAGTAGCGTAAAACTGGTAGAACTAAAAGCTGTCGGGAAAAAGGGGTATCAATTGATAAATCTCGGTATAGCAAGCCTCCAGCCGGATACAATAGTTGACGGCGATATAATTAACACGACGGCAGTTACGGATGCTATAAAAAGTATTCTCGCGAATTTGAAGTTAAAGGTAAAAGGTACTGCTACTGCAGTGTCCGGTCACTCTGTCATCATGAAAAAGATAAACATGCCCATAACGACCGACGAAGCTCTTGCGGAATCGATACAGTGGGAGGCAGAACAATATATTCCATTTAACATAAATGACGTAAACCTTGACTTTCAGGTCCTCGAGAGATCAACCGCAGAGGGACAGATGAGCGTGTTCCTGGTTGCGGCAAAGAAAGAACTCATCAATAATTATATAACCGCCATCGGGGAAGCAGGACTCCATACGGCTATAATTGATATAGGTGTTTTTGCCCTTCAGAATATGTTTGAGATCAATTATCCGGAATATATGAATGATACAGTCGTTGTCGTGAACGTAGGAGCCAGCATTACGAACTTTAACGTCGTGAGCAAGGGTATTCCCATATTTGCAAGAGACCTGACTCAGTCCGGCGGCAATCAGATCACAGAAGAGATACAAAAGGGTCTGAACATATCGAGAGAAGAGGCAGAAAAACGAAAGGTAGGAAGCAGCGGAACATCCATTACGCCCGATGTCATGGAAATCATTAAATCTGCTTCTGAGGCGATTTCATCGGACATTCAGCGATCCATAGATTTCTACTTGTCGACAGGTGGAGAGAAGATAACGAAGATCATGCTGAGCGGAGGAACCGCCAAAACGCCGGGGTTTACGGATTTTATTACTCAGAAAACAGGCCTGCCTGTGGAAATTATAAACCCATTTAAGAACGTAGCTGTAAATACCAAGGTGTTCGATGTAAACTACATAAACGAGATATCGCCGATTGTATCTGTCGCTGTTGGTTTAGCCATAAGAAGGACGGGTAATTAACATGATAAAAATTAATCTACTAAAACAGGCAAAGAAAGGCGTATCCTCCAAAGAGGTTGCACTCTATCAGCAGCTTATAATAGGCGGAGCTTTGATGGCCGTTGTCGTGGCTGTATTGTTTTTTATAGAATACTCTATTAAGAGTGAGATCTCTTCGGCGCAGGCTCATATGGTCCAGCTTAATCAGCAATTAGTTCAGCTCAATAAAGAGGTCAATGAGATTAATGATTTCAAGAAGATGAAGGATCAGATAAAAGCAAAGCTCGATATTATAACGACCCTTGAAAAAAGCAGGACGGCAGAAGTCCACCTGATGGACGAACTGTCAAAATGCATACCTATAGATCAAACGAGCATCTTATCGAAAAAATTATGGCTTGTTTCTTTACAGGAGCATGGGGATTTACTCGGCTTGGATGGTGTGGCACTCGACAACAGTACGTTGGCACAATTTATGGATAGTCTTTCCCATGATCCATATTTTAGTGACGTCAACCTCGGGAAGACAGAACAGGTGAAATCAAATGACCTGTTGATTTATAAGTTTTCATTGTCCTGTAAATTTCATCCTATTCCTGGTGAAACCCAGGAAAAGGGAGCGACTAAAGTCCAGGGAGCAAAGGAGTAATTATTATGGATATTAATATCAATACTTTGGCAAAACTGAATACTCAGCAGAAACTGTTGCTGCTGGGAGTTGTTCTTATACTTATCCTGTTATTAGACTTGTATGTTTGGCCTGGATATCTCTCAGAAAGAAATAAATACGCCTCTGTCCAATCTCAGGAGAGAACCCTTCAGGCAAAAGTTCTGGAAACACAGGCAATAGCAGATCATAAGAAAGAATTCCAGAATGAGCTCGATAAACTTACGGAGCAGTTAAAAGAGGCTTTAACGAAATTACCCAACAGCTCGGACATAGATAAATACCTGGTCACACTGAACACACTGTCTAAAACGACGGAACTGAACGTTATACAGGTTGAGCCCAAGCAGGAGATTGTAAAAGGGTTTTATGCAGAGATACCCGTTCAACTGCACCTCACAGGAACATACGACGATATCGCTGTGTTCCTCTATAAGCTTGCAGAACTGCAGCGCATAGTTAATGTGTCCGATCTCAATCTTAAAATCATGCAACAAACATCGACGGGTAAAACAATGCTTGACGCGATGTTTTTAACGAAGATATTCAGATTCGTTGAATCTAATCCTTCTCCTGGAGCTCCTGGAGGCAAAAAATGAGAAAGAGGAAATATTTATGAAAAAAGTAAAATTTCTCCTGCTGGTTAATCTTGCCATACTCGGTATAATTGCCACTGATTGTAAGAAATCCAGTGTTTCAAATGCTGTAGTTAAAAAAACTGTACAATCTGTAAATTCAGTTTCACAGCCGCAGACAGTTGCAAATACGGTAACCCAGAGTACCCTTACCACTACTACGTCGGCTTACTACTACAACCCTGCCGGCAAACCGGATCCATTTGAACCATTCGATATATCCAAGATCAAACCCAATACCGCGCTTACGCCATTGCAGCAATTCTCCCTTGATCAGCTCTCCTTAAAGGGTATAATATGGGGTGTTGCAAATGCAAAAGCTATCATAGCGGATCCTACGGGTAAAACCTATATAGTCGGCACAGGAACAAAGATTGGGAAGAACAATGGAATTATCATACGGATATTGAATGAAAAACTCATTGTTCTTGAACAATACACGGATGTCTTTACCGGCAAAGTGAAGACGAACGAAGTTACCATGGAATTAAAGAAAACTGAAAAATATTAAGGGGGAATAAAATGAAAATAAGACTCAAAACAAAAGTTTTTTTATTAAATTTGATTATGGCTTTCCTTATAGGCGCATGTGCAGGCTCAAAACCTGTTCCTGGCGGTGGCAGTAATATCATCGGCAACATCGACATAGCTGATCGGAATACTGCGACCGTATTGACTGTAGAAGGAAGCACTCCCCCTGTATATACAATATACAAAATGACCAATCCGTTAAGGGTGGTCGTCGACATGACAAATGCCGATATATCTGCATTGTCTAAAACCCTGCCCATCAACAATGGTGTGATAAACAATGTAGAGGTAAAGTCCATAAAAGAAGAGTCCGGAAGTGCGGTGAGCAGGCTTGAAATAGGTCTTGATAAGCTCGTTGACTATAATGCATCCGTACAGGGAAATAATCTTATTGTCAACGTTTCCAAAGCAGCCTCATCAAACCAGTCTGCCAATGCACTGCCGGAAATCCCGGCTGGAGGTACAACAGGTGCTGAAACAGCAATCGCTCCACCATTGCCAGAAATGCCGCCGGCTTCGGGAAGTCCTTCAGAAACAACCCAGCCTCTGGAAACGTCTCCTCAGCCTCCTGAGCAGCAGATTACCCCGGAGTTAGCTCCTGCCGCAGCTATGCCGTTGACACCGACGGGTGCGGAGCAGCCTCTCCAGCCGGAAGCTGCCCTGCAGCCTACGGTACCAGCCATGCCTGAAGAACAAATTCCTCCTGCACCGCCTACACCCGCTGTACCTGTGGTTGAAGAGCAGCAGTCATCCGCAACTCAACAGCCGGCTGCATCGAAGATTATTGATGTAAAATATAATGAAGTCGATAACAAGACGATTGTCGATTTTGTCGGGAACGGTGACATCGGGAATTATAATGCATTTAAATTAAACAATCCTCCGCGGCTTGTCGTGGATATTCTCAATGTCGGTAATCTTTTCCCGACCAATGAGATGCCGATTGGTACCAATAATGTTCAGAGAATAAGGATTGGACAATATCCTGACAAAGTAAGATTTGTAATCGATACTTCAAAAGATGCTTTTCCTCCTTATACGATAGAAAAGAAAGGCAACAAGCTCGTTGCTACTATCGGTTCCGGTGTACAGGAACAAGGAGTAGTTGTTTTGTCGAAGCCGGAAGCAGAGATTCCGGGTGCTCCTGCCTCACAGCAAATAAGTACACCGCCCGTATCACCGGTCGCTTTCTCACCGCAGAGTCTCGGCATGAAGAAAATGTACATAGGAAGGAAGGTGTCCTTGGATTTTAAGGATGCCGATATTCAGGATATCTTGCGGTTGATAGCTGAGGTAAGCAATAAAAATATAATAGCCGGGGATGATGTTACCGGAAAGGTTACGATGAGGATGGTTAACGTTCCGTGGGATCAAGCTCTGGATATAATACTCCAGACAAACAATCTTGGTATGGTGCAGGTAGGCAATATCATCAGGATAGCACCATTAGACAAATTGAGAAAAGAACAGGAAGCACAGCTCGAAAGCAAGCAAAAACAGGAGAAGTTAGAAGAGCTTGTTACAAGAATAATTCCGGTCAATTACGCCAAAGCATCGGATCTTGCCACGCAGCTTAAATCACTGTTAACCTCGAGAGGGTCGGTCAATATTGACAGCAGAACAAATTCAATAATCATCAAAGATGTGCCAAAGGTGATAACGGAGTCTGAAAAACTGGTGAAAGCTCTGGATCTCCAGACACCGGAGGTCCTGATAGAGGCACGCATTGTCGAGGCGAATACCAACTTCAGCCGGCAACTCGGCGTGCAGTGGGGGACAAATTATGTCGCAAGTCCCGCGTATGGCAATGCGACCGGTTTGTCATTCCCCAATACAATAGGTGTTGGAGGAGGTATCATACGTCAAAACCCGACATCTCAACCGCTGCCATTGGCAGGTGGAGTGGGTTCGAGCGGAAGCAATTACATGGTCAACCTTCCTGCAGCAGTGGGTACAGGGGCTGGCGGTAATATAGGCTTTACCTTCGGCAACATAACCAATAGCTTCCTTCTCGACCTCCAGTTAAGTGCCATGGAGCAAACGGGCGAAGGTAAGATCATCTCGAGTCCGAAGGTTACCACACTCGACAATACACAGGCGAAGATACAGCAGGGTCTCTCGATACCTTATCAGACCGTTTCTCAGATGGGTACACAGACACAGTTTATCGATGCGGTCCTGAGTCTTGAAGTAACACCGCATATAACTGCAAACGGCAGTGTCATCATGAAGATAAAGGCAGATAAAAATGCCCCTGATACATCGATACTCAGTGCAAGCGGTGTGCCGAGTATATCAAAGAAAGAGGCGGACACAGAAGTGCTTGTCAAGAATGGAGAGACTACGGTTATCGGTGGAATATACCAGTTTAGTAAATCTAATACAGTATCGGGTGTACCCTGGTTCTATAAGATACCTATAATAGGATGGTTGTTCAAGAACACAACAAACACGAACCAGACAACGGAGCTGCTTATATTCATCACACCGAGAATAGTTAATCAACAATGACCGATGACGAATGACCAGAGAATAATGACCAGAGAATAATGATCAGATACATCACTGGCGGGGAGTCCCACGGTAAAGGTTTGACGGCCATAATCGAGGGATTACCTGCCGGTCTCTTTATAGATACAGATATTATGAACGCATATCTGTCCAGGCGGCAGGGCGGTTATGGCAGAGGGAAAAGAATGTCTATTGAAAGGGATCAAGCGGAGATAGTATCAGGCGTAAGGCATGGCTGCACGATAGGTTCTCCGGTAACACTTTACATAGAAAATAGAGATTGGGCAAACTGGAAGGATATTATGGACCCCTTCCATAGTATAAATGAAAAGGCTGTCACTATGCCAAGACCCGGTCATGCAGATTTGGCAGGCGGTATAAAGTATGACCAGCATGATTTGAGAAATATCCTCGAGCGTTCAAGTGCAAGGGAAACTGCAATAAGAACAGCCGTTGGTATTATTACAAAACTGCTCCTCAAGGAGATATCTATAGAAATTTACAGCTTTGTTATTGCCATCGGAAACAGCAGGGTTAAAAAAGATATCCTTCCTCTTAAAACCATGGGGAGCAATTATCTTAAAAAACTCGTAGAGATAGCAGATTCAGACAGCAATATGATGAATATGCCTGATAAAACAGCATCAAATAAAGCGGTAAAATTAATAGAAAACGCCCAAAAAAAGGGAGACACGCTTGGCGGTGTTTTTGAGATCAGAACGGTAAACATACCTGTTGGTCTTGGCTCATACAGTCAATGGGACAGGAAATTAAGCAGCAGGCTTGCAGGTGCTGTAATGAGCGTGCAGGCGATAAAAGCCGTTGAATTTGGAGATGGTGTCGCCAATGCAGCACGGTACGGCTCAGATGTACATGATGAGATCTTTTATTCCCCGATAAAGGGATTCTACAGAAAAACAGACAGGGCAGGGGGCGTGGAAGGGGGCGTCACGAACGGTGAAGATATTATACTGCGTGCATATATGAAACCTATATCGACCCTCTACAAACCTTTGCGCAGTGTGGATATTATGACCAAGCGGCCTGTCAGGGCGACCGTTCAGAGGTCCGATATTTGTGCCGTCCCTGCAGCTTCGGTTGTCGGCGAAGCGGTCGTTGCAATCGAGCTCGCAAATGCCGTGATGGAAAAATTCGGCGGCGATACAATCATGGAATTAAAGAGGAATTATAACTCCTACATTTCTTCTATCTCGAAATATTAGTTATGTATGGGCCATGTTATCCTTATAGGTATGATGGGGACAGGCAAGACAACGGTGGGCAGGATTTTAGCACGACTTGCAGCAAGGAGCTTTATTGATACGGATCTTCTTATAGAGAAACGAGAAGGAAGAAGCATCTCTGAAATCATAGGCAATAGTGGTGAGGAATATTTTAGAATGACGGAAAAAAATGTAATTCTATCCATCGATTTAATAACACCATCGGTTATAGCAGCAGGCGGCGGTGCCGTGATGAACGATGAGATACATTCATTCTTTAAGAATGCAGGCAGGATGGTTTACCTGAGGTCTTCTGCCGAGACTATTTATATAAGGACATCAAATCTTGATTCAAGACCCCTCCTCATGCAAGGCGACAGACTTGAAATTATAAAGACATTATTACATAAAAGAGAACAACGATATCTCGATTGCGATGTTGTTATAGAATCGGACAACCGTTCTCCTATGTCGATTGCAAACGATATAGCCATGAGGCTTGACCTGTGAAAATGACAATGACTCTCAAAATTAACCCTGTACCTTCTGTCTACGATATAGCTGTTACAGACGAAAAACCGTTTATTTCGCTGTTTAAGAAGATTCAATCTCTCAACCACAGTACTATTATGGTCATCACAAATACTGTTGTTCATGGATTATACGGCAAGAAGATTGACTCATTGTTCAAAGATAACAACCTGAAGTATGGATTGATCTCGCTGCCTGATGGAGAAAAGTATAAGAACCTTGAGACAGTCCGGAAAATATATGACAGGCTCATTTCATACCATGCCGACAGAAGTTCCCTGCTCATTGCTTTTGGCGGGGGGGTGGTCGGCGATATTACCGGGTTTACTGCTTCGACATACATGAGGGGCATAAAATACATTCAAGCGCCTACGACACTGCTCGCCCAGGTGGATGCAGCTATTGGAGGTAAAACAGGCGTCGATCATCCTTATGCAAAAAATATCATCGGTTCATTCTATCAGCCTCATTTTGTATACTCCAACATAAATTTTCTAATGACCCTGTCCCCTCGCATGTATACGTCCGGATTAGCCGAAGTCATCAAGTATGGCGCGGTAAATGATGAGGCATTGTTAAAATATATTGAAAAGCATAGTGCAGATATCATTCACTATAACGCTCATCTGCTTTTAAAAATCATATCTGATTCAAGTAAAATAAAGTTGAATATAGTGCAGAACGATGAAAAAGAAACCTCGGGCATAAGGATGGTATTGAATTTCGGTCATACATTCGGTCATGCAATAGAGGTCCTCAGTGATTATAAAATACTTCACGGAGAGGCTGTCGGGACAGGAATGATAATAGCATCTAAACTTTCTCATAGACTCGGGTTGTGCAATAGAGATGTTCCGGACAGAATAGAGCACTTGATAAGGGAAATTAAATTGCCGGTATCGGTTAAAAGTCTTGATATAAACCGCTTGAGTAAAATTATAAACTATGATAAAAAGAACAAAGCAGGCATGATAAATCTTATACTGCTGAAAAGGATTGGAGTTCCGGTAATTTATAAGATGGAAAAAAGAATGTTAAAAAAAATATTAATGGAGGTAAAGGTATGAGGTTAAAGAAACTTTTGTTTGCAGTGTTTTTTGCAGGCATGATGATCGTTATAGGCTGCGGTTCTAATGAGGCACCAAACGGTTCTACGATAACGGTCAGCACGACGAAGTATGCCATTAAAGATACGGTAGATCCTTATATTGACGAGCTTGTCTATGTTACAGTCCTCGGACCGTCCGGTATTCCGATGAACGGCGTTAAAGTTGTGTACGACTGCGGTCTTGCAGTCGGTCAGCAGGGGGGGAATAACACGGGGGTAATAGCTCTCCTTGATAAAAACGATAATATATGTCCCGTGCCATGTTCCGATACTACCGATAGCCGCGGTATGACTGTCATGCATGTAAGAATGTGCCTTCAAACCCAGCCGGGATGTCCGTTCTCTCCTGTTCCTTTTACAGGGACAACAGGCTATCTTTCGTATGGTCCTGTAGATGTATTTGTTACGTCCGGCAATGCGACACCGGTTTCAGTTGAGTTTGATGCGAATTAACATGAGACGCATATAAAACTCGTTTGTGCAAGGTAAAACAGTAAACAAACGGTTCCTGGGAAACAAAGGAGAGGATAGTGCGGTAAAGTTTTTAGAACAGCAGCACTATAAGATCATAACGAGAAATTACAGGTCTCATTTTGGAGAGATAGACATTATAGCAATGGATAAGAACCAAACTGTTTTTATAGAGGTTAAGAGCAGGAATTCCTTTATATTCGGCAGCCCGCAGGACTCTGTTATTCATACAAAGAAAAGGCGGATCACCCTGACTGCAATCGATTACATACAAAGGAACCATCTTGAAAATAAACCTGTGAGATTTGATGTTATTGCTATAAATCCTGACCATTCGATAAATCTCATTAAAAACGCCTTTGATGCAGAGTACCGGTAGCTTATTCATTGTCTCAACGCCGATAGGTAATCTCGAGGACATCACCATAAGAGCTATCGGTACGCTGCAGAAGGCAGACATCATTGCATGTGAAGATACACGAAAATCCCGGATACTCTTAAACAAATACAATATCAAAAAACAGCTCATAAGCTTCCACAAGTATTCTGAGGCACAAAAATATACCCGGATTATTGATTCTTTAAAACGGGGAATGAATATTGCCCTGATAACCGATGCAGGCACACCCGGCATATCGGATCCCGGGGCATACCTTGTGAAGCAGGTCATGAAGAACGACATAAAGGTCGTGCCGATCCCCGGGCCATCTGCACTTGCATGTGCAGTATCAATAAGTGGGGTCTCTGAACCAGTTTTCGTATTTATCGGTTTTATGCCTTCGGGACTTTCGGACAAAAAAGACATAATAAAAAAATATTTTTCATTGGGAATACCGGTTGTGTTCTATGAAACGCCGAAACGGCTGTTAAATACCGTGAAACTTATGAGGAGTATCCTCAATGAAGCCACGGTGTTGGTATTCAAAGAATTAACGAAGATTCATGAAGAAATTATTTACGGCGATATCGGTGAGGTTTTAAATAAATTGGAACACAGCACCATAAAAGGTGAATACACCGTTATTGCGGAATGTAAAAACTATAAGGCAGATACGGAAAAAATTGTGCAGGACAAGAAGTTGCTCCTAAAAATGGCATCAGCGGTGACCGGATTGGATAAACGGGAGATATATAAAAGATTGTTTAGAAAAGTCGGTTGAATTATTCATTGTTGTGTGTTAATTTAATTTCATGTCTCGCTATAAAGAGCTGTTGAAAAAATTAGATAAAAAGAACCTGCCCGAACATATCGCGATTATAATGGATGGAAATGGCAGATGGGCAAAGAAAAGAAATCTCATGCGCCTCAAGGGCCATGAGCAGGGATCGAAGGTCGTCAAGCATATCGTCGAGACTTCTGCAAAACTCGGCATTAAGGTGCTTTCTCTTTATGCCTTTTCAAAAGAGAATTGGAGCAGGCCAAAAGAGGAGGTTGATGCCCTGATGCAGCTGCTGCACCGGTATCTGTTAAATGAGAGTAATAACCTTATCAGTAAGGGTATAAGATTGACTGTTATCGGTGATTTAAACAGCCTGTCTCCGACATTAAAAGAGCTGATAAAAGATGTGTGCCATCGATCGAAAAACAATACAAAGGCAAGGGTTATAATTGCCCTGAGTTACAGTGGAAGGTATGAGATCGTACAGGCGGTAAAGACGGTTGTAAACGATGTTCAGAATCAAGGTCTGAATCCCCGTGATATTAATGAAGAGATGTTCAGCAGATACCTCTTCACAAAAGGCATCCCGGATCCTGATCTCCTTATAAGAACGAGCGCAGAGAAAAGAATAAGCAATTTTATGTTATGGCAGATTGCGTATACGGAACTATACATTACGAAGACATTATGGCCTGACTTTACAAAGGAAGAATTTGTCAAGGCTATAATTAATTTTCAAAGCAGGGAAAGGCGTTTCGGCAAGACAGGGGAGCAGATCGTTCCAAAACAGGATAAATCCCGCGGGTATTCATTGAATGAATAATATCGCAGTGTTTGGTTCCACGGGCAGCATAGGGAGAACAACGCTTTCCCTTGTAGCAGAATATCCCCGGTTATTCAGAGTAAAAGCATTATCAGCAGGAAGAAACATCACGCTGCTCAAAAAACAAATAAGGACGTTTTTACCCGGATATGTTGCAGTTATAGATGAAAATGACGCAAGAGCACTCCAAAAAGAATTCGCCGGCGTAAAGTTTTTTTCCGGTCCTGAAGGCTTGAATGTCCTGGCACAACTTGAGAATATTGACCTTGTTATTATGGCTATAGTCGGTCTCGATGCACTGATGCCGTCTTACCTCGCCCTGAAGGCACGCAGGAAGGTGGCACTTGCAAGTAAGGAGGTCATGGTTGCTGCGGGCAGAATTATAAAAGCCGTCAAAAATGCCGATGACCTTCTTATTCCGGTTGACAGCGAGCACAGCGCTATATATCAATTGCTCCGGCATGAGGATAAAAAGGTTCTGAAGCGTGTAATACTTACTGCTTCCGGCGGTCCATTCCTGATGACGCCACTGAAAAAACTAAAGTCCATAACACCTTCCCAGGCGCTCAACCATCCGAAGTGGAAGATGGGACGCAAGATAACGATAGATTCGGCAACGATGATGAACAAAGGGCTCGAGGTGATAGAAGCAAAGTGGCTTTTCGGCCTGAAACCAGCGCAGATCGACGTCATCGTCCATCCCCAGAGTATCATACACTCAATGGTCGAGTTTCTTGACGGGGCTGTTCTTGCGCAGATGGGAGTGCCGGACATGAAACTGCCTATTTCCTACGCAATGAACATGAGAAACAGGCTGGACATAGATACGGAGAGGCTCGATTTTACGGAAGTCGGAGCGCTGAATTTTATTCAGCCTGATTTAAAAAAATTCAGGTGTCTCAGGATTGCCATGGATGTTATGAAGCAGAGTGACGATTCAGCGGTTGTCATGAATGCGGCAAACGACAGTGCTGTGGACGCATTTCTCAAGAATAGAATCAGGTTCACGGACATTGCGGATATTGTTGAATATGCCGTGAATAGATATTATTATAAACCTGTAAACTCCGTTCACGATATAATCGTTATGGACGGAGAAGTAAAAAAATATGTCCAGGAAAGGATAAATAAACTGTGTTAAGCATAATCTCTGCGGTAGTTGTAATAGCGATTCTCATATTCGTTCATGAACTGGGACATTTTACGTTTGCGAAATTGTTTCGCGTAAAGGTCCTCGCATTTTCACTTGGCTTCGGTCCCGCACTCTTGAAGAAAAAGATGGGGGAAACGGAGTACCGGCTCTCGGCACTTCCCCTGGGAGGGTACGTCAAAATGCTCGGAGAGAATGACGATAGCGATGAAGAGGTTATCCGGGAAGAAGATAAAGTGCGGAGCTATGCAAACCAGGCAAATTGGAAGAAACTGATCATCCTTATCGCAGGTCCGGTATCAAACTGGATATTTGCCCTGCTGCTCCTCTGGGTCGTATTCCTGCACGGCGTCCCTTATCTCACGACAAACATCGGTGAGGTCAAAAAAGACAGTCCTGCTTATCTTGCCGGCATACAAAAAGGCGACCGGATCATAAAGATTGACGGCACGGATGTCAAAGAATGGGATGAGATGAAAAAGATCATAGTTGCGAACGATGACAAAGAACTTTCACTCACTATCCAGCGGGACAATAAGCCGTTTATCGTAAAAGTCAAACCTGTTATTACGTCAGAAAAGGATGTGTTCGGTGAGCCTGTCCGTGTGCCCATCATCGGTGTAACGCCTTCCGGAGATATCGGCATGACAAAAAACAACCCTGTTCATTCGTTCGTGTTGGCAGCACAGGAATCGTGGAGCATATCGTCGCTTGTCGTGGTATCGCTCGTAAAGCTCGTGGAGGGAAGGATCCCTGCAAAAGACCTTGGCGGTCCCATCCTGATTGCACAACAGGCGGCGCATCAGGCAAAGAGAGGCATTATAGCACTTATGTATTTTACTTCTCTGATAGGTATTAACTTCGCACTCCTGAATATCCTGCCTATCCCGGTGCTTGATGGCGGGAATGTTCTGTTTACAATTATCGAGACTGTCATAAGAAAACCTATAAACAAAAAGGTAAAGCTTGCAATAATGCAGTTCGGAGTTTTGTTTATCATACTGCTTACGGTGTTTGTGTTCTACAATGATATAAGCAGGATTCTGACCACTCGCCATTAGATGCTCAGACTTATCATTGATACCGCACTGGGATACATGGCTATGGGCATTTCGATGGATGCAGATATCCTTGCGTCAGTCGTTGTAGACAGGCCGGTCACCTTAACGACGCTTGGTACAAAGGTCATGGACTTTTTACTCAAAACAACTCATCACGAAAAAAATGAATTGGAAGCAATCGTTGTTTCTGCAGGCCCGGGTACATTCACCAGTATGAGGGCCGGCATAAGCTTTGCAAAAGGCATCGGTATGGGGCTTGAAATACCGCTTGTGCCGGTATCAACCCTGGATGCAATGGCACATACCGTGATGTACAGAGAAGGGAATATCGCGGCCGCAATAGACGGGAAGAACAATAATATCTATATCGCCGAATACAAGGTTAAAGGCGATAGTAAGGAGAGGACATCCCCCGATGAGCTGTTCAAGGCCGGAGGAGATAACATAAACCGTCCTTATCCTGTGCATTTAATCGGTTTTGAGATCGAAAGATATAAAGATGCCCTGAACGGGCTTTATCCGCAGATTCAAACATGGGACAGGCTTGAAGCAAGCCGGATGATCGGTGCCCTGCATTCTATTTCTTATAAAGGACTCTACGGCATAAAACCGTGTTCTGCAGTGACATTCACTCCGGTGTATCTCAGACAACCGGACATTATAAAAAAGAGCAAAATATAATAGAGAAAGAGGTAGGTATGAAGAAAATACGGCAATTCAAATCACCCGAAGAGATTACGGCATTGCTCAGGCAGGCAGAATATATATCCAATGAAGATATATCCACTGCAATGTACATAGCAGGTATGTTATCGAAGCCTTTACTCATAGAAGGCCAGCCCGGGGTCGGAAAGACAGAGCTTGCAAAGGCTTTTTCAAGGGCACTCGGTGCAGAGCTCATACGGCTGCAGTGCTATGAGGGCATCGACGATACGAAGGCAATCTATGAATGGGAATATTCAAAACAGTTGCTCTACGCACAGTTATTAAAAGGAAAGATCGACGAGATACTCGAGGGTGCCAAAGACCTCTCGTCGGCAATGGATAGATTAAAGCGTTTTAACAGCTCCTTTTTTTCAGAGGAATTTATTATAAAAAGACCGTTGCTCAAGGCGATATCGTCGCCGGAGCCCGTTGTTCTGCTCATTGACGAAGTGGATAAATCGGAACCGTCGTTCGAGGCGCTGCTGCTCGAGGTGCTGAGCGATTATCAGATCTCTATACCGGAAATAGGGACAATCGAAGCAAAATCCGTACCTTTTGTGATACTCACCAGCAATAATGCACGTGACCTCTCCGACGAGTTAAGGCGGAGATGCATCTATCTTTACATGAACATGCCTGACAGCGCCAGACAGATGGAGATCGTTAAAACGAAGCTGAACAAAAGAGTTCCGGAGGACTTCCTTGACATGATCGGTTCTATGCTTTCATTGATCAATGCACAGGACCTGAAGCGGCCTCCGAGCCTTTCGGAGATTATCGACTGGTCGGTGTCCATTGCATCCGCAGGCATAGACAAAGACCATGTTTCCCTGTCATCCCTCGGCAGTCTGCTGAAAGATGAATCGGATCAGCAGAAGGCGTTCAATGCTTTATGGAAATCAAAGAATCAATAAAGCTTGCCTCTAAGCTCTATACCTTCCTTTCAGGACTCGGGATGCCCGTATCTCCCGTTGAGTTTGCGCAAACAACTTTCGTGATAGAACAGTCAAGGCCGGATACCTATGAGGCGTTGAAACGCACGATTGTACCTATTATGGCAAAGAACAAAGAACATCAGATACTTTTGCAGCAGATTATGGATTTTTTGCTGAATACCTCCGATGACTGGGACAAGCTTGGCGAAGCACTCGGTTTTCAACATATTGACCCGCGGATATTAAACCAGACAGCGCCATCCATTGCACGGATGGCTGAATGGGTGAACCATCCCGAGCTCTTTTACAAGAGGCTTCAGGAGCTTTATTTAGAGCTCTACGACCGCTATGGCGAAAGGATGATGAATTCAGGCTATATGATGCTTTCCGATGCCCTGGAGCTCGGTAAGCCTGAAAAAGAGCTTATCGCCCTCGGCAAAGCCCTTGAGCTTGCAGGCTGGTGCCCTGAGGACATACAGCGCATAACGTCAACGATAGAGAATATGATGACCTTCATAAGGCAGGGCATATCCGGGTTCATCATGAACGCGTCAAAAGTTATTGGTGCCGTGCATACCCTTCATACGAATGAGCCGAAGTCAGGTGCCAAAGAGTTATGGGACATTCCCCTATCGTTCCTCTCGAGGAAGGACATAGAAACCATAAACCAGATCATCAAGCGTGTTGCACTGCGTCTCAGACAAGATATAAAGAGAAGGCAGTACGGTGTCCTTACCAGCGAGGTTTCCGTGAGACGGACTTTGAGGATCAATGCAGGCAGGGACGCCCTTCTGCAGCTTGGCTACAGTAAGATAAAAAAGCTTGAGTCACCGTTGATAGTGCTCTGCGATATATCAGGCTCCATGCGGAATTATGCAAGGTTCTTCATGCAGTTTATTTCCATTATAAAAGATACATTTAAAAAGCTGAGGGTATTCGTTTTCGTGTCCGATGTACAGGATGTGACGACCCTGGTCAGGTCAAAACCTGCTGATGAGGTCATCGATAAGATATTTGCGGATTATAGAGAAGCAAGGACCTATACCGATTACGGCAATGTATTGAAGCAGTTTACCGGAAAACATCTCGGACTCATGACGTCAAAGACGAGGCTGCTCGTCATAGGCGACGGAAGGACGAATTATCAGTATCCGGGCGACGAGGAGCTGTCCCTTATAAAAAAGAAGATAAAAGACGTTCTGTGGTTTACACCGGATGAACAGTTCGGATGGTATACAGGGGACAGCGAAATGAACCTGTATTCCCAATATACGGACGAACTGTTCGTGGTGAGAACACTCAGGGAACTTACGACCGCCCTCGAAGCACTGATAGCGTAAATTTGCGTTAATTTGTGCTTATTGCTGCTGTTTTTT
>JBBIVV010000012.1:0-58080 GCA_037439545.1 bacterium
TTGAAGTTTACATAATATCTCTTATGGGAAGTTGTATATATACAGAGGTACAAATCAAAAGAGACCTATTAGTGAAAAAATGAGGTTATTAAGGAGCTTAAAGCCCTGCTATTGGTTTTACCGGATCAGTTTATTTCAAAACAATAAAGGAACCCGCCATTAGACGTTGCATATATTTTATTGTTAACGATAACCGGTGAAGCTGATAGGCCAGATACTATGGAGAAATGATGTTCTATGTGTCCATCATCCGCATTCAACAATACGACCCCTTTATAGCTATCGCTTGAAACACCGATTACAATGCTGTTGTTCAATTGCTGCGGGTTAAACAGTTTTATTTCGCCGCCAAGATTTACCTTCCATATTGTATCCCCTGTTCTTATGTCAAGTCTGTAAATGTCCCCGGTTGAACGTGTGAGATAGACCGCATTGGCTTTAATATACAATCCAGTCGGCCTTGTTAGATCGCTTCGTTCCCATATTATAGTTCCATCCTGTTTGTTTAAACATGATAAACCCTTATCATAACTGCCAAAAATCACTATATTACCATTGCCTGCAGGTGTTGTTACAATGTCTTGCAGTTGTTTTACTGTAGGAGGTTTCTTTTCCCATAGCAATTTGCCTGTTGTAGCATCAATTGCCACTGCATATCCATTTGAAAAACCAGTAAAAACGGTATTGTGAGCTATATATGGTGCCGGTGTTAAATGAACTATTAACCCGCTAAATACGTTTTTGGAGGAATATTGCCATAGTAAAGAACCATTAGTGATATTAAATGCATATAATGCATCAAGTGTTGTCTGGATATAAACAGTATTGTCATCAACTACCGGACCCGATAGTATTTCTTTTTGTGTGTTATAGCTCCATATAAGCTTACCGGTATTACTATTTATTACATAAATAAAGCCCTTCAGTGTAGTTGCAATCAATAAATCATTATACAAAAGCGTACTCGTAGGACTTCCAATTGTCTTGAATTGCCATAAAACTTTCTTATTTTTAATATGTTGCGATAGGATCAGATCATCATTAAGTCCCTGATAAAGTATGTTATCTTTTATAATTGGTGAGCACAGTTCATGATGATCAAGCTTTAAATCCGTATGTAATATTAAATAATTGGCAGGGACAATCTTATAGAAAAACAATGTTCTATATGCAGGCACAGTAGTTGCCAATAGCAGGTTTAAAGCTATAACTATTCTTGATATCATATATTAACCATTTGTTGTGTCAGAACTTTCCGTTCTGAAGATTTATAATATTGCTTTGCCCTTTTTCTTTAACATAGGTCATTAAACTCGTAAGTTGCTGCTCTATATCTTTATTATCTTTATACTTTTTCAGCCCTTCGTTCAATAAATCCATAGCTTTATCAGATTCATTGGATACTAAATAACAATTAACGGCATGAAGATAAGTTAATTGTAATAATGAATTATTTTTATCATTCAACAAACTATTTATTACAGGCATAGCGGATTTACAGTCATTCTTTGCTATATATGCCTGCACAATGCCGTTATTTGCTATTGCAGTGATATACCTGTCTCTCCCTGCCCAATCAGAAATAAATGTATTATAAGTGGCAATGGCTTTATCATAATTACCAAGCATATATTCACAATTCCCCATGTAAAGGAGAGCAAGTTTTGATGTTTTAAGGAACTTGAAGCTGACTCTGTACGATTGAAATGCATCCAGTGCATTGTTGATGTCCTTTTTATCCAGAGTGTTTTGTGCAACTTCATACAGGTGTAAATCCTGAAAATAAGTTATACTGCCTTTCTTGGAATAGCTCCTGTAATAATAGAAACCTATAGATGAAAAAACGGCACTAAATAATAGTATTATTCCTGCTATGACCAGATAGGATCTGTTGTGTGCAGCCACTTTCAACAGTTTTTCCGCTGTAGTAAGAAATTCATCTTTCTGTTTAAGCTTCTTCTTCGTTAGCCTCTTAGACATTTATCCTCCCTTTTCTGCATTATCACATACCAAGGTATGCCATTTTTACTCTGTCATCCTCTTTTATTTCCTTTGATGCTCCCGATAAATTTATATGTCCGAGCTCAAGTACATATGTTCTATCGGTAAACTCAAGGGCAATATTTGCATTCTGCTCAACAATGAGTATTGAAACACCAAGACGGTTTATCTCGTCAATAATTTTAAATATCTTTGATACCATAATGGGTGAAAGCCCCAACGACGGTTCATCGAGGAGCATGAGTTTTGGATCTCCCATAAGTCCTCTCGCTATTGCCAGCATCTGTTGCTCACCGCCACTCAGTGTGGCTGCCATCTGCTTCCTTCTCTCTTTCAATATAGGAAACATCTTGTAAACCCTTTCAAGGTGTTCAGTCAACCTATTACGATAGTTTGAAATGAGAAATCCGCCGATAAGGACATTCTCCTCTACTGTCAGCTTTGTAAAGATATGCCTTCCCTCGGGAACAAGCACTATCCCGTTTTTTATTGCATTATAAGTTTCCAGGCAAGTTATGTCCCGTTTATTGAAAATAATTTTCCCTGTTTTCTCTTTTGCAATACCGACAATGCTCGAGAGTGTTGTCGTTTTCCCGGCGCCGTTTGCTCCGAGCAATGCAACTTTCTCGCCCTTTTTTATCTCCATATTTATGCCATGGAGCGCTTCAATTCCGTTATAGCTTGTATGAAGGTTCTCGATGATTAACATTTCCTGTGATCCAAACTCCCGTCATTATTCAGCTCTGAGATTTTTTCAACTCAATACTCCGCACTATGAACTCTATGACTCTTTATACCTGTTTGTTATGGGCATTCTTCTATCCTTGCCGAGCGCTTTTTTTGTTACCTTGACGCCGGGCGGCGACTGCCTGCGTTTATATTCGCTTGAATCTATAAGGTGCTGGACCTTTAAAACCGTGTCTCTCCTGTAGCCTGATGCTATTACTTCATCAACGCTCATGTCTTCTTCTATAAGCATGGCAAGTATTGGGTCCAGTATAGAATAAGGCGGTAAGGAATCTTCATCTTTCTGATTCGGCCTTAATTCAGCGGTCGGCGGCTTAGAAAAAACCCTTCCCGGGATTAAAATATGTGCTTCAAGTCTGTTCCTATATTCAGCCAGCTTGTAGACGAGCGTTTTCGATACGTCTTTTATTACCGCATACCCGCCTGCCATATCACCATACATTGTTGCATACCCTACGCTCATCTCCGATTTATTCCCTGTGGTAAGCACAAGCCAGCCGAATTTGTTGGAAAGACTCATTAGAATATTGCCTCTTATGCGCGCCTGGATATTTTCCTCAGTTATATCAGGTTTTTTACCTCTAAAATGCGGCTGAAGCTCCTTTCTATAGGTGTGGTATAAATCCGTGATGGGTATGTTCATAAATTCGATACCGAGGTTTTGAGCAAGTTTTGATGCATCTTCCCTGCTCTCTTTTGAGCTGAACATAGATGGCATAAATACTCCGGTCACATTATCCTTCCCAACCGCATCCGCTGCAATGCATGCAACGAGGGACGAATCAATACCTCCGCTTAACCCTATGACTGCTTTTTTAAAGCCGTTTTTTACAAGATAATTCCGTGTGCCGGTAACCAATGCCGTGTAGAGCTCTTCCTCTTCTCCAAGTAAGCCGTATATAGTCCGCTTTATTTTATATTTTTGATTTCGATCTTTGAGTTTTGAGTTGAGTTTATATTCTTTAATCATCATACCGGGATCAAAAGTTAATTTATCTTCCCTCCTCCTCGGGTCATGCAGTCTTGTACGGAGAATACTGTTAATATCGATGTCCGCAACATTGAGCTCTTCTTCAAATTGGTGCGCCCTTGCAAGCAGTTCCCCTGATTCCGAAAAAATTACGCTCCCGCCGTCGAACACAAGTTCATCCTGGCCACCGACCATATTTACATAAACTACGGTAACCGCATTGTCCTGCGCTCTCGTTGCAAGCATCCGTTCCCTCGTTGATTGTTTACCCGCATGATAAGGCGATGCATTGATATTAATGATAACTTCAGCATCGCCGCCGAGTGCCTGATAAAGTATAGGTCCGTCAGGATACCATATATCCTCGCAGATATTTACGCCAATCCTGACATCATCCATACAATAAACCGGGAATGTGGTGCCCCTCTGAAAATATCGGTATTCGTCGAATACGCCATAATTCGGCAGGAATGCTTTCCTTGCAGTGCTGATAAGTTTTTTGTTATGGATGAAGGCTGCTGAATTATAAAGATCAGCATCAAGCTCTACGAAACCTATCACAACACTTATGTTGTCCGTAGTACTTATGATACTGTTTAAAGCATGAAGATTCGATTTTATAAATCCAGGCTTCAGAAGCAGGTCTTCGGGAGGATAGCCGGTAAGAGCCAATTCAGGGAAAATAACGATGTCTGCCCTCGCCTTTTTTGCCTCTGAGATAAATTTTATTATCTTTTCAACATTCTTATCGAGATCACCCACACAACTGTTCATTTGTGCAAGTGCTACTCTGAGCAAATTCATAAAATACCTCCCTTACCGTATAGGATGTATACAACAAAAAGGGGCTTTTGTCCATAAATGATACCCAATAAAATACCGGCATATCATGAAGAATGGGCATGTAAGGAGAGATTATTCCGGGGAATACATTTTAAAACAATCGAGTATGTACGGTGAGTTTACCCCGTTAATATATAATTTTCCGGTTACCTGTTTCTGCCGTATTTCTGGGATATTTCGATTCTGAGCAGTGCCCGTTTTAAAGTGGCTTCAAGAGCTGCATATCTGGCATCCATAAGAGATGCTACATTTTTCAGTTGTTCTTCAGCCCGTTGTTTTGCGGCAAGTGCACGTTTGAGATCAATTTCATGGTCGAATTCTGCCGTTTCTACGAGTACCGTCATCCTGGTCTGATTTACCTCTGAAAAACCCCAGTTTAAAGCAAGATGTTCTTCTTCGCTCCCGGTCCTGAATTTCAGTTCACCGATCGTCAGGAGTGATATGAACCTTGCATGTCCTGGAAAAATACCGAATTCACCGAGCAAGCCTGGTGCAACGACCTCATCAACATCCTTATCTATGATCACCTTTTCAGGCGTTATAATGGTTAATCTCAATGGCATGTTTATGCACTTAATTGTTTCGCCTTTTCAAGGACCTCTTCTATAGTACCCACCATGTAAAAAGCCTGTTCCGGTATTGCATCATGTTTACCCTCCATAATCTCCCTGAATCCTCTTATAGTGTCTGCGAGTTTTACATACTTTCCCGGGAAATTGGTAAACTGTTCTGCAACAAAGAACGGCTGCGAAAGGAATCTCTGTATTTTTCTTGCCCTTGAAACGACAAGCTTATCATCTTCAGACAGCTCGTCGATGCCAAGGATGGCTATAATATCCAGCAGGTCCTTATATTTCTGAAGTATCCTCTGAATGTCTCTTGCGACTTTGTAGTGTTCTTCACCTATGACAAGGGGGTCAAGTATCCTTGAGGTTGAATCGAGCGGATCTACTGCCGGATATATACCGATTTCTACTAACTGCCGTGATAGGACCGTTGTTGCATCAAGATGGGCAAACGTGGTCGCAGGTGCCGGATCTGTCAGGTCATCTGCAGGAACATAAATAGCCTGAACCGATGTTATGGATCCCTTCTTTGTCGAAGTGATCCTCTCTTCAAGCTCTCCAAGGTCCGTAGAAAGCGTAGGCTGATAACCGACTGCAGACGGTATTCTTCCGAGCAGTGCGGAAACCTCTGAGTTTGCCTGTGTAAACCTGAATATATTATCTATGAAGAGCAGGACGTCCTGGTGTTCCTCGTCCCTGAAATATTCTGCAACTGTCAACGCTGAAAGACCTACCCTTGCCCTTGCTCCCGGGGGTTCATTCATCTGTCCATAAACAAGTGCTGTTTTCCCCAACACGCCGGATTCCTTCATTTCACTCCACAGATCGTTTCCTTCCCTTGTCCTCTCACCTACTCCGCCGAACACGGAGAAACCTCCATGCTGCATGGCAACGTTGTGTATCAACTCCATGATGATGACCGTCTTGCCCACACCGGCTCCGCCGAAGAGGCCTATTTTACCGCCCTTCTGATAAGGTGCGAGCAGATCAACGACCTTTATACCTGTTTCAAACATTTCTATACTTGTCGCCTGGTCCTCAAAATCAGGATGCGTCCTGTGAATGGGATATCTCTTGGTGGTGTTTACGGGACCCATCTCATCGACAGGCTCACCAATAACATTCAATATCCTGCCCAGTACCTCTTTGCCAACCGGTATAGAAATAACATCACCGGTATCCATAACAGCCATACCTCTTACCAGTCCTTCGGTTGAGTCCATGGCAATACATCGTACGGTATTTTCACCCAATTGCTGTGCCACTTCAAGCGTAAGATTCCACTCTTTATCGGAAATAGCCTTATTGGTTGTTCTTAAGGCTGAAAAAATCTTCGGCACTCCTGATTCAAATTCTACATCTACCACTGCACCGATTACCTGTTTTATTTTACCTTCATTTGACATCTTTGCTCCTCCTCTGTCAGCGCATTGACTCTGCGCCGTTAACGATATCCATAAGTTCTTTTGTTATTGTGCTCTGCCGGGCCCTGTTCATAACAAGGGTCAGATGGTCGATCATTTCTTTTGCATTGTTTGTCGAAGAATCCATTGCCGTCATTCTGGCGGCGTGCTCACTGGCGGCAGATTCGAGTAGTATGTGGTATATCCTGCTCTCTATCATCCTCGGCAGCAAGCTTGACAATATCTCCGAAAGTGAAGGTTCGTAGATGACCTTTACGTCCGCAGACTCCTCTTTATTCTCGGATACTTCAAGTTTATTGATCGGCAGGAGATTATCTGCCGTGGACTTCTGAGATAGTATAGATACAAACTTGTTATAAAGAAATTTAACCTCATCGTAGTGAGCATCCGAAAATTCTTTGATCACGATATTTGCTATGTCCATTACTTGACCGTAATTAGGACTGCCGGAAGAACCGCTTAAATCAAGTCTTATATTAAGATTGTTTCTCTTTAAAAAATCTCTCCCTTTTCTGCCCACGGCGATGAAATCAAGCGATCTGTTTTCTTTTTTACTCTCGAGTATTTCACGAGCAGCCAAACGTATCACGTTGCTGTTGAACCCGCCGCAGAGTCCTCTGTCAGAAGTAACAACTATGACGAGACTTTTCTTGACTTCTTCAGGCCTTCTCATAAGAGGATGCAAGGTCGTGTCTATCCTTGATGTTATCTCATAGACCATTTCCTCTATCTTCCTTGAATATGCCCTTGCATTTACCGTTTGCTGCTGCATCTTTCTCAGCTTTACGGCAGCAATCATCTTCATTGCTTTTGTAATCTTTGCAGTGCTGGTTACCGATTTTATACGTTTTCTAATAACAGCAAGTGTCGGCATTTTTATCCCTTGGGGTTAAACTCTGCTTTAAATTTATCGAGCGCTTCTTTTATTGATTTTATGAGATTTTCATCGATCGCCTTTTTCTCGGAAATAGTTTTTAATATGTCCGGATATTTTGCCTTGATAAAGGTCAGCACTTCTTTCTCATACCTGCCTACAGCCTCGACAGGATAATCATCGAGATAACCGTTCGTTCCTGCGAATATACTTAAAATTTGTTCTTCGACCGGGACAGGCTTATACTGCGGCTGTTTCAGCAGTTCCGTAAGCCTTGCACCGCGGTTCAACTGCATCTGTGTCGCTTTATCAAGATCGGACGCAAACTGTGAAAATGCCGCCATCTCCCGGTACTGCGCAAGCTCGAGTCTTAATCTGCCTGCAACTTGTTTCATGGCCTTGACCTGTGCATCGCCTCCGACCCTCGATACTGATATACCCACGTTGACAGCCGGTCTTATACCGGCATAGAAAAGGTCTGTTTCGAGGAATATCTGTCCATCCGTTATCGAAATGACATTTGTGGGAATGTACGCCGATACGTCGCCTGCCTGTGTTTCGATTATCGGAAGCGCAGTGAGGGATCCGCCCCCGTTCTTATCGGAAAGTTTTGCTGCCCTTTCAAGTAACCTCGAATGAAGGTAGAACACATCGCCCGGGAAGGCTTCTCTGCCAGGCGGTCTTCTTAACAATAAGGATAACTGCCTGTATGCAACGGCATGTTTTGAAAGGTCATCATAAAATATGACGGCATGCTTCCCATTGTCCCTGTAATATTCACCCATCGTGCACCCGGAGTACGGAGCTATATACTGTAGAGGAGCAGGTTCACTTGCCGTTGCAGAAACAATAATCGTATAATCCATCGCTCCATACTGCGTTAGTTTATCCACCACCTGTGCGACTGTCGACTGTTTCTGCCCTATCGCCACATATATGCAAACAATATTTTTCCCCTTTTGATTTATGATGGTATCGAGAACAACGGCTGTTTTACCCGTCTGTCTGTCACCTATGATAAGCTCCCTCTGTCCCCTTCCAATCGGTATCATCGAGTCTATGGCCTTTATGCCGGTTTGAAGAGGTTCTTTAACATGCTGACGCATGACAATACCAGGCGCTTTTATCTCGACCTTCCTTGTTTCCTTTGATTTTATAGGACCTTTGCCGTCTATGGGTTCTCCGAGTGGATTGACGACCCTGCCTATCATCGCATCACCGACAGGCACCTCCATTATTCTGGAAAGCCTTTTTACGGTCTGTCCTTCCTTGATGCCGGTGACCTCTCCCATTACCGATATTCCGACGCTCTCTTCTTCAAGATTAAGAACAAGTCCTTTGGTACCGTCTTCAAATTCAACAAGCTCACCAGCCATAACCTTTTCGAGTCCGTAAGCCCTTACTATACCATCACCGACTGATATTACCGTCCCGACTTCGGCTTTCTCGATCTTATAGTCATAGCCCTCGAGCTGCTCTTTTATAATGCTCGTTATCTCATCATATCTTATTCCTAACGCCATCTTTTATCTCCTTAAATCCTGATTTATCCTTAAATTTTTATTGAATTTGTGAAATTCTTTAAGTGAGTTTTAATAGTTCCGTCGTATATTGTCCATCCAACCCGGAGTTTTAAACCGCCGATGATTGAGCTGTCTTTCGTCGTTGTTAACAAAGGCTCTTTATGAAAAAGATTTTTTATTCTTGATTTTAATGTATCCATTTCATGTTCAGTTATATCATAAGCAGTGTATATCTCTGCTTTTATAAGACCTTTGAAGTTATCGTGCATCTCTTCGTAACTTCTTATTATATCGTCAATAAATTGCTCTCTGCGCCCGCTTACAAGGAGAAGAATCAGGTTTTTAACCTCTTTCGACAAGTTCAACTTCACGAATATATTGGACATGATTTTTGTTTTTTTTGTTTTATCGATTAATTGATCATCAAAAATATTCTTCAGCTCCTTGTTTTGAGAGAAAAGCTGATTTAAGTCATTCAATTCGTGCATGAACTGATCAATTTTGTTTTGCTGCTTTGCAAGTTGAAAGAGTGCCTTTGCGTATCTTATGCTGACGTTCATTGTACCTTCCCGATAAATTTATCTGTAACGTTATGCTGTGCATTTTCGTCTATCGAATCTTCTATATACTTTTTCGAAAGCTCATAAAGCTGGGATTTGATATGATCCGTGATCATCTCTTTGGCTTTTTGTATCTCTGTATCAGAAATGCGATCACCTTCCTGTTTTAGACGCTCTATCATGAGCCTGCCCTCATCAACGATGGCCTGTTTTTCTTTCTCTGCCCTGGCATTCATATCATCCGTAATCTCTTTATTGATCTTATCGAACTGGCTCAACTGCTTTTCCGCATCTCCGTGCCTGTCCATCGCCTTTTGTTTCAGATCCATCGCTTCTTTTATAAGCTTCTCTATATTTTCTTTCCTCGTTTTAAATAATTTTTCTCCGTGGAATTTTTTATAGAGGTATACAAAGCCGGCTACGAGGATAACGAAGTTTATGATTGACCACAGCAGGTTCATGGTGAAGAAACCTTCCTCACCCGCATGTGCGTATGAAGGCAGAAGAAAAATAAAAAGTATGGCAGATAACAGTGTAATCATTTGAGCATCATCTTCTTTGCAATCAAGGGGATGAATTGTTTTATCCCCTCTTCGAGCTTTACCAGTAAATCCGTCTTTTCCTTCTCTATCTGTGCAATCATGGATTTTAAATGTTCCTGCATATCTTTATTTGCTTTTTCAAACGCCTCGTCTCTTCTTTTTTTTGCTTCTTCTACGTAAGAAAGCCTGAGTTTATTTCCTGCTTCGGTACTCTGTTTTATTTTTTCCCTGAGATCATCCTCGAGTGCCTCTGACTCCTTGTTCAATAGTTTTGCATCTTCGATAGCCTTAACAGTTTTTGAACCGCGCTTCTCGTAGACTTTGGCAAACGATTGAAAGAAAAATTTATTCAGCAAAATCCACACAGCCCAGAATATAATCGCCTGTTCCAGAACATCCAGGGGTATTATATTGAACTGGGTGAGAGGCGTATGGAGCCCTATCCAGAGTTTCGTTATTAAAGGTGATGTGTCCATAGTCATATATTTATATTTTATTTTTTTATATTATTTACTTTCTGTATCGTGTTACAGAGTAGAAGAATACTTGTCAAGATTTTTTACACACAGTGTTCTTATTCGGCACAGGATTACAGTGCCGCAAATAAAGTGTTTTACGGTTCCTTCCTGTAAATGAGCCCTGTAAAAAGCTCTGCAGTACGCGCCATCTCGAAAGCCATGTCAAGATTCGTGTAATCGTATCTCCGGGGCAGGTGCTTTACCTGCGTGCGCAGGTGCTCATACGTATAATTGACCTTATCGAAAGTAACGCAGGGGCTTACGATATGAATAAAGGAAAATCCTTTGTGCTTTATGCCCTCTTCGAACAATATCTTCATGTCATCCGGAGCACCTGCAAACCCCCGTGCAACAAAGTTTGCACCGTAAGATAATGCAAGCAAAACGGGGTTCATATTCGGATCCGGGTTTCCCTCGGGATGCGAACTCGTGACCTGTCCCTTGGGAGTCATGGGGCTTGTCTGTCCTTTTGTAAGACCATAGATACCGTTGTCAAAAAGTATGCAGGTTATATCGGTATTCCTTTTTATTGCGTGAGGCAGATGCCCGGCACCGATACCGAGACAATCGCCGTCTCCCGTAAGGGCAAGCACCGTCAGATCAGACCTTGCAATTTTTGCACCTGATGCAACAGGCAATGATCTGCCATGCAGCACATGCATGCTGTATGCTTTCGCAAAGAACGGATACCTTCCTGTACAGCCTATGCCCGATACAATCATAAGATCCTTCGGCAGGATGTTGAGTTCCGTCAATGTCCTTTCAAGGGCTGTCTCTATTCCATAGTATCCGCAGCCCGGACACCATGTCGAAAGCCTTTCCGAGCGATAGGTAAAAATACCTTTCTTCTTTATTTCAGACAGCTCGTCATCCGGGTAAAAAACCTCCGGTTTTATTTGTTCATTCATAGCGTTATCCTTTCAAAAGCCTGTCTATCTCTTCTTCGATGTCATTGTAGGTTATCGGGCTTACCGTGACCCTGTTCAATCTATGGAACGTATAATTAAAGTGCATGGAAAGCCAGTTTGCGAATTGACCCTCAAAATTCAGCTCAGGCACCAGTACCATGTCGCATGAATCGAGGAATTGTCTTACAGGCTCTGTATGCAGCGGTGCTACTACAATGAGTTTTAACATGGCAACGCTCTTTCCGTCATTCACTGCATTGTTTACGGCTTCTCTGACAGCCCCTGTGGTCGAGCCCCATGATATGATACCGAGTTTTACCTTTCCTTTTGCCCCGGATCTTTCCGGTAAAGGTATGTCGTGTTCCAGTGCAGTTTTGATTTTACGGAACCGTTTCTCCGTCATCATCGTATGCGTGGTTGCATCGTAAACCGGGGTCCCGTATTGATCCTGTTCAAGCCCTGATACAACGTGGCAGCCGCCTTCCTGTCCGGGAATCGTGCGCGGTGACACGCCGTCATCCGTGACCTTCTGCCTCAGATAAACTTTAAGTTCTTCTTCGGTCGGATATTTATTCGCATGCTTTTTATAATCAGGTATAGGTTCTATGAGTACATTTTCCAGACACAGTGACAGAAAAAGGTCTGTAAGCATGATGACAGGCATCTGGTATTTCTCGGCAAGGTAAAATGCCTCTGCTGTCCATTGATAGCACTCAGACACGTTCGTCGGTGCAAGCACGATACGCGGTGCATCCCCATTGCCTGCAAACAATGCATGGTTAAGATCGGACTGCTCTGTCTTTGTAGGCAGTCCTGTTGCAGGACCGGCGCGCTGCGCATCGACAATTACGATAGGGTTTTCTGCCATAACATTATAGCCTATAAACTCCGTCATAAGACAGAACCCCGGGCCTGATGTAGCGGTCATTGCCCTTACACCGGCAAATGATGCACCGGTTACAAAACCTATGGCAGCAATCTCATCCTCTGTCTGAACGACATGCCCCCCGTGTTTCGGCAATTCCGCCGAAAGGATCTCCATGATCTTGGTAGCAGGTGTAATCGGATAGCCTGCATAAAATTTACATTCCGAGTCTATCGCAGCAGTTGCGACTGCTTTATTTCCTGTCATCAACCTGTAATCACGTTTTTCCAAAGCTTCTTTCCTGAAAAGGTAAGGATCAAGCTTTACAATCTGTTCGTTGACATAGGCATAACCGGCCCTGAATGCAGATATAATTGTGTCTATGCTTTTGCCTTTTTTACCGAGTTTGGCGGTTAAATTATTGATAAATTCCTTGTCAGGAAGCCCGAATAGTGCAGCCATTACACCGAGAATAACGATATTCCGTGACCTGGATTCCCCTGTGGTCCTCTGACTCAGTTGATTCAGAGGGACTCCGTAAAGATACATGCCTGGACCGAGATATCCGGCGATGCAATGAGATCCATCGGATTCTATGACCCACTCATCTTTTTCTCCTGAATATACGCCGGGACCAAGGCGATGGGACATATCGTTGTCTTCCCGGGCAACTTCTATCGGTTTATTATCGAAAATCACGACACCTTCATCGACAAGTTTCGGTATCTGTTCTATTGAATAACGATCATTGAGCGCTACAAGAATGTCCACCTTCCTGCTCAGGCTCGTCAGGGGACCTGCTCCTGCCCTGATGTGAGCTACACTCTTGCCGAAGCCCCTTATCTCTGCAGGATACGAGTCGAATGAAAGCGTATGAAAACCCATGTCGGACAGTGTCTTCGTAAAGATCTCACCAGTGGCAAGCGCTCCATCGCCTGAACTGCCGCATATTTCAATAGTTATTCCTTTATCAGATATCAATTGAAAACCCCTTCCATCCATAGGTTATGAAATCCTCTCCTGCTATCGTTATTTTACCGGGTTCCTGCAAAGTGACGGTCTTATGTTCACCGAGCATGTTTCTGGCTGCTACCACACCAAGGTATTGCGCATTGATTTGCCCCGTGGTCTGACGATAATCTTTTAATTCAGGATAATACACAGTGGCACATTCACCGGCAGCCCAGATATCTTCAATGCTTGTGTGCATATATTGATCGACCAGTATGCCTGTTTGGACATCGATGCCGCTGTCCCTTAAAAAATCTATGCTCGGGACCATTCCGGATGTAAGGCATGCCATATCAGTTTTTATGACCTTGCCGGATTTTGTGTGAACATCGATCCCCTTCTCACCGCTTTTAATTTCCATTGTTATGTCCTCTGAAATGACATTAACGCCTTTCTTTATTAAACTGTCTATGAGCCTTTGTTTTACGGATTCATCAAATTCCATAGGCCAGAAATAATATTCATTAAGTATAAAAGTAATTGATTTACCGAGCTTTAACAAAGAACCAGCAAGATGCAAAGCTATGCAGTCACCACCTATCATGGTAACATGTTTTAATGCATCAAGCCTCTCCCTCATTTTGAGAAGATCGACAGGCGTACAAAATCTGGTAAGCATATTCTCATAGCGTGCCAATGGTTCGGGAAGTTTTGGTTTTGCACCCGATGCAATAAGCAGTTTGTCGTAGTGAATAATCTCATTATGCGCAAGCATTATCTCATGTTTTTGCGGATCAAGACTTATTGCCGGTTGGTTTAATCTAAGGTTAAACCTGTTATCTCTGTACCATGTGTACGGATGAACGTATAGTTTCTTTATGTCCTGTTTGTCCAATAAAAAAGAAGCGAGCAGACTGTGATCGACATAGTGTGTGGGCTGGGCAGATACTATGGTTACATATGCATCAGGATCATTCTTTCTGATGGTCTCTGCAGCATAATTGCCCGTGTCTCCATTTCCTATGATCATATAATGTATCTGTTTTTTCGGCATCCTAAACCTCTATATCCTGTTCTATCAGCTCTGTTTTAATGATATTTATACATTGCACTGGGCACACCTGATAACACTTGCCGCATCTAATGCAATCCTTGTTATCGATCACCACAGCGGTAACCTTGTCCCATTTATTGGTAACGGTGATATGTGAAGTCCCCTCCCGAGTTACCTGCACATCCTCTGCAAGCTTTATGCAATTCGTGGGACAGACATCGATACATGCCCTGCAGTATATGCATCTCGATGGATCTATTTCGAATTTTAAATAGCACAGATAGCATCTTTTTGCCTCTTCCTTGCCTCTATTCTCATCGAGTCCGAGTTCGACTTCTTTTTGATCGACCCTTCCCTTCGAGGGCAATACCGGCATTGCCTGCTTCGGTATAAAATCCCAGTTCCTCTCCCTCAAGGGCTCTTTGTATTGTTCAAGACGGACAATCTTTTTTCTCCGTGTATGTTTCATGAGGAATTTGTCGATATTCAGTGCAGCGGTACGGCCTGAAGCTATTGCCGCTATGATTGTGGAAGCGCCGCTTGAAAAATCTCCGGCAACAAACAGTCCTGTCTTTGCGGTCATCGATGTTTCAGGGTCTACGTCAACCATGCCTTTTTTGTTCAGTTTTACCACGTTGTCAAAAAAACCGGTGTCAGGCCTCTGACCGATAGCATAAATAACGCTATCGGCAGTCTCTGAAAAATCAGAGCCTTTTATCGGTATCGCAATACGATCACCGCTCGGTGCATAGCCGCCAAGCTTATTGTGCTTGAAGGTTACGGATAAAGTGCCGTCTTTCTTTTCAATGGATTGTATTGAAACGAGTCCCCTAATCTCTACATCCTCGCTTTTCACTTCCAATAATTCTTCCCTGCTTACCGTTATATAGTCCTCTGTCGTCAGTATGTTTATAATGGTTCGCTTGGCTCCGAGTCTCATCGCCGACCGTGCGCAGTCCATGGCAGTATAGCCGCCGCCAATCACCAGCACTCTTTCTCCAACGAAAATATTTTTACCGGAATTGACGTTGATCATGAACTGGAGACCGGAATAAACATGGTCCGCAGATTCCCCTGCAATGTTCAGCACGTTCGCGGTAAATGTCCCGGCAGTAACGAGGACGGCATCATGGGATGCGAGGAGTTCATCCATGGCGACCTTTTTCCCTATGCACACTCCGGTTTTCAGTTCCACGCCGAGGCGAATTATATTTTCTATTTCAGGGTCCAGAATGTTTCTTGGAAGTCTGAACATAGGAATACCGTAGCGGAGCATCCCGCCCGGTTCCTCAAGTGCTTCATAAATTATGACTTTGTGTCCAAGGATAGCAAGGTCATGTGCAGCACCGAGACCTGCCGGTCCTGAGCCGATAATGGCGACCTTCTTTTCGGATGGTCCGAACATGAATTCTTCAATCCTGTGCCCTGTCGGCTTAAAATCAGATGCAACCCTCTTTAAATGACATATTGCCACAGGTTCACCATTACCGGGCCAGCCATGCCTGCAAACGGGTTCACAAGGCCTCGAGCATATTCTTCCGAGAACGCCGGGCAGTATATTTACATACCTGTTGATTTCATAAGCCCTCCCGTACCGTTCCTGAAAAATGGTGTGGATATATCCGGGAATATTTGTCAGAGCAGGACAGGCAGCCTGACAGGGAACATTCTCTTTCATCCATGCAAAATCACGCTTATCATCCGAGAATATGACTTCTCGTTCCACTTGCCTGGCTGTCGTCAGCTTATTGAACTGCTCTTTTTCTGAAGGCAGATAAAGTCTTTTCTCTTTCATATCCTACAGCTCATATCTCCTTTTTACTCTATGAGAGAATGAAATTCTCTCATAGAGTTCACATGCGTACCACCGGTTCTATTCTCAGTGCCTTGCTGTTGCATTTTGGACACGATTGCTGATCAATATCTTTAATGCTCATCTCTGTTACAGGTCCGTCACACACCGGACATCTGCCGTTGAAGTCACCGCCGTGTACATCGATGGTAAAAAGCTCACGGTCATGTCTGCATTCGAAGATCTTAAAGTCCGCTGCATCCTCGTTTAGATCTTTTAGACTTTCCGATGTTATCGTCGAGCCCAGAATGAGTTCATTTTTATAATCGCAGCTTTTACAGGTTATTTTATACCATTGCGCCATAATCTACGCCTCCTGCTTTATCATATTTAACAAACCGCCGGATATGAGTATTTTTCTTTCTCTCTGGTTCGTATCGAGATAAACCTCTATGGTCTTATTTTTGTTTTTTATAAAAATACTTATTTTATCGTCTTCTTTAACATGCTTCCTGATATTTTCCATAACCAGCGTATCACCCTGCTCTATCGATGAAAAGGCATCATTGTCCTTAATAATCAGGGGGAGGATACCGAAGTTAATGAGGTTCGATCGATGGATTCGCGCGTATGATTTTGCTATGACGGCCTTTACGCCGAGATACATAGGCGCAAGTGCCGCATGTTCCCTGCTTGATCCCTGTCCATAATTGCTGCCGCCGAGGATAATACCTCCGCCTGATTGTTTGGCGCGTTTGGGAAACTCGGGGTCTATATTGTAAAAAACAAAGTCCGATATTGCCGGGATGTTCGATCTGTACGGGAGTACCCTTGCACCCGCAGGCATAATATGGTCTGTCGTTATATTGTCACCGACTTTTATAAGGACAACGGATTCGAGTGCGTCTTCAAGCGCACCCCTTAATGGCAGCGGCTTTATGTTCGGTCCTTTTTCCACAACGACTTTCTCGGATTTTGCCGAAGGCTTTATAATGTTGCTGTCGTCGATGATAAAGCTTTTTGCCTTCTTTAGTGCGGGCGGCCTTCCGCCCAATTTCCTCGGGTCATAAATCCTGCCTTTGAGCGCACACGCGGTCGCAACGTACGGACTTGCAAGGTAGACCTGATCGTCCGGTGTTCCGCTCCTGCCGAGGAAGTTGCGGTTCATTGTCCTTATCGAAACTGAGCCTGACGGAGGCGCCTGTCCCATTCCTATACAGGGGCCGCATGCAGCTTCGAGTATCCGTGCGCCGGCACTTATCATGTTTTGAAGTGCGCCTGAAGCGGCAACCATCTCAAATACCTGCTTTGAGCCCGGGGTCACGGTAAGGCTTACATCAGGGTGGACTTTCTTGCCCTTTAACATTGCGCCGACAAGCATGAGGTCATCATAGGATGAATTGTTGCAGCTCCCTATGCATACCTGCCGCACTTCTTTCCCAACCTCTTCTGTAACCGGGACTACCTTGTCAGGCATGGACGGCATGGCAACCATCGGCGCAAGCTTATCGAGGGCTATTTCCATAACTTCATCATATTCCGCATCCTGATCTGCACTGAGGGGTTTATAATCTTTCTCTCTCTTCTGGAGCTTGAAATATTCGAGCACCCTTTCGTCAGAGGGAAACAGGGATGTAGTCGCACCGAGTTCAGCACCAAGATTCGCTATCGTCGCACGCTCGGGCACCGAGAGTGTCCTGACACCTTCCCCTCCGAACTCGAAGATCTTTCCCACTCCGCCCTTAACGCTCAGACGGCGCAAAAGTTCAAGCATGATATCCTTCGATGCGACCCATGGTTTGAGCCTGCCGGTAAGCTTTACATGAACGACAGCAGGCATCTTTGTGTAATATGGTCCGCCTGCCATCGCAACGGCAACATCGAGCCCCCCTGCACCGATTGCTATCATACCGGTTGCGCCCGCATTGGGCGTATGACTGTCGGCCCCCAGTAAAATGATATTCGGCCGTGCGAACCTCTCGAGGTATACCTGATGACATATACCGTTGCCAGGCTTTGAGAAATATAATCCGTACTTGTTTGAAAATGTCTGAAGGAACCTGTGATCGTCAGCGTTCTGGAAACCGGTCTGCAGCATGTTATGATCTACGAACGCAAACGCCCTCTTTACCTTTACCCTTGGTATGTCCATTGCCTCGAACTGAAGTGCCGCCATGGTGCCTGTTGCATCCTGAAGGAGTGTTTCATCAACCCTTAGTCCTATGTCATTGCTGGGTTTTAATGTTCCTTCGACAAGGTGAGATCTGAATATCTTTACCACAATGTTATCACTCATAATAAACCACCTCTTTTAAAAAGATTATAAAGTCCCGGGTTAAGCCGCAGTCTTTTGCGAAGGCGTTTTAATAGGTAGCAAATTACCCCCCCTGAGTCAATAAGAATTATGCTGTTTATTCCGGTAAAGACATGATTACGACGGCAACGGCATAGTCGCGCTCATGGGTCAGGGAAAGGTTAAAATGTGTCCCTTTTTTTTCAAGTATGGACAGCTTTCCATGAAGCTTTATCGAAGGCATGCCGTCGGCACTTTTTATGACCTCTATCTCTTTATAGTTGTAATATCCTTTGTAAAGCGGGGATATCGCCTTCCTCACAGCCTCTTTTGCCGCAAACCGTGCGGCATATCTCTCAGCACTGTTCTTGAACCGCTCGCAATACCTGCGTTCTGCATCGGTAAAGATCCTGCGGGTAAACCTGTCTTTTTTCTGTTCAAGCAATTTCTGAACACGAACAACGTGGACAATGTCTATGCCGATACCGCGAATTTCCATAAATAGTTCATACGTCGAACCATTCGAAAAGTGCAAGCAGTTTGCACGGCAGTGTGAGAAAGAATATAATACAAAGGAGTAAAACGATACAGGAGTTGGTATCGACCCTGTTTAAAAGATCGTTTAAAAATGAACGGATGGCCCAGGGCGAGAAAATAGGTATCAGCAGCATTTTGGAAGAACTGGTCAATGCACTCATGCTCAAGGATCGCGATTGATACTTCTTTGGAAAGTTAATCTTCATATCACAACCCCTTGTGTCCCTCTTAGTAGAGGGGATATATATTCTGTTCTCTACAATGATTGATAGTGTGAGAGCACACGGGAACGAAAACAGGGAATGCAGTATCTGTTGACCGGTAAACATAATCATGCAAAAAATAAAACTGCGCGTATATTGCTTTGATTGGAAAGTTATGAAACATGCTGATAGGTCTGTAAAAAAGAAATTTTCAAGTAAAAAACGTTTCAGAAATACATTCACCTCTACCCTTGCAATCTTTTGCAGCGACGAACGTTTTAACGGGACATCGATCGAATTTCTGCAAACATTTCTTAAAATCAGAAGGTGTGACCTTTTCGTTTATCCCGGAGGCCCGCAGTTTATTATCAGTAATGAAAAAGGCCCTGTTAAACGAATGAAATTTCTGATACGAGCACACAAGATTTCCCGTGTAATACTCGTCTCCCACACGTCCTGCGGTTATTACCAGAATCTCTATCCAGATATGACAGACCTGATGTTAATGAAACTACAAATCGCCGATATCCATAAATCCATGAATCGTCTGCATCGAATATTTCCGGAAATTACCGTCCAAAGCTTTTACATGGACATTGATCATGCAAGGCTTTCGTGCACGCCTGTGTGATGTTAGACTTCACTATTGCTTTAGAAGACCCGGCTCCTATGTATTGTAAAGTCCATCTATTATTGACTTATATTTTTTTTCTACAGCACTCCTCTTGACCTTAATCGTGGGGGTCAACTCCCCCGTTTCCTGAGAGAACAACTGCGGGATCAAGGCAAACTTTTTAATGTTCTCATACCTTGCAAAACCGCTGTTTACTTCATCCAGTGCTGCCGATATAAGCTCTTTTATTCTCGGCTGCTCGATGAGGTCCTTTTCGTTCGTATAAGAAATACCTTCCTTTTTTGCCACATCCTTCAGCACTTCGAATGACGGTACTATCAATGCCACGCAGTACGGCCTTTTATCGCCGATCATCACGGCTTCGTCTATGTACATATTCATCTTCAGTTTGTTCTCAATCGGCTGAGGCGCTATGTTCTTTCCGCCTGCAGTGACAATAAGGTCCTTTTTCCTGTCTGTGATATGCAGATACCCTTCATTATCGACAAAGCCGATATCGCCTGTATAAAGCCATCCATCTTTATCAAGGGCTTCTTTCGTTGCCTCGGGCTTTTTATGATAGCCCTTCATCACGTTTGCCCCTCTCAATAAAATCTCGCCGTCAGAGGCAATTTTTAATTCGTATCCTTTGAACGGCTTTCCAACTGTTCCAAACTTCACCTTTTTTGGAGGATTTGCCATGAAAATAGCGGATGTCTCCGTAAGCCCGTATCCTTCTACGATCTTGATACCGAGAGCAAAAAAGAATTCACCGAGTTCTTTTGAAAGCGGTGCACCGCCTGATATGGCAAACTTAAGCCTTCCGCCGACAGCCTGTTTGATTTTCTTAAATACCAGTTTACCTGCAAGTTTGTATTTCAAGGACAAAAAGAGAGGTAACGGCTTATTTTCCATCAGATACGGAGCAGCAGCCCTGCCTACCGAAACAGCCCAGTAAAAAATCTTTCTTTTCATCGGTTTGTCCGCTTCAACCTGAGAGATAATCTTTCCGTAAACCTTTTCATAGACACGTGGAACGGACACGAACATGGTCGGCTTTATTTCCTTGAGATTGTCGGCCACCTTATCGATGCTTTCCGCTATTGCCTGAACACCTTTCGCATGATAAATCGGAACATAAAAGTCTGCTATCCTCGCGTAACCGTGGCTCAGGGGCAGGAATGAGAGCATGACCTCATCCGTAAGTTCATCTTTAAATGAATCGTAAGCGGCATCGGTAATGGATAAAAGATTGCTCTGCGTCAGCATGACGCCCTTTGGATCAGCAGTGGTTCCTGAGGTATAAATGATCGTTGCCAAGTCTTCAGTCTTTATATTCCCCAGCCGTTTGTCCATCTCTTGTTTCAAATCTGCCGGTTTGCCGGAAGCTGTTACATCATAAAACCATAACACGCCTGCTGCATCATTCAGCTTATCCATGGATATGACGTGCTTCAAACTCGGCATGTCATTCATCTTCATTTTAATTTTACTGTATTGCTGTTCTGTTGAAAGAATTATGGCAACAGCATCAGAATCGTTGACGATATACGCCACTTGATCAGGCGTATTTGTGGCATAAATTGGGACAGTTACTGCACCTGCGCTTTGTATAGCAAGATCGCTGATGTACCATTCGTTTCGGTTTTCCGACAAGATACATATCTTTTCTTGAGGTTTTATGCCGAGTTTTATGATGCCACGGGCAAGTGATTCCGTAGAATCTCTATTTTGATCCCAGGTAATGTCGGTCCATTTACCTTCTTTCTTATGCTTTATAATGACCTTGCCTTTATTCCTTTCGGCTTGTGTGTAATACATTTCGGGAATAGACTTATACTCCATTGCATGTCCTCCTTTTATAGTATTTTATTTCTTCATAACCTCTCTTGTCAATAACCTTAAAAGTTCCAATCATCAAAAAAGCGGGCCCGCTGTACTTTAAACGGGTGAGTCCTCATATCTTGCTAAATCAATACTGTTTTAAGGTACTCTCCTGTATAGGATGCAGGGACTTTGACAATGTCTTCAGGTGTGCCTGCAGCGACCACATACCCCCCTTTTTCACCGCCTTCGGGACCAAGGTCAATGATATGGTCGGCTGATTTTATCACATCGAGGTTATGCTCTATTACAATGACCGTATTGCCTTCATCGACAAGTCTGTTGAGGACGATCAACAGTTTTTTAACATCATCGAAATGCAAGCCTGTCGTAGGCTCGTCGAGTATATAAACAGTCTTTCCCGTACTTCTCCTGCTTAATTCCTTTGAAAGTTTTATCCTTTGTGCCTCACCGCCTGACAACGTCGTTGCGGACTGTCCGAGCTTCAGATAATCAAGCCCGACATCGTACAATGTCTGGAGTTTGTCCTTTATTGCAGGGATATTCTTAAAAAACTCCAGTGCTTCTTCCACGGACATATTCAATACATCCGATATATTCTTTCCTTTATAATGAACTTCAAGGGTCTCTCTGTTGTATCTCTTCCCCTTGCACCCGTCGCACTGCACGTAAATATCAGGCAGGAAATGCATCTCTATCTGCAGCATGCCCTGACCTTCACAGGTATCGCACCTGCCGCCCCTGAGATTAAAACTGAACCTCCCTTTTGAATAGCCGCGTGCCCGTGCCTCCTGTGTTTGTGCAAAGACATCTCTTATGGGCTCAAATACTCCCGTATAGGTAACAGCATTTGAACGCGGTGTCCTTCCTATGGGTGATTGGTCTATCTGTATAACCTTGTCCACCAGCTCTACTCCTTCAATCTTTCTATAATGGACCGTTATGCCTGTTGGACCGTATATCTTTTGATAGAGAACATTATAAAGCGTGTCTACAACAAGGCTGCTTTTGCCGGAACCAGATACCCCTGTTACACAGGTAAAGACACCTGTTGGAAAGGCAATTTCAATGTGCTTCAGGTTATTGGTATCCGCCCCATAAAGCTTTAAAGAACCGTGATTGACTTGTCTTCTTTTGTACGGGACCTGAATGGACAACCTTCCTGACAAATATCCGCCGGTTAACGATGCCTCGTTCTTCATGATCTGTGCCGGTGTGCCATTTGCTACAATCTCACCGCCTTTGTGTCCTGCCCCTGGTCCCATGTCTATGATATAATCGGAAGAAATGATGGTTTCAGGGTCATGTTCAACGACAATGACCGTGTTTCCGATGTCGCGAAGCCTGATCAGGGTATTGATGAGCTTCCTGTTGTCCCTCTGGTGTAAGCCTATTGTCGGCTCATCGAGTATGTAAAGCACGCCGACAAGCCCTGAGCCAATCTGTGTCGCAAGCCTTATTCTCTGGTACTCGCCTCCTGATAATGTTCCTGCCATCCTGTCAAGGCTTATGTAGTCGAGTCCGACATTGAACATGAATTCTATACGGCTCTCAATCTCCTTCAACAGCCTCTCTGCAATAAGCCTCTGCTTTTCTGTAAGAGACATATTTATGATGAAGTTATACGCCTGTTCAATCGTCATGCCGGTAAATTCATGGATATTTTTCCCGTTTACCGTTACGGAAAGGCTTTCTTTTCTCAGCCTCGCGCCATTACACACGGAGCAGGTCTTGTAGTGCAGGTACTTTTGAAGTTCCGAAATGATAAAAGGATCGTCTTCTTCGTGATATTTTTTCTTGAGATACGGTATAACACCTGTAAATATATAGCTGTATTTCTTTACATATCTGGCAAACGGCTGTTTATCAATACCATCTGTTCCATAAAGTATTATGTGCCTTTGCCATTCAGGAAGCTCTGAAAACGGCGTTTCGAGGTCAATGCCGAATTCCCTTTCAAGCGAATCAAGCATCTCCTGAAAATAGAAACTCATTCTTCTGCGCCATGGTGCAACAGCACCCTTTTTGATGGAGAGCGTATCGTCGGGAACAATCAGTTCGGGTGTAAAATCGACAAGATGTCCTATGCCGTCACAGTTTTCACATGCACCGTAAGGACTGTTGAACGAAAATATCCTCGGTGCAAGCTCAGGCAGGCTTGTTCCACAGTCAGGACACGCGAATTTCCGGCTCATGGTCCACCCTGTCGCAGGTCCTTTTTTTGATGTAGGTTCGATGTCCGCTTCGTCAGTTGCTGTGGTTTTTAAGGAGACAGATTCCTTATCCGCAAACTCTATCTCTACGACCCCGTCTGCAATGGACAGTGCCGTTTCCAAAGAGTCCGCTATTCTGGAATGCATACCCTGATCCACGACAATCCTGTCTATAATAATCGAAATCTTGTGTTTTTTGTTTTTATCGAGGCGGATATCATCCTGAAGTTCGACGATTTTATCGTCTATCTTTGCCCTGGTATAGCCATTCTTGCGCCATTGGAGGAGCTCTTTTTTGAATTCACCTTTATCTCCTCTCACCACAGGCGCCATTATCATGATACGCGTATCTTTTGGAAGAGACAGTATCTGGTCAACCATCTGATCGATACTCTGAGATGCAAGCTCTCTGCCGCATACAGGGCAATGAGGGATGCCTATCCTTGCATATAATACCCTGAGGTAATCGTATATCTCGGTCACTGTCCCGACCGTCGATCGCGGATTATGGCTGAGTGTGCGCTGCTCGATGGATATAGCGGGGGAAAGGCCTTCTATGGAATCAACATCGGGCTTGTCCATCTGACCGAGAAATTGTCTTGCATAAGCTGAAAGAGATTCCACATACCTGCGCTGGCCCTCTGCATATATGGTATCAAATGCAAGAGTGCTTTTGCCCGAACCGGACAATCCTGTAATAATGACAAGCTTGTTACGGGGGATATCGACATCAATGTTTTTCAGGTTGTGCTCTCTCGCACCCCTTACGATGATATAATCCATTCTTTGTTTCCAATTGTTTGCGGCAAAGTCAGGGACTCACTATAGCGAGCCCCTGCAAGAATATCAATTACCTAAGATTACTTAACTATTGTCCCTGATTGTTTTTTTTGCTTTATGGCAGCTATTTTGCTTGCAAGCATTATTGCTGCACTCATACTCTCTGGATTTGCTATGCCTTTGCCTGCTATATCGTAGGCTGTTCCGTGATCGACCGATGTCCTAATGATAGGCAGCCCGAGCGTAACATTCACAGAGTCATCGAAGTTAATCATCTTTATGGGTATCAATGCCTGATCGTGGTAAATGCCTACGACCACATCGTATTTGCCCTTATAGGCAAAATGAAAAGCCGTATCGGCGGACAGGGGACCGAACACCTGTATCCCCATGCTCTCTGCTTTCTTTATGCCCGGTATAATCAGTTCTTTCTCCTCTACGCCGAACAAACCCTCTTCTCCGGCATGAGGGTTCAGGGCAACCACGGCAATCTTCGGATTCTTTATGCCGAAATAATCGACCAGTGCCTCATAGGTCAATTTGACTGTTTTGAAGATCATGCCCGGCGTTATCATGTTCGGTATTTCCCTCATCGGCAAGTGGGTCGTTACCAGCGAAACCTTCAGTTTCTTGCCGACAAGCATCATGCAGTAATCCTCTGTCCTCGTTATTTCAGCGAGCAGTTCCGTATGACCGGGATAATTGAACCCTGCATTGTTGATGGCAGCCTTATTGATAGGTCCCGTTACCATTGCACTTATAGAGCCGTTCATCGCAAGCCTTACCGCTTCTTTTATATAGGTCACCATCATCTTCCCTGCGATCTTATCCGGCCTGCCTATCTTGAGCCTTACCGGATCGAGGTTCGAGAGTTTGACGACGTATATACTTTTAATGTTCGGCCTGAGTGATTTGATGTCCTCGACGGATATGACCGTGACTTCAAGCTTTGCATGCAGTGCGGCTATTGTTTTCTTCATAACATTGGCATCGCCCAAAAGCACAGGGATGCATTCCTTCGTTATCTTCGGGTCCTGATAAGATTTTACAATGACCTCAGGTCCTATGCCTGTAGGGTCACCCATTGTTATACCGATTTTTGGCAGTTCCATTTATTCCTCCAGTTATAAAAGTCCATCATAGACTGTAATGATAGTTTTTTGTCTTTTTGTCAATAGCCAGCTTTTGAGAGCACTGTCGAGCTTGCCCGTGTATATGTCATTCCGGATTTTGTCCTTCACCTCTTTCAAGGGAAGCAGTTCGGATGATTTAAATCCTTCTATTCCTATAATCTCATATCCGATAGGCGTACGCAAGGGGCCTACGGTCTGCCCGGGCTTTGCGGTGAATATCGCTTTGTCGATCGCGGGGTATAATGTTCCCTGCTCTACATACCCCAATTCTCCGCCATTGTTTTTTGTTACTTTATCATCCGAATATTTTCCGGCAACACCGGAAAAATGTTCACCGGCGGCGAGCTTTGCCACGACCATCCCGGCCTTTTTCAGCAGACTCTGCTTTTGCTCCTGAGAGCTGTCCGGCGGCACTTCAATGAGTATATGTCTTATGTCCGCCTGCTTGACCTGTGAAAACTCTTTCTTGTGTTCTATGTAATACCTCTGCACGTCGTCCTCTGTGACGGTAATTTCTGTCCTGAATTTATAACCGACAAGCTTCGATTTCGCCAGCTCGCTCTTCATCTCATCGGTATAAGCGTCGAAGTCTATGCCTTTTTTTTTCAAATCAGATTTCAGCGAATCGACCGACACTCCATTGGATTCCGCCATCTGTTCTATTGCATTGTTGACATCCTGCGCGCCGATGGTAACCCCCAGGGTCTTTAATTCACTGTAAATAATAGTGTCATCTATCAGATCATCGAGTGATCGCTTGTCGAGCGTCTTTGCGTCCGGATACCTCTGCTTTAAGATCTCGGAGCGCTGCCGGACCTGATACAGCGTTATCGGATTGTCATTGACGATTGCAACGATGCCGTCAACGGGTTCCCTGCCTGCCCCCAAAGTTACGGGGACGATCATGAGTAAAAGCAATGCCGTTCTATACTTCATATTAATCCTGCCCTTTTTAAAAGTTCGTAATTTATATGCACGCCTTCCTGTTCTTTCAAGATAGTTATCCATTTTGCAAAATCGCTGTTTATCTTTTCACTGCGCAACAGTGCGGAAATATCGTCCTTTGCTTCGCTGAAAGACTTTTTATGAGGAGGTACTTTATACTCTACGAGGAATATCTGATAACCGAATTGTGTTTTTACTATACCGCTTGCCTTGCCGACAGGTAAAGAGAATAATATTCCCTCGAGCTCCTTGGGAAGGTCATTCGCAGCCAACACCCCCATATCGCCTCCGGACGGTGCCTGGGGATCCATAGAATAGGCCTGGGCTACTTTAGAAAAACTCTGTCCTGCATTCAAGGCATTAAGGGCCTGTGCCGCAGACTGCTCTGAGGAAAATTCCATCTGCCGCGCCTTTATCATTTCCGGGACCGAGAAAGCATCCGGATGCGTTTTATAGTATTGCTCTCCCTCAGCCGGTGAGACCGAAACAGTCGAGAAGTGTATCGAGAGAAGCTTCTTTATGATCAATTGATCTTGAAGTTGTTTCAGCCATAAATTTTTATCTATCAGTTTTTCTATGAAGATTTTATTGAACTGCTCATCCGTGTATCCCTGCTTGAGCTGGCTGTATTCATGATTGACCTCATCGGATGTGACCGTTATGCCTTCTCTTTTTGCTTCATGCAGCAGGAGCAGGCTATTGACGAGATTATCGATATTCGCCATCACAAGGTCTTTTGATACATGCCCCGGCTTGAGACCGCTTTCCGCAGAAAAGTTATTCAGCATTTTTTTAAATTCATCGAGCGTTACATCCTGCTTGCCTACACTGATAACGGTCCCGCTGCCAAGTGCTATGGACAGATGATTCGTGCATCCGAACATGCTGACAATTATCATCGACACGAATATTATTATATGTTTCATATCATCTAACTTTGCAAACCTGCTTCTTTTGTCCGGCTTTTTTGGATTAACGCCTCGAACGCCTTTAAAATACCGTCTATACCCTTTGCCAGGAGAGGTTCAAAGGTCAGTTGCAGGGCGTGGTTCCCTTTAATTTTTATAATCCTTTCATTCAATAACCTGCTGATATCCTCAGGTTCTACATTTGTAGTGTGCAAAAAAGTCACTCTGAAGTCACTGCCGATTTTATCCAGCTTAACAGCTTTAAGCTGTTTCATCAATACCTTTATTTTAATTATTTTTATAAGCATTTCAAGCTCTGACGGCATGCGTCCAAACCTGTCTTTCAACTCTGAAACAATCTCCGGCAGGTTGTTATCCGCATTGGCAAGGCGGCGGTAAAATAACAGCCTCAATTCCGGGTCATCGATATATGTTTCGGGTATATAGGCCGGGACAGGGAAATTCAGGTGCGGCTCTAAAGGCTCTTCATAAGCCTCCCCTTTTATACCTGCCATGGCTTCTTTTATCAGTTCGGAATACAACTCAAGTCCCAGTGCGTCAATATGTCCCGACTGCGCCTTTCCTACGATGTTGCCGGCCCCGCGCATCTCCATGTCATGCATGGCAAGCTTGAACCCGGAGCTCAATTCAGAAGATGAAGCGACCATCTTCAGCCGTGCCAGCGCCTGCGGTGAAGCAGGCCTGTTAAAAGGCATGAGAAAGTATACGTAACCTACCTGATCGGATCTGCCTACCCTGCCCTTCAACTGATATAGCTCGGAGGTCCCGAACACATCGGCATCATTGATAATGATGGTATTTGCAGACGGTATATCGAGTCCGGATTCAACGATCGCAGTGCTGATAAGTACATTGAGCTCTTTCCGTATGAATTGTGCCATGATGCTTTCGATATGTCTTGCCGGCATCTGTCCATGAACGACGGCAACCGATGCACCGGGCACGATCCTCGTTATCCTGTCTGCAAGCTGTTCAAGGCCTTTTATCTTTCTGCTGATGATAAACACCTGCCCGCTGCGCTCTATCTCTTTTATGATAAGATCACGGATGCTTGAATCATTGTATTTCATTATATAACACTGGGTAGCCTTTCTCTCTGACGGCGGTGTCGTTATGATGCTGATATCCTTAATCCCGGAAAGTGCCATTTTTAATGTCCTTGGTATCGGTGTTGCAGTAATCACGAGTATGTCTGCCGAAGGATTAAACCTTTTAAGTGTTTCTTTATGGTCAACGCCGAACTTATGCTCTTCATCGATAATGATGAGTCCGAGCGATTTAAACCGTATGGCTTCCTTCAGTATTGCATGAGTACCGATAAGAATGTCTACCTCGCCGTGTGCAAGCCCCTTGAGGAGCGTCCTTTTTTCAGTCAGCTTCCTGAAACGGTTCAGCACCTTTATGTTGACAGGGTATTCTTTGAACCTTTCCGAGAATGTCCTGTAGTGCTGTTCCGAAAGGATTGTCGTGGGTGCAAGCAAAGCGACCTGCTTATTGTCCATAACGGCTTTAAATGCGGCCCGCATTGCCACCTCTGTTTTACCGTATCCCGAATCACCGCAGATAAGCCTGTCCATGGACTTGCTGCTCATCATATCGGTTATAACGTCCTCTATCGCCTTCTTCTGGTCGGTGGTCTCTTCGTAGGGAAAGCTGTCCTCAAATGCCTGATAGAGTCTATCGGGCGCCGAGAAGCTGAACCCGCCCTTCAATTCCCTTATTGCCTGATTATTGATGAATTCGTGTGCGATCTCATACAGCTTTTCTTTTACCTTCTTTACCCTTGTTTGGAATGTACTGCCCCCGAGCTTATCGAGCACAGGGACGACATCAGAGGACGGGATGTATTGACTCAGCATATTTGCGCGTTCGACGGGCATGTAAAGCTTTGCATTGTCCCGGTATTCTATCACGATCAATTCAAGTTTTAACGAATCAACTTCCATAGTTGTGATACCTGTTAATTTACCGATCCCGTACTCCCTGTGCACGATGTAGGTGCCGAACTTGAGTTCCTCGAGGTTTATCGGTTCACCGCCGTACAAGTGCTGATAAGACTGCTTCCTCTTCCTGCCTTTCCTGACATTGAACAGATCGGCACCGGTTAAGAACGGGATATCCTGATACACAAACCCTTTCTCCAGTTCTCCGTGTATGAAGTTAAGCCCCTGTTTCAACTGAAGCATACATTCAGGATAGGGTTCCTGAATGTGGTTCATTTCAATCCCTGAATCCGAAAGGAGCGACGTAAGATGCTCCAACCTGTCGCTTTGCATCGTAATCATGACGACTATCCGGTTATCTTTTACAATGTGCCTGATATATTCGAATGCCGCATGCAGATCATTCGTTCCAGAGTTAAGCCATACATCGATATCATCGACCGGTGACGCTTTTTCAAGAGCAAGGACCGGATACTGTGCCGAGTGCGAGCTGTCAATCCACAGTGTCTTATAACTGCCGAGCTTCTGTCTGATAGTATCCGGGGACAGGAACATTATTTCGGCATCGTTTACATTCCGTCCTTCTTTTAAAGCCTGCATGTGGTGCTTGTAGATATCTTCATAATATCTGTCCAGGGTGTTGTTCACCTCGGTCGGATTGACGACGATAATATCCGTCCCCTTATCGATGTAATCAAAGATATCGGCTTTGTCGTTATACGGGAGCTCTTCCGGTGAAGCAGCCTTCAGCTCGTCTCGACGGTCATTCAGATCAGCGGCAAGGAATTCCGTGACAGGGGGTATGAACATAGTCTCAATTCTTTTAAATGAACGCTGATCGACGACCATGAAGTGTCTCATGGACTCGACGGTATCGGACATCATTTCAATCCTTATAGGGTACACGGAATTCGGAGGAAAAATATCGACGATGCCCCCCCTTATACTGAACTCTCCGATTGACGTTGAAATATTCTGTCTTACGTAGCCGAGCTCAACAAGCCTGAGGGCAAGCTCTGTTATGTCGAGCCTGGCTCCGGCATTGATCTCGAGTTTCAGTGCCCCCAGCAAGGACGGCCGGGGAAGCATGGGCATCAAGGCCTTTGCAGAGGTAATTATGATGCCTGTCGTTTTATTGCACACATGCTCGCTTATGGCCGTTATTCTTTCAGCCTGGACATCGATGACTGGAAAAATGCCGTTGTACGGTATTATGCCCCATGACGGGAACAATTTCGGTGTAACCCTTCCTGACGACAGCCATGCAAGTTCTCCGGCCAGCCTGTTCGCATATTCGCCCGATGGCGTAATGACCAGCACCGGCTTATGGGACGCACCGAGGTATTCATTAATCAAAACAGATCTGAAAGACGTGTCATACATCTTCACCCAGCGTGAGCTGTTTGACATCAGTATTTCTATTTCTTTATCAATGTTGAACAATGTTTCATTATGCATATTCAGGTATATAGTATGTTTTATTGTAACTGTTTTCAACCACAAATGCATAGAAAATAAAAACCATGGAGCTTGATCTTGACGGCAATTCCTATTAAACTGATCCGCATGAATACTTTCGAAGGACAACTTCTCGCAAACAGGTACCTGATTAAAAAGGAATTAGGCAGGGGCGGTATGGCTATCATCTATACCGGGACCGATACTATTTTAAAGCGCGAGATAGCGGTAAAAATTCTCTACCCCCAGTTTATATCCGACAGCAGCCTGTTACAAAGGTTCGTCAATGAAGCCCGGATCATAGCAGAACTGAACTATAAAAACATAGTCTCTTTATACGATATAAGCGAACATGAGGGCGTACCGTTCCTGATCCTCGAGTATGTGCACGGGGAAGACCTGCGCAGACTGTATGACAGATTATACGATAAAGTTAAGAAACCATCATTGGAAATAGCCCTCATCATTGCATATATAGTTTGCGATGCTGTTGCGCATGCCCATGCTCATGGGATTGTACACAGGGACATTAAGCCGGAGAATGTGCTGATCAGCGGACATGGAGATATGAAGATTACCGACTTCGGCCTTGCCCATATACTCACGGATACGAGGATTACGATAACCGGGGCTGCCATAGGCTCGCCTGAATTCATGTCGCCGGAGCATATCAATTCCAGCAATATCAATGCTGCTTCCGATGTATTCTCACTCGGTTCCCTTCTCTATTGGCTCATAACCGGAGCGTCTCCGTTTTATGCCGACAACACAATGTCGATACTCAATAACATATCCAGGAATAATTATAAGCCTATCAGTACAGGGACAGGTATCGATGACTGGATTGCCGGGATCATTCATACGTGTCTTCAACCGAAACCTGAAGACAGATACGAAGACGCATCTCGGCTCAGCGCTGTGCTGAACGACGCTCTTCATGGATTTACGTCGGACCCGTACGGTGCATTTCATGCTTATATCCATGAACCGGATAAAACAGCCCTTGAACTTCTCAGAAAACACAACAGTATGCGGTATAATAACGCTGTTTCTTACATAAAATCAAACAGGTTTGAGAAAGCACTTTCCACGATAGGCATAATGCTTGAAACAAATAGTGGACAAGATGCCCAGCCAACAAAAGGTGACGGCAATTCAGACGCAGTCAAATTACTGAAAGCACTGAAATACAGCAGATATAAGAGATGGGCTTACAGCGCTGTGGAGGTGATTTTTGTCATACTTGCGGTAATGCTCATGGCAAGAGAGGAATACATTGAAGCACCGGCAAGACTGCGTGTTCTCCAGCCGGGTCATGTGAATATTACTCGGAATCAAGCGACTCACCAACTATCAAAAAATGTCATTACGGGGAATGAGATTCCTCCTCTGTCAACGCGAGGGACGGAGTCCCAAAGCAATCCCGAGGCAGACTCGCGGAAGTCCCCTCGATCTTTAGCCATTCACGATGACAAAAAGAATGTCCTCCAAAATCTCCCTCTCACAAACCCCATGCCAAAGCCTGTGCCAATACCTTTACCGAAGCCTTTGCCGAAGATTGTTCAGCAACAGGCAAAAACAGATACCGGCAATCTTGAGCTCATTACCTACCCGTGGGCAATGGTATTTATAGACGGAAAGTATGCAGGTGAAACCCCGAGGTTGAAGACTTTATCCCTGAGTACGGGAAAGCACGAACTCTATATTATGAATCCTTATCTTAAGCCGTTTTCAGAAACAATCACTATACACGCAGATCAGACTTTTACCAAAAGAATAAATCTCAACGAGTGATATGGTCAAATATTGTTTTCGCTGAGTTCAGTGCCTGTCATCGCAAGGAATGCATCCTCGAGGTTCGGCGGACGTCTTAAAGGATAAGAAAGTGGGAAAAGCTCTGTCAGTTTCCTGTGAATTGCGAGTACATCGTCGAATTTCTCCGGTATGATCAGACCGAACTTGCTTGAAAATTCGTGCGTGAATCTGAATCCCTCCAATGCATGAAGCATATCCGAGAAATTAATTCCGTTATCTGCTTTTACCTCTATAATGTCCGTAGGATAATGCGACAAGATAATACGCTGGGGAGTGTCCACAGCCATTATGTTTCCGTCATGCATTATCATGACCCTGTCGCACAGCTTCGTTACCTCTTCCATGTAATGAGTGGTTAAAAGGATTGTAATACCCTGTTCCTTTATTTGTAAAAGCTTGTCCCATGTATGGTGCCGTGCCTGAGGATCGAGTCCTGTCGTGGGTTCGTCAAGTATAAGCAGGGAAGGATCATTCACAAGACCACGTGCAAGGGTAAGCCGCCGGCGCATACCTCCCGATAGATCCATTACATTATAATTTCTGTTCTGGTTCAGATCGAAAAAACTCAAAAGTCCGGTTATTTTTTGTTCGGTAGTACCGCCGAAATAACTCGCGTATATTAAAATATTTTCATAGACGCTGAGATCGGGATCAAGACTGTCATCCTGGGAAACAACACCCATAACCTGCCTTATTTCCCTCGAATGCGTTTTTACCTCTTTACCAAATATGTACAATTCACCGTCGTCGATTATGCATTTACCCGTCAGCATGTTGACCGTCGTCGTCTTTCCGGCACCGTTCGGCCCTACGATGCCGAACACCTCGCCTTTCCCTACGTTAAAACTAATCCTGTTCACAGCCGTCTTATCACCGTATTTCTTGAACAGATTGGTCGCTGCGATCAGCAGTTCTTCACTCATTATTAATCCTCATCCATCCGGCTGTACTTATGCTCCGAACTTTTTCAGCCTCATGCCATGCGCCAGCATTAAAGGCATGATATCCGTCGAATGAAAGATACCGAGCTCGCCTTTAAGGCATTCACGTTCTGTAAAAGCATCGGATGTCTCGCCGAAGACATACCTGCTCATCAACAGCACCGGCACAGGATGCCAGCTATGCCCTTTTATAAGTGCCGGGGTTGAATGATCCCCGGTTATGGCAAGTACATCGGGATTCAGGGATAAAATGCCGGGCAGATTTGCATCGAATTCTTCTATTACCTTACGTTTACCCTCAAAGTTGCCGTCCTCACCGTTTGAATCGGTCTTTTTTATGTGCATATAGAAGAAATCGTATTTGCCGTAATTTTCCTTCAAGGCCTGTATTTCTTCTGCAATGCCGCCGTTTACCTTTATTGTATCCATGCCAAGCAGTTTTGTAAGACCGAGATACATGGGGTATACTGCAATGGCGAGGGACTTCAATCCATACACCGTATTGAATTTTGGTATTTGCGGTACGGCTGAAAAGCCTCTTAAAAGTATATAATTCGCTTTATCCTGGTCCTTCAGTATCTTACCTGCCTTATCTACAAACTGAAGTGCAATGTCGGCAACATGTTTTGCGGATGCGTTTGACGGTAATGGTTTTACAGGCTCCAGTCCTTCTTTCTGAGGATCAGTGTCCTCTATTGTATCTGCACCCCTGTCAACCGGATAAGGGAACCTCAGGACAAGGGCGAACCGGTGTTCCATGCCCGGAAGCAGGATTACCTGCGCGTCATCTATCTGCTTTATCTGCTCCTGCAGCATTTCCGTAATCTTTTTGCTCCGGTCTGTCGGTATCCTGCCTGCCCTTCTATCCTTTATTATAATCTTTGAGCCTTCATGAACTGCCGTTGCATAATTGCATCGTATAGCTATATCATTCTCTGTAAGATGAATACCCATGCCGAGTGCCTCAAGCACCCCCCTGCCTATCTCCCATTCCAAAGGATTATATCCGAATATACCAAGGTGCCCGGGTCCGCTGCCCGGTGTAATGCCGTAAGCAACAGGCACCTGCAGGCCGCATGCAGAGCCTTTTGCAAGCAGTGACAGATTCGGTGAATCGGCCTTTTCAAGTTCACTTGTTCCGGAAACAGGCAGACCGCCGACACCGTCAAGAACAATAAGAACAAGTTTTGTCGTGTTGGGTTCTATAAGGGGTTTTAGCAATTCCTGATTATTCATGACTTCTCCTTTGTGTGCTGTGTTCCTGAATCCAGCTTAGCCAGCTCTTCCTTTTCCAGCACATTAAAGGCAACTTTGCCTACAAGCGTATGGGGCAGCTCGTTCCTGAACTCAATTTCCCTCGGGCAGCTCCATTTAATCAACTGCTTCCTGCAGTGTTCTATAATCTCCTGTCCCTTTTCGGGGCTTACCTTTGAAACGTCTTTCAATACCACAAAACCTTTGACACGCTGCACCTGCGCCTCATCTGGCACACCTATTACACAGGCTTCCTTGACATCAGGATGCTCGCAGATCACATTTTCGACCTGATGCGGGTAAACATTCATTCCGGAAGATTTAATCATCCTCTTATGCCTGAGCCTGAAATAGAAAAAACCGTCCTTGTCCATGGTCCCGATATCGCCTGTGTGGAGCCATATATTCCCATCTGCGTGCTTCTTCAATGTATTCGCCGTCTCTTCAGGTTGATCGATGTATCCGAGCATAACAGCAGGCCCGTTGACGCATATTTCTCCCTCTTCACCGGCAGGGACCTCTTCTGTTGTCCCTGGTTTGACAATCTTTGCGAGCATATCGGGGAAAGGTATACCAATGCTGTTTTCCCTGTACTCTGTAAGGGGCATTGCCATAATAGCGGTAACAGCTTCCGTTAAGCCGTACCCCTGCATCAGCTTGACGTTCCCGCCCTGCTTCTTTACGGTCTGTTCAAAACGTTCTTTTACCTTTGATGTAAGCGAATCTGCACCGCTGAAGGTCGCTTTAAAGCAGGACAAATCGGTTTTATTGAACACAGGGTCATGGGACAGAGCATCGAAAAGTGTCGGTACTCCGACTAAAAAGTTCGGCTTTACCGACTTGACCAATTTGGCAACGGTCTTCGGTGTAAACTGCGGAACAAGCACACTCTTGCCTCCGCCCATAAATGCCGCATTGACGCAAACCCCCAATCCGAATCCATGAAATATGGGAAGAATTGCTAAGATAGAATCTCCGCCTGACAGCCTCGCCCATTCGGTAACCTGCTTACCCTCACTGATGAAATTCATGTTTGAAAGCATGATGCCTTTCGGCACGCCCGTCGTACCGCCGCTGTATAAGATTGCCGCCATTTCATCCGTTCCCATGTCCGCTTTCTGTGCATGTGGATACGTGCCTCTCATCAGCTTATTCCACCATACGACTCCCTGGTCATGCACCCGTGGGATCTCTCTGCCCTTTACAAGGTAGAAAGCTATCTTCTTCGCAATGCCGAGATAATCGGTGATACCGGTAAGAATAACGGTTTCAAGCCGTGTTTTATCCCTTATTTCATGGAACTTGCGGTAAAACATATCGAGTGTGAGAGCGAACCTGCTTTTACTTATATTCAGGTACATCTTGATCTCTTCAGGAGTCGACAGCGGATGGATCATGCTGGAGACAGCGCCCAGCTTGTTTACTGCATAGAAGCATATGATCCCCTGAGGACTTGTCGGCATTGAGATGGTAATACGGTCGCCTTTCTTTAATCCTAAGTTTGCGAGCGCATCTGCACATTGATCGATTTGCTGTGTGAATACTTTATAGGGAGCAGTGTATCCGAGAAAATCATAGGCAATGTCGTCGGGATGCTCCTGTGCAGTCTGCAGAACAGCTTCATACATGGTAACCCTGGGGTATGCAATGGTAGCAGGAACATTACCGTAAAATTTTAGCCATGGCTTATTTTCATACATAAATATCTCCGTTTTTTTATGGATGCTTTCTAACAGAACAGGATTAAAAAGTAAACCCCGTGAGAAAGGACGTAGTTTTAAACCACGCCCTTTCTATAAGGAATTAAAAATTATCATATTATCCCCACCATAAATGGTGGGGCTTTTTCACGGGGTAAACCGTTGGTTCAGTTCAGGTTGTAGAGGTTGTGCAGGAGGAGTTGCAGCAGGTCCTTGTATTCTAATGATATCCATGCAACGAGGGGGGTGAGGATTATTGCACTCAGCAGGCTGTACAGGATCATGCGTTTCTTGTCAGCACCGAGTGTCTGAAATACGAGGACAACTGCAAATGTACCGAGCAAAAAGGGACCCAGTATTACTGCATAGAAAAGCCCTTTACCCTCTATGAACCTGGTCAGTTTTTTACCCCTTTTCTTTTCTATGAACCGCTTTACCATGGGAATGTGCTCGAGCTCGTCCGTGAATACTATAATGACCGATGCCACTATAAAATTGCTGATGCCGGACACAATACAAACCCACGACAGCGGCAGTCCGAATTCAATACCGAGAGGGATGGCAATCCCCCTGCCTGTGAAAGGGTTTATCGTCGTGAGGACGACCGCAAGCCATTTTTCAAAGGGGGTCATTTTTTATCCCAGCACCGGAGTCCTGATTATTCTGCCATAAAGCCCCTGTACGATACCGAACACCTCTTCGGGCTGGATTGCATCGAGACATTTCAGATTATACTTGCAATTGCGCGGTACGCATTTGCCGCATCCGGTGTCTTTCTTTATCCATATATGAAAAGGACTGTCCGGAGGCTCCCAGCTAACCGGATCACTAGGCCCGTGCACCGTTACTGTAGGCGTCCTCATTGCAATGGCTATGTGTTTTATGCCGTTATCATTGCCTACGTGCATATCGGCAAGTTTTATTATTGCTGCGAGTTCTTTTATAGTCCTGGTTTGCGGGGACAAGTGCGGTTTTTGTTTCATCATATACATGATTTGTTGAACATAGGTCTTCTCACCAGGGCCCCACAAAAAAACCACCTGAGCACGAAGAGTGCTTATCAGCATATCAGCGAGTCTCGCAAACCTGCCGGCCGGCCACTGTTTATATGCCCTTCTGCTGACAGGTGAAACCGTTATCACAGGCCCGCGGGCATTTTTTATGCTCTTTATAAAATCGGATGCAAACCTGCCCGCTTCGTCGGGTATAAAAAGATCCAGTGCAAATCCATCACCGTCGATATAGAGGGCCCTGAGTAAATCATATTTAAAGTCAACGCTGTACTTGGGTGCGGGATCCCTTTTTACCACGATATTGTAGGCGTACTTACGCAGCCTGAGATCATAACCGACCCTTCGTCTTGCATCTGAAAACCATGTAATAAATGCCGTTCTCGGATTACACAGATAATCAAGAACAATATGGAATCTTCTCTTTTTAATATTGGACAGGAACCGCTTATATTCACCGACGGACATCGACTTATCGAGGAGCATTATCTCATCGAGATGGGGGTTATAGGTGAAGACATGATAGTTTTGAGGTGTCGTAAGAAATGCAATATATGCACCGGGCAATGATTTTCTTATGCTTCTTATTACCGGAGTTGTAAGTAAATTATCGCCAATCTGACCGGTGTGAACGATAAGAACGCTTTTAGCTTCTTTTACTGATTCCATCTGTCATCCCCTGGTGTCTGTCCCGCGGGGTTACCCTTTCCTGCCTATAACTTCGGTGTAAAATAGTTCCGTAGATTCGGCGAATGAATTTGTCGAGAACTGCAGACTTGCAAGTTTATGTGCATTGTAGCTGAAAAGCTCCCTTGTTTCTTTACCCTTTAACAATTTAATGACAGCGTCTGCAAGCGCAACAAAATCGCCTTTCGGTATTACGAACCCTGTTTTCCCGTGATCGATCAGCTCTCCTACATTGCCGACATCCGATCCCACGACCGGCACACCGCAGGCCATGTATTCGAGTGTGATGCGGGAATGATTTTCTGAACCGACAGAACTGACCACACCGACATCGAGGCAATTTATCAAACCCTCGATATCATCGACATAATCGAGGAACAACGTCTTATCGGTAATTCCCGCCTTTCCTGCCATATCCTTGAGGGCTTCCAGCACTACGGTATCATCGACACCTGCCGTGACAAAAAAGACATTCTTGATTTCTTCGTGAATAAGCTGGGCAGCTTTAAAAAATACATCGTGTCCTTTTACCGGCGAGCGCCGCGCTATGTTGCCGACAACCAAAGCATCGGCAGGTATAAGAAAGTTCTTTCTCTTCTCGCTTTTACCGTTCAGCGGCTTAAATCTGTTTATATCGACCCCTGCATGTATTATCTTTACCCTGTTCGACGGTATTTTTACGAATGAAAGCACTTCATTTTGATCCGCTTTGTTGGAAACTATGATACCGCTCAAGCTTGCGTATGAAAGCTTGTTTAGCGGATGGTGCTTGATTTTTCTTGAATCGACGCGTGTCCTTATAAGCCTGAACCTCAAGTTAAAGAGAAGTTTTGCGACGACAAAGATGGTCTGTGCCTGGGCAGTATGAACATTGACGATCTGAACATCATTGTAGATAGTCCTGAATGCGCGCTTTATAGTAAAAAGATCTGAAATAAAATGCAGTGGCTTAAAGCTGAGCATGGTTTCTGCCTGCAGGTTTAATTGAAGGGCTTTCCTGCAAGATGGCGTATCTTTCTCGCATACTATGATCGTGCGGTGACCTCTCTTCGATAAGGCATCCGTAATCGTAATGCAATACTCTGCAGCTGCATTCCACCACGGTACATTAATGACTTCGATTATCTTCATTTATCCGCCCTGGTTTCCCATGCCTTTGCATATTTTATAAAAACATGAAAAGCAGAAACACATGCAGCTATGAATCCCTGCACTCCATCCAGAAAACCTTTTTTTATGAAGAACATCTTCACGAACATACCCGACGGATGGGTGAGCATATCGGAAATCTTTATTTCCCTGCCCGATTTGATGAGCTCCTGAGATGCTGAGTCCGTGAAGTAATCCAGTTTTTTTATATGGTGTGAAAGGTTCCTGAAAGAATAATGCAGTATATCATTATTCAATTCACAAACATTACCGTGAACAATCAATGCATCGTGCGGTTCAAGACCTCCCCATTTCCCCCCGCCTTTCCTGATGAGCCTCACCTTCCTGTCTGGATACCAGCCCGAGTGCAGCATCCATTTCCCAAGATAGTAAGTTTTTCTCGGCATGGAATAGGCCAGACACCCGTCATCTTCTGTGCTGACCGCCGACTTAATTTCAGTGATTAATTGCTCTGACAACTGTTCGTCGGCATCGAGAGAAAGCACCCAGTCTTTTGTCGCGAGTGTCAATGCATAATTTTTCTGAGGTATGAATCCATCCCATTTCCTTGTGAAAATCTTGTCCGTGTAAAGCCCGCATATCTCCACTGTCCTGTCGGTACTGAACGCATCGACAACGATGATCTCCTGTGCCCATGAAACAGAGTCGAGGCACCTCTTGATTCTGTCCTCTTCATTCTGCGTAACAATGGCCACTGAAACTTCAGATTTTCGGCTCACTTCACGAACCTCGCTGCTTCCGCCGTGTATTTTGGAGATGCCTGCACGATGAGCTTTAAAACAGCAGACTCCACATCTTCAACTGAAATATCTTTCATGCATTTATGGTGTACATACCTGCACCTATCCGAACCGTGTAAACTGCATGGCCTGCACGGTATGGACCTTTCTAATACGATACTTTTGGGACTTGAGGGAAAAAAACCGAATTCCCTGACAGTAGGCCCGAACATGGCAACCAGCGGTGTGCCTGCAGCCTCGGCAAGATGCATCAGTCCTGTATCACCGCTTACAAAGGCATCCATGACCGATAGGGCATATGCCACCTCCCTCAGAAGGTAATCAGAGGTGTCGATGAGCTTTGAATGCGGTGAAACAGACAACAGTTCTTCTCTGTCCTTTTCATCCCCTTTGCCGAAAATGAATACGACATGGTAACCTCTTTGTTCGAGTCTTTCTGCAAGTTCTTTATAACGTATGATGCCCCACTTTTTTGTATTCCATTTAGCACCCGCGGCCATGCCGATTACTCTATCCATTCCGGCACCGGCATCTCTTAGTATATAACGCCCGGTTTGCATGTCCTTGCCGCTTATGGGGAGCCAGGGGGTGTCCGGCAATCCCTTGACATCGAAAATACCGGTATACCGTTCCAAAACAGTAGGAAACGAAGAAACCCTTATGCCTGTCCTTGCAAAAAGTCTGCGGGAAAGGGCACCTTTTTTATATCTCTTCCGTAAAGCTGTATTTAAGAAAGGCATGATAATGTTCGTCCTGATGCTTCTGTGAAGATCAAATATAATATCATAGTTTTGTTCATTGATCTTTTTTATGAACGGTAGTATGCCCTTATCGTCGAGATAGATGACTTTATCAAACGGAGATGGAGGGACAAAGAGACCTTTATACTCGAGCTTCGTGGCAAGATCCACGGTCACACCCGGCATCTTTTGTTTCAAGGCCTTTGCAGCAGGCATTGTCAGTAGTACATCACCGAGGGAACTGAATCTTAAGAACAATACTTTCATCGTTAACCTCGTCAGAGGCGCGTCGTTCTAACGGGGTAAAATAAATTAGCCCAGAACGTGTCGCTCTGAAAGATGAATTCGTTGCACTTTCTGCATATTGGTATTTCGCTTTGTCTGCCCTCTAAATGGAGTGTTCTGAGGGCCTGCATCTTTTCATCCGTCCAGATCTGTTGAATCGTGTGCTGCATTATATTACCTATAACCACCGTGGAATTAAAGTCCATACAGCAGAACGATACACTTCCGTCGTAATTTACAATCATCTCTCTCCATGGGTTTTTGCAGGGAAACAAGAATCTTTCATTCTCTTTTTTGTTTTTATTCCTGTCAGGGAATACGCCTGTCCATGTATTGTAATGGTTTATGAAAACAGTGTCGGCACTTTTTGACCACTTTTTCGTGAATGCTTCAATCTCTGGCCCGGTAATGTCCATGTCAATCATGGTAACGGAGACTTTAATCTTTGCGTGATTTTTATTACGCATTTCGATGAAGTTTTCGGTATTGTTCGTAACGGTCTCGAAATTTAGCTGTCTCCTCACTTTTTCGTAGGTTTCCTTCGTCACCCCGTCTATGTCAATATTGACATTATCAATGCCTGAAGAAATCAGAACGTCGGACATTCCGGCATTCAAAAGCTGTGCATTGGTACTTAAGTTAAGCTCAACGTCCGGGAGTGAGTGCTTAATATACCTTATAATCTCCGGAAATTTCGGATGAAGCAGTGATTCTCCGAAGCCGAATACATTGATCTTTTTTAGAGGTTTCCCGGCAGAGTCTTTGCACAGTTTTTCCACGACATCCATGCTTATGTTCCCTATCTTTCTTGTAAGCTGTTCTCTCGGGCACATAATACATTTAGCGTTGCAGGCATTCGTAAGCTCCAATGAAATGAGCTTGGGGAATTCCAATCTTTTATTCAACAGGAAATCCCTTAAAGGCTTTCTCACCGGTCCAAGCAGTCTTACTGCCTTGTTAAATTCCAAGTAATCGCTCCAATTTTTTCATTACATCTTCTGTTTTTATTGTATCCATACAATCATAATATAAACATTTTTTATTACAATGATATTTTTCATTACATTGCACATCAGGCTCTACTATCGCTACGTTATCGAGCAAATAAGGCGCCCATCTCGTTTTTGACTGTGCTTTTACAGGTGAAAACAATGTTACTACAGGCCTGCCGAGCGCAGCAGCAATATGCATGGGACCTGTTGACGGAGCTATTACCGCCTGCGAAAAAAACAATACTGTCTTTAACTGCTGCATGGACAATACACAGCACATATCCTTAATGTTTTTATCGTTATCAAATTTTATAATTATACCATTCACGAATTCAATGTCAACATAACTGCCTGTTATAACAACCGGTACATTATACTTGTCAACAATTGCCCTGATCAATGCAGCATAGTGATCTGCCGGCAGGTTTTTTGCAGACCCGCCCATGCCCGGATGAACAACAAAATAACTAAACGGCTTTATGCCTTGATTCAGCAAGAACCGCTCACATCCGTCTTTATTATCAGACAGGTATACATGCGGCCTTATATCCGTGTCATCTATGCCGAGCGGTTTCAACAGCATAAGGTTATAAGCTGCCTCATTATAGTGAGACTGCTTTCGATGCTGTTTTATAACATCGGTCAACAGGAAAGGAGAATATACTCTGGAACCGGGGCCTATGATGCGTTTTATACCCGCGAGTTTTACAGCAAGAGCCGGATAGAAAGACATAAACAGTTCGACGGCAGTATCAATATGTTTTTCTCTTATTTCCCGTGAAAGCTTTAAAATACCGTCTTTACCGTTGTGGACTCCCCCAGGGTCATAAGCGATAAATTCATCTATGAAAGGATTATCGCTCAGAACGTCTTTTACGCCTTTGTGCACCATCACCACAAGATATGCGCCCTGTATATGCTTTTTTATTGCCTCAAAAACAGGTGTTGAAAGCACGACGTCCCCTATTCTATCTGTCCTGCAGATAAGGATTCTCATACGTTTACACTGATCATACCTTACCCATCAGCTCTTTCGCAGCCTTCAACACAGCATCAGGCGTAATTGCTTTCATACAGAGGAAATGACCCTCAGGGCATTTCATGGGTCCATGTGCAGAACATGGTCTGCAGTAAAGCCCCGTGTTTTCAATTACCATGGTATTCGGTCTTATGGGTGCAAACCCCTGTGATGGGACAGTAGGACCAAAAATTGACACGAGAGGTGTACTGACCGCCTGTGCCACCTGCATTGCACCGTTATCATTCGTTATAATGAGTTCAAAGCTCGAGATTAACTCTGCAAGCTCGATTAAATCCGTCTTACCGGCCATATCCTCTACGTCAACCCCTGCCATAGATTTTATTCTATCCGAGACCATCCTGTCTTGACCGCTGCCTATGATAACCACCCGGTATCCATTTTTATTCAACGTGCGTATAAGCTCTGCATATCCGGTGTCTGTCCATTGCTTTGTCCCCCATGTAGAACCGGGCGCTATTCCGACGACTCTTTTTTGCCTGAAGGTATTTTTTGTTCTCAATAGGGGATACCGGTCATCTTCCGATAATTCCAGATGAAACGGTTTCAGAAGCGACAATATGCGATCGATTTCGTGCATATCCTTATGCCTCGTAAGACGGAAATTATAAAATGGTATCAGATGCAGAAGATTATAACCTATCCTTTGTCCGGCACCCGAAAACAGCGCAAGGAGCCCTGACCTCAAAGAACGATGCGGGGATATGACTGTATCGATGGTATAACGTCTGATTTCTTCAATCTTCTTCAATAAAGCTTTATTACCCTTATCGGCGCCCTTTTTATCGTATACAATAATCTTATCGGTAATGTGCTGGCCGTCGAGTAAGGATTTACCGACAGGTGTGGTAAGTAAAAGCAGTTCTATACCAGGCCTGTATTTTCTTAACGCTCTTAATAAGGGTATGGTAAGTACTATATCGCCAAGGAACGCTGTTTGGATAACAAGAACACGTTGCGGCTCATTTCTTTTGTTCATCAAGCTTTATTGCCTCATCCACGAGCATCACGGGTATATCATCGACTATAGGATATTTAAGATTGCACGTACGGCATACGAGTCCGGAATTGTCCGGTTCAAGTTCAAGCTCCCCTTTGCACCTGGGGCATGCAAGTATATCGAGCAATTCTTTACTTATAGCCATAATTCATCTCCTTAATAATTTGTAATAATACGGGTAATGGCTGGGGGACTAGGATTCGAACCTAGATAGGCAGATCCAGAGTCTGCAGTCCTGCCATTGGACGATCCCCCATTAAGGTCAAAAGTTATAGATATGTATATAATGTTTGTCCGCTTTATTGTCAACTTCGTGTTTTATTTCGATATACTGGACCATGCAGACTTGCAAGGAAAGAACTTGAAGCCGGTATCCGAAACTTGGTTTTATAAACCTCTGTATTCCCCGAATATCCCTTTCAAGACATCGATAATCTCTCCGACGGACGCATACGCCCGGACTGCCTCATATACATAAGGCATGAGATTTTCTTTGGAGCTTGCTGCACTTTTTAATTTCTTCAGGATAGCTTCTACCGTCTTATTATCCCTGTCCATTTTGACCTGATGAAGGCTTCGTATCTGTGCTTCTTCAATTGCAGGGTCGACCTTGAGCATATCGAAGTCCCTGTTTTCCCGTTCTGCGAACTCATTCATTCCGACTATAATAGTTTCTTTCTTCTCGACAGCCTGTTGATACTTGTAAGCAGAATCCTCAATTTCGTTTTTAAAAGAACCATTCTGTATCCATTTTATGGCACCGCCTGTCTTTTCTATCCTGTTGAGATAATTATTCACCCTTCCTTCTATTTCACTGGTAAGCGATTCGACGGCATATGAACCTGCAAAGGGATCGACAAAGTCGGCAACACCCGACTCATGGGCGATAACCTGCTGGGTCCTGAGCGCGAGTTTTACCGATGGCTCAGACGGGAGTGCAAGGGCTTCATCCTTTGAATTCGTATGCAATGACTGTGTCCCGCCGAGAACAGCGGCAAGTGCCTGTATCGTTACCCGGACGACATTGTTGTCGGGCTGCTGGGCGGTCAATGTCGAACCGCATGTCTGTGTGTGGAACCTCAGCATCATTGACTTTGGATTCTTTGCATTGAATTTATGTTTCATTATGCCTGCCCATATCCGTCTTGCTGCCCTGAATTTCGCTACCTCCTCAATCAGATTATTATGTACCCCGAAGAAGAATGAGAGCCGTGGTCCAAAATCATCTATATCGAGTCCGGCTTTGATTCCGCTTTTTACATACTCGATTGCATCGGCAAAGGTGAATGCAAGCTCCTGCACTGCATTCGCACCCGCTTCGCGTATATGATAACCCGATATGCTTATCGAATTGAAATTCGGCAGATGAGGTTTACAGTATGCGAATACATCCGTTGTAATGCGCATTGAAGGCTCTACAGGGAATATATATGTACCCCGTGCGATGTATTCCTTTAATATATCGTTCTGGATGGTACCGGTAAGTTTGTCATGTGCAACTCCCTGTTTGTCGGCAACAGCCATGTACATACCCAGCAGGATCACCGATGTGGCGTTGATGGTCATAGATGTACTGACCTTATCGAGCGGAATACCGTCGAAAAGTATCTCCATGTCCTTCAGCGTATCAATGGCAACCCCTACCCTTCCCACTTCTCCTGCGGATGCAGGATTGTCGGAATCGTACCCCATCTGCGTAGGCAGATCGAAAGCAACCGAAAGCCCTGTCTGACCCGCATGAAGCAGCAGTTTGAAACGCTGGTTTGTTATGAATGCATCGCCGAAACCTGCATACTGACGCATGGTCCAGAACCTTGTCCTGTACATGAGGGGCTGTATGCCCCGTGTAAATGAGTATTCGCCGGGAAAACCACAATCGGAAAGGTAATCGAAAGGCTCAGTATCGAGAGGAGTATAGAGAGGTTTTATATTTATTTCAGATGAAGTGGTGAATTCCTTCTTCCTTGTTCTGACCGATGACAACCCCTGCTCCCATTTCCCGAAACGCTGCTTGAGTTCATCATCGCTTCTTTTTCTCATACTGAGACTCCCGTATCGATATCCAGGATTGCTGCATCCTTTTCGAGTTTGTCGTTTACCTTCACATAAACCCCGGTTATGGTACCGTCTGCCGGTGATTTCAGCTCGTTTTCCATCTTCATTGCCTCTACCACGACGAGCGACTGGCCCTTTTTAACCTGTTCGCCGGTCGATACTTTTACATCGATGACTTTGCCGGGTATAGGTGCCAACATCTGAATAAATTTCTTACCGTCGTGAAGTTTCTTATCTTTGTTTTTAACGGCATCGAAGGGATTTTTCACGTGAACCAAAAAGTTATGTCCATTCACACACACAACAGTACCCGTCTTGTCTTTATATGAGATTACATCGTAAGATCTTCCAAGGCTTAAAATAGAATAGAGAGTAATAGTTGCATTCCGATGTATCAAAGATACATCCACATGAATGTCCTTGCCGTCAACGAAGCATGTATAACCGCCCTTTTCAGAAGGTACGATATCAACGGTATGCTCAATGTCATCAATGCCTATATTTATTTTCACTCTTCACATTACCTCATGAGAAATTGTTCTTCGTTATATACATAACTGCCGCAGAAAACACAACAAAGAAGAGAGAAAGTATCCCTCTATATTTTTTTTACTCTTCTTCTTACTGAACGGATAATATCGGGTAACAATACATTATTGCCTAAATTTATGAAAACATCCGGTATACTTGTTCCTATGTCCACTAAGGCTGTATAAACAACGAGGGTCTTATCATCGGCATAAGGGGTGAGTGTCCATGAACCTTGATCAGCTTTCACATTACCTGCGATCATATTCCACGTTTGCTGCAACATGTTGTTTCCTTTGATATCGGTAAGTTCGATTATATACCAAATATTTTTGAATGGCCACGGCATGTCCACAAGATTAAAGCAATGCCCGGTAGCAGCGGTCATTTCATTTATTTGATGTTTTTTTAAAAAATCTATAAGTACCGATGGGTCACTCGCAGAATGATCGAAATTTAGATCGAGTGCCTGCCTGAGTACGGATGAATCAAAGAGTATACTCTCGCTTACTCTCGGCATAAAATCTTTGAAGTTGTTACTATCATGGATGACTTTCCATACATTTTGCATAGGGGCATCTATTACAGCTACGGCAATCCCATTTTTAATATCTGTTCCCGCCACAGATTTAAGGAGTCTGACAATCTCACCTTTTTTAACTTCCGTAATTTGCTGATCGGTAAGTTGCAATTTATAATTTTTTTCAAACTGCTCTTTTGTTAAATCCATTCTTTACCCTCCTTTTGATTCATATACGGATTTATCAATTTAAAGAATTCTTGTTCTGTCATGATCTTTATACCGAGAGTACGTGCTTTATCAAGCTTTGAACCCGGCTGGTCTCCTACAACCACATAATCCACTTTTTTACTCACTGCTTCAGTAACACTCCCTCCATGCTGCTCCACAAGGCCTTTTGCCCCATCCCTTGAAATATGTGCAAGCCCTCCGGTAAAGACGAACCTTTTGCCTTTCAGGTGTCCGGTAACAGCCCCTTCATAAGAGTTTTTAATCTCGATATGCGATCTTAATTTATTTAATAAAGCCTTGTTTTCCTCTGTGTTAAAGAAATCATAAACACTCCCGGCAATCTCCGGGCCGATTCCCTCTATCTGCAGGAGTTCTTCTCTGGATACCTTTTCAAGATCATCGATTCCTTTAAATTTCATTGCGAGTGTCCGTGCTATATGTTCTCCGACATGGCGTATACCGAGTGCAAATATGAACCTGTCAAATTGCGCATCCCTGCTTTTCCGGATGGCGTCAATGAGCTTTTGCGCAAGTACATCGCCCATTCTCTCGATAGATATGATGTCATCCTTTTTCAGACTGTACAGGGATGAGACATCTAAAATGATGCCGTTGTCAACAAGGGTGCCGATCCATTTTTCACCCAGTCCTTCTATGTCCATGGCGCCCCGGCCCGCAAAATGTCCTATCCTCTCTTTCACCTGGGCAGGACATGATATGTTTATGCACCGGTAGTAAACCTCATCTTCGGGTTTCTCAACCTTTGAGCCGCACACAGGACATCTTTCCGGCATTTTAAAAGGCTTTTCTTTACCTGTTCTTTTTTCTTTTACAACATTTACAACACCGGGTATGACATCTCCTGCCCTTTCTACGACAACGGTATCGCCTATCCTTATATCTTTTTTATCCACTTCATCCTGATTGTGAAGCGTCGAACGCTGTATCCTTGCCCCTCCGATGGTAACCGGTTCCAGCAATGCAACCGGGGTAAGTATTCCTGTCCTCCCGACCTGAGGGACAATATCAAGCACCCTGCTCATCGCTGTTCTCGGTTTGAATTTATAAGCAATTGCCCATCGCGGATTGCGTGAGACCTCGCCCAGGGACCTCTGGAGCGGGATCGCATTTATCTTGAAGACGACACCGTCACATTCATACGGCAGCTTGTCCCTCATATTCTCAATATCTGAAAAATATCTGAACACATCGTCTTTAGTGTAGAGCAATTCATTGAGCGTATTGGTCTTTAGTCCCCATGCCTTGAAATGTTGAAGCATGTCCATGTGAGTTTTGAACTCCGTACCTTCGCAGCTCCCGACCGCATACAAAATTATATCGAGGTTGCGATCAGCGGTAACTTTTGGGTCCAGTTGTCTCAGCGAACCGGCAGCAGCGTTCCTCGGATTACTGAATACAGGCTCTCCACGCTCTTCACGCTGTGTGTTGAGACGCAGAAAGTCTTTTTTATTCATGATAACCTCTCCGCGCACCTCAATCCTCTCCGGTAACTTATATGTATCATCGATAAGATACATGGGTATACTCTTGACCGTCCTGAGATTCTGCGTTACATCTTCACCTGTATAACCGTCGCCCCTTGTAGAACCCGTCTTAAAAACTCCCCGTTCATAGAGAAGCTCGACGCCGAGCCCGTCAAGCTTTGGTTCTCCGACAAAATCATAGGGTCCGCTCCTGCCGAGAAATCTATCGATTCGCCCGGAAAACTGCTCGAACTCTTCGGGAGAAAACACATTGTCGAGGCTCAACATCGGCACCGTGTGCTTGACCTGGTCAAACTTATCGAGGGGCTTTGGTCCGACGCGCTGTGTCGGAGAATTGGGATCGAAATAGTGCGGATACCGATCTTCAAGCCCCTTTAATTCCCTGAACAAACGGTCGTACTCGTCATCAGGAATCTCCGGAGAATCAAGATTATAGTAGAGATTATTATGATGATCTAAAGTACGCCTTAGTACCTTTATTCTTTTTTCATCCTCATGCAGGCCCATGGGCTTTAACCTTATCCATACGCATCTTTTTTTACATACAACAATATACCTGAACTCAGCAAGCATTAAGAGCAACGTGGTGTAATCCGCTTCCCGTATCGTTTTTCTGGGTTGATTGACAAAAATAAAGTTTACGATATGTATAGAGTATGAAATTTAAGACAAAAATAACACTTGCAAATTCCCTTATAACGCTTATAGCAGTTGCAACTATATATTTTGTTTCCGTCAATACCATTAACTTCACTCTTGAACAATTGAAAATAACCTTAATTTTTGTAGCCATAATCGTACCGATAGCCCTTACCATACAGTATCTTGCAAGCGTTAAACCTTTTTCTATCATAGAAGAATATTATGACAGAGCACACAAAAACACAATCAATGCTAAGTTTACCAAAATTGCTTTTTATACGGCGATTTATTTTCCGCTCTCTTTTATGACCGTCTCGGCGGTCCAATGGTATACTGCATCTGTAATCTTCTTTATTTTGCTGTATGCTTTCGCACACGCAGGGGCGACGACAGCGTTAAGGGTAACTTTTGCAATTGTGAGCGGTGCTACTATTGCCAATATCTTTCAGTATTTCGTCTATCAAAGGCTTACTGAACCAGTGATGCGGGACATTCAGAAACATATTAAAGAGCCAGACCTTAAAATAAGAAAAAAATTGGGAATATTTGTCAAGATTTTCCTGAGTCTTTTCATCCTGTTTCTGTTATTTTTGATATTTATAAAAACGATCAGCAGTAAACTCACTGAAGATATATTAAGAGCGAATGGTATTGCGTCTGCACGCATAGAGCTTGCCACCTCTACTCCGGCCATCAATTCCCTGCTGTCGCAGCAATTGACTCAAGAACAGATGGCAATAGAACTATCAAAGATTAAATCGGGCAAATCGGGTTACGTGCTTGTCATGGACAAAAATTACAAAGATATTTTCAACATATCGAACAATTATGCGAATGCCCTGCCGCTGGATATGCTTGCAGGCAAAGATGTTTATAACGATTTTACTATCAACAGTACGTTGATTAAAATGCCTCTGAACGATAACCTCTATGCAGTGGCAGTTTACATGTGGTCCGATTATATGCCGGCACTTTCTGACTTTTCCGAATCCCAGAACTGGCTTCTCCTTACCATGGTGATCCTTCTTACGTTAGTTTCATTCTTCATTGCAGTCGATATGTACCTCCCGGTTAAAGCAATCGCTTCAACGGTAGAAAAGCTGACCACGGGCAATTTCTCGACTACATCCGGCCTCTTTGTCGAAGATGAAACAGGCGTGGTGGCAAATTCACTGCGAAAGATGATCGACAACATCAAGTCCGTTATAAAAATGATAAAATCTGCAAGTCTGAATATTACGGAAATATCGGATACTATGATGAATTCCATAGATTTTACAAAAGATAATATACTCATTCTTGATAAAGAAGTTAAAACCAATGCAGAGATCATTGTATCCGTACAAAATACATTAAATCAGCTTACGGAGTATATTGACGGACTGATCAATTCCATCAATGAAACAATCATCAACAGTGCCAATCTGGCCGAATCCGTCGACAGTAACAAGCATATTATAGCTGAAATCCAGACAGCGGTCGATACGGCCGTTTCTTCAGGTAATGACCTTTCGGCATTGGTTACGAAGATACAGCATCATAGAGCAGGTAATGCGAGCAGTGATTTCCTTGACAGTTACGGTTATCTGAAAACTATAGATGTGAATAACGAAGATAACGTACATCGGATAAAAAATACGATCGAGTCGATAGCGGGAAATGTAACCAGGCTTAACTCAGAGATGACTGTCAATTCACACTACAGGCAAAAAATGGGAGATACTTTGTATAAAATTACGAATACGGTCTCCACACTCGATGAAAATGTTAACAGAATAGTCGCTGACCTCAATAAAATAGACCTCGTTATAGACGATACAAACTTGCTTGCAATGAACTCATCCGTTATATCGGCTCAGGCTGGAGAATCGGGCAGGGGGTTCGACGTCGTATCCGAAGAGATTACAAAGCTCGCAAATGTAACGCAGACGAAAATTTTGGAGGTACGCAGCCTGACAGAGTTGCTGGTAAAGGAAAAAGATACGATAATGAGCAATATAAAAGAAAAACGGAAATTCATAGATGCAGCGGATGACAAGTTTAATCTGTTTGAAAGTGAAATAAGCAGTATTGCAAATAAGGCCTCCGATTTCAAACTGGAGTATGAGAATATTATAAGAGGCGTAACGACCCTGTCTTCCGAAATTCATAAACTGTCATCCGATACCGTATCGGGTAAAGATACACAACGCATCATAACGACAAGGCTCATCCACATAAATAAAGGCATAACGGACATAAATAAACAGTCAAAAACACTTCGCCATGACATAGGACAGTTTACCGGCGAATGGTCTGCTTACTCGGAAAATCTTATTCCGATATCCTCTACGCTCTCTGCAATAGCAGAACCTGCGAATATGATTAACGGTTATATGAAGGTCATCAAAAATAAGATCCTCGAGATACAGGGGGTACTCGATCACATTTCGTCGACATCCCAGCAGCTCAACCAACAGCTCACGAGTCTCGACATAAGAACGCAAGTTGAAAAGATCGTGCTCACCATAAATGAAGAGCCAAAAAGGTACAGAGTAATATGAAGCAAGCCAACCTTTTATTGACGATTTTATATTTTATCGGTTCAGTAATAGTGATGATTGTTTTTAGTGCCGTGCTCTCGACGACCTCTACGATAAACATACGCGACCACATACTGAACATCGTTATTCTGATAATTGTCTCTGTTTTCATTACCGCGATCTTTCACCTGGTGAATCCATCGGTACTTATAAAGATAAAAGATCTATTAGATGGTAATTACAATGATTCTTCCGTTAAAAGAGCGCATTTATTAGTGACCTACCCTTTCAGAATAATACCTTCACTGATAATTACATGGTTGCTCGGCATGACAGTATACCTGTGTGCAGGTAATTTCACAACGATAATCGAAGTAAATAATATGCCTGTTGGGTTTTTGTTTTCATGTATATTTGTTTTTACCTTCGGCATCATTTCACAGATGTACTCATTCAAGATTGCCACGAACATATACGTCTCAAAAATGATAAAAAAGCTCGGGATATTAGAGCTGAGCAGTGTTTACATACCCATTCGATACAAACTTATAAGTATTTTATGTGCGATAATCGTAAGCGCATATCTTATACTGCTCTACGGTACTTACAACCAGGCTAATACCTATATACATGAAAACCTCTATTCAGATACCCTTCAGGCTGTATCTCATATTGCCGGCATCATCAATAAGAGCAGCGATCCGGACGTTGAACTGAAAGACTTATCGAATAAATTCAAGGGCACGTATAATATTTATCTCTATAATCTGCGGGATAAAACGATAAAAAGCTACTCAAACATACAGATGGGCATGGATACGGTAAAACAATTCTACAGCCGGAATGTGGTACAGGACAAACGCAATGATCAAACATTACTTCTCTTAAACAAGCCTATAACGATAAACAATAATAATTATTACCGTCTTATGGTCGGCATAAATAAAAATCTTTATCGAACCCCTTTGACCGGTTTTTTATATAATTTGCTTTTGTCCGGAGTGTTCATACTTATCATCGTGCTCATAACAGGCATCCTTATATCGTATGATCTATCATCGCATGAGAAAAGTTTATCCGAATATTCCGTAAAGCTCTCGAATAAAGAGCTCACCCAAATGCCGGAGATCGTTTCGACGGATGAACTCGGATTGATTCTGAATAACATGAGAATGCTCGCGGCCAACTTCAAAGAGTCTAAATTCAGGATGTCAGCCGATATAGATTCCATGAACGGCATATTGACATCAACATACGGCAGCATAGCTAAAGTAAAATCTACAGTTTCGGAACAATCAAAATTCACCGATGAATTAATCGGCATAATTAATTCCATAGGTGATGTATCGAAACAGATAATCAAGACAAGTACGCCTTTAAACGAGACGACGGTGAATAATAGCAGGAGCATCGCACAGGCATTACAAAAGAACAAAGAGATGGCACATCGTATAAATAATGCCTCAGGCCAGATAGCAAGAGCTTCGAGGCTGCTTTTAAGCAACATCGATACCTATGAAGATATAAGAAGTAATATTATTAAATTAAAGGATACTATTTCATCGGTAAAAAAGGCGTCGGGTTCGGTAAATTCAAAATCATCGGATATAAACGCTTTACTCGGCCGATTCCTGGGATCAATAGATGCGGTAAAGGCATTAAACACAAAAAGCATGGAGTTCAATAGCGACATCGAGGCGATCCTCGGCGAAATAATAAACATAACGGACAGTGTTCTTTCCCTGCTTTCGACATTCCTTACCCATATACAGCAGGCAGATGAAATGTTAAGCATCATTAATAATATTGCCGAACGCACAAACTTGTTATCAGTCAATGCTTATATACTTGCTGCATCACCGCAAACAGAAGGCAGGAATTTCAGGGTAGTGGCGGAAGAAATCAAAAAACTTGCCGAAAGAGCAAGGACAGGATCAAAAAATATATCGAACTACATAACCAAAGTCAGAAGAAATGTCGATACCATCTTCCTGAATATGAAAGACATGAATAATTTTATACTGCTTACGAAACAATCATTTTACTCCATGAGTTTGATTGAAACGAGGATTCAGGACCTGTCCGTATCGACGATAAACAATATCAGTATCAATGCGAAGCCCGGATCATCCGGTGATAATGATAAAAACCCAGCCGGCACTCCCATGATGGTTGCAGACAATTTCATTCAGGCACTTATCGAGGACACATCTTCGGCGGTTACGATACTATCGGAGTTGAACAATATTTTTACAGAGTTGAAATCTTCGTTCGTCAGGATGTCGGAAATCAATAGCGCCAATAATGTATCTCTGACAGCGATAAACCATTCTCTTGAGAATATAAAGGCATTTACGGGATATATTAACGACAGCCTTGCTATCGATGTAAACAACCAGATACTATTCTCTGCAGATTCGGCAAAAGAGTTAAACAGCCATATAAAAAGCAATGAACAAACTATCGATGATCTGGAAGGCATTATCAATAAGCTCGTCGCAGAACTTGAATTACTCGATAAAGCCACAAAATTATTTATTGCATAAAACTGCATGCACATTTTTACCTCAGGAGGCATCGTTCTCAATAAATTGAAGTATCTTGAATCAGACCTGATCGCTACTATCCTGTTAAAAAATGAAGGCAAAATAAAAGCAATTGCAAAAGGCGGCGTGAACAGCAGGAGAAGGTTTCCGGGTTCTTTTGAGGTAGGAAACATTGGAGAGTTTGGTTTTACTGAAAAGAATCCTTATCAACTTATGCTTATAACCCATTCTAAAATAGATGATTATTTGATAAAGTTAAAAAAAGATTATGAGAAAACACTTATGCTCATTTATCTTCTTGGTTTGACTGATGTCATGATTCCAGAACATCAGCCGAACCCTAAACTATTCGATACTCTTCTTGATTCGATTCAATTTCTTGAGCACAACAAACATCTGAATCAGGTAAGATTATTTTATGAGCTTCACCTATTAAAAATAAACGGACTGCTGCACGTTGTCGATAGATGCGAATCATGCAAAACACCGTTCAGCAACATTAAAGACAAATCCCCCGACCCAAGCCCCGCTTGGGTACCTCGCCCCTTTACTAAAGAGGGGGGAGGGGGGGTTACTAACGTTAACCTGATAGTTAAAACCGGGAGATTTGTTTGCAGTTCATGCAAATCGGGAAGTGATGAAATTCATTCTATGGAGATGCCATTGCTTGAAATCATCAAATCAACTGCCGGTCATGACACTTCTTTGCAAGACTTCTCGAACGTACGGATCCCTGCAGCTATATTTAGTTTTACTATGAGAATAATAAGCTCTTATGTCGACAAACCATTGAAATTATGGGAGATGATTAATACTATTTAAAAATCCCCCTCTTTCCCCCTTTGCTAAAGGGGGAGGAAGGGGGATTTGATTTATAGGGGAGAATGGAAAAAATGAGCAGAGATTATTTAGATAATACCCAAATAGACCTTGAAAAACTTAAAGATGACTTCTATGGCTGGAAGCCGCTTCAGAAGCCGCAGATTAAGATAGTTACACCGGTAGTCCTGTTCTTTATAACATTTATAGCAGTTATTTTTGCCGGAGCATTCCAGTATGGAGTAAACCCGTTTACCGACATTTCGGAAGCATATAAAGGGCTGCCTTTTGCGCTTGTTTTAATGGCTATACTGCTATCGCATGAAATGGGGCATTTTCTCGTATCAAAACGCCATGATGTTGTTGCAACCCTGCCCTACTTCATTCCTGCGCCGAACATACTCGGAACATTCGGCGCTTTCATAAGGATGAAATCTCCTATACCGGATAGAAATGCGCTTGTCGATATCGGGGCTGCAGGACCGCTTGCAGGTTTCATAGTTGCACTGCCGGCATTGATTATCGGTATCAAGTTATCTCCACTTGTCCCCATAGCATCTTTAAGCGGCATAACATTGGGTGATTCACTGCTCGTCAAGCTCTTATCCTTTGTGATAAGACCTGATATCCCGGCAGGCTACGAAATCGGACTCAATCCCATTGCATTTGCAGGATGGATAGGCATGTTCGTTACTGCAATGAACCTCATACCCATAGGCCAGCTTGACGGAGGACATATTGCGTATGCACTCTTCGGTAAATGGTATAATGCCATTGCACGGCTGGCACTCATTACACTCGTTGTCATGGGAATTTGGGGGTGGGAGGTATGGCTCTTCTGGGCATTGATTATCCTGATCCTCGGCATCAGGCATCCGAGCCCAATGGACCCGTATCAGCCTCTCGATACCAAAAGAAGGATAATCGGTATAATCGCAATGATTATTTTAATAATAACCTTTATACCAATCCCCTTCTCAGGACTGTAATAGTTTTGAAATACGGCACTAAAAGATTGCTGAGACAAAAACTCCGTTATAGAACCTGTTTGAATCCTGGAATATAAGCATCCTTCCGGCATAGCCTATTTGCATGGACTCAGCGGATGAAAGGTTAAATGCAAATCCTATGGGGTACAGCAGGACGCTGGACGGCGTGCCGAGTATTGAGCTCGTATTTCCGGACACATTCCATATGTCCTGCATGTATGAAGGCCTGAAGCACAGGCTTGTACTTTCAGACAGCCCTATTTTAAGCAGTGCAGAAACGACAGGACCGTTTATATTATAGGTCGATTCTTGCAGGGAAGCTGATTGAGAAGCTGCCTGAAAAAGAGCCGACACAACGGGACCGTTGGTCTTACCCTGCAGTAGATCATTTATCATCTCGAGATCCCCCCAGCCGATACCGAACATAAAAGTATTTTTGTCTGAATGCAAAAAAGCATACGAAAGCAGGGCTTGAACAAGCAGAATTTGCTCATTTACGATAAATCCGCCCCCTTCAGCCGGTAATTGTAAGTTATTTAAGGCAGGGTATCTTTCAGCCGAATCCGAGTAATCTATCATCCCTGATACTACAAGTTTTTTGTCGATAAATACATCGGCATTTATACCGACACCACCGTAAACGGAATCACCATCTGCACCCTGTTCATATACTTCTCCGACCATTAAATATGGACTTATGTAAAGAGACCTTTCGTGCGCTTTTTTTTGCCCTTGCTCATTATGCTCGTTGCGGACAATACGGTTTATGCTTTTTTCACGTGACATAGAAATATGTTTGACGGCATGCGGAGTGTATCCGAAACTCGCAAGTCCGATAATGTAGGGGCTCTGTGAGAGATATATATCATATGTATGTATACCTTCAGGCACATCGATGGGTATGGAATTTACCTCTGCAGACGCGTTGTATCCCTTAATGCCTTCAAATGAAAGAGTTGATCGCGTGGTCTTTGGAAACATGTACTGATTTATAAGATAATTGTCCCTTTTTATGAACAGCCTGAATCCTGGTAACCCCCCGTATTTTTCAGATATGGCTGTTTTAATATAAATGATAAGCTTTCCAGGACCCTTTGCTTCAATTTTTATGGGTATTTGCGGTGTAAACTCTGCCATGGAATAAGACTTGCCGGCGCCTACTATGCGGAGAAACACATTTTTTGAGAGCATTTTTGTACCTTGTTGAGTATTATACTGCTGAGACTGCTGTGCAAAAGCCTTGAATGCTAAAAGACTCAAAAACAGGAACGTCATTAGTATTATCTTCCCTGGTTTCATAGTATCTCCTCCTTTAACCCC
>JBBIVV010000012.1:58180-61149 GCA_037439545.1 bacterium
CAGTCGTTGCAAGCTGTTCACCGTTGAATGTCATCGCCGAAACCACTGCATTGTAGCTGCCACCAAGGGTCAAGGTTCCACCGGTAAATGTTGCCAACCCTGCCGCGTTAGTAGTAGCGTTAAGCTCCGGGTACAATCCAGCCATTGCAGCAAGTCTGTCACCGCCCGTACTCGTATTAGCAATTATAGTGTTATTGGTTACATTCTGTTTTAAAAGAACGTTTGTATTTGGAATAGGAAGACCGTTCGGATCATATACATAGACGCTTAGATCCCCGGCAGATGATCCAAGCGGATAAAGATAAATATCTCCTATTTTATTGATCACCGAATTAACAACATAATTAAAGTTGGGAAGATTATATGCTATTAATGATACATCACCTTCGAAAGGCTGATATCCCGGCTTGGAAACAACAACCCTGAACTTAGCCTCTGCCAACCCTGTGCTATCATTAAGTACCGCAGGGATACCGCTAAAGGCATAATTACCTACAAGCGGATTCCTGGGATCTGTGATCAGTGTGTTCGGTCCACGGTTCGATGTTCCCTGAATCAGATATACCTTAAGGTCACTACCGCCTATGGGTGCACCGGTAACAGCATCCATGATCTTGCCCTGAAGCGTTCCTGTGATGTTATAATTCTGCAGTGAGTTCGCTAAAGGACTTGCCTGATTGGTCGTGCCGCAGCCTGATCCAAAAAGCATCCCTGCCACAAGCAAGAAGCTCAAAACCACTAAAATTCGTTTCATTGTATTTTCTCCTTTTTAAAAATAGTACTTATTTTTTATGATAAAAAGAAAATAAAGTCAATAAGAATAGTATAATCGGCCTTTTCTACACTTCTATCAGGCTCACTGCTTTAGATCCATATTTCCTCAAATGATTGTACAACATTATTTTATCCTGTTTATCGAGAGAAAAAACGCCCTGAACGATGTCAAATGCAGTGTCCCTCGCAATTTTCAATATGTCGATATCACGAACGATATTTGCCATCTTGAAATCGGGCATGCCTGATTGTTTTATACCGAGCATCTCGCCGGGCCCCCGTATCTCGAGATCCATCTCTGCTATCTTGAACCCGTCACCAGTCTTGACCATGGCACCGAGCCGCTTCCGTGCTTCAACCGGCAGGCTGTGGGCATACAGTATGCACAGGGCTTGTTCAGTCCCCCTCCCTACTCTGCCTCTGAGCTGGTGAAGCTGTGAAAGACCGAAACGTTCGGCATGCTCGATAAGCATGACCGTTGCATTCGTTACATCTACGCCGACCTCTATGACGGTTGTCGCAACCAACATGTTTATTTTACCCTCTCTGAAACCAGTCATGATTTGTTGGCGCAGGTCATTTTTAATCCTGCCGTGCAAAAGCTCGACCTTGAATTCATGGAATTCCCTCTTTAGTTCTTCATACATCTTCGTTGCAGCCATCAGTTCGACAGCATCGGATTCTTCTATCAGCGGATAAACCACATATACCTGGTAACCCTTCTGCATCTCTGCCCGGAGTATGTCATAAATCTCCATGCGCTGGGATTTCCTGTAGAAAAGCATGGTCTTAACCTGCTTGCGGTGCGGGGGCATCTGTCGTATGATGGAAATATCGAGGTCCCCGTAAGCGGTCATGGAAAGCGTCCTTGGAATAGGCGTTGCCGTCATAATCAGCATATGCGGGTTATTGCCTTTTTTCTTGAGCTCCATCCTCTGGATAACGCCGAATTTATGCTGTTCATCTATTATAATCAAGCCGCACTTGTTGAATTTTACATCAGGCTGTATGAGAGCATGAGTGCCTATGATCAGTTGCAAAGAACCGTCTGAAAGATCGTCCATGATCTGTTTTCTCTCGGATACCTTTGTGTCACTTTTAAGTAAAGCGATATGAATATTCAACCCCCTGGTAAAAGATTTGATGGTTTTGAAATGCTGCTCGGCCAATAGTTCTGTCGGAGCCATAAACGCGGCCTGATGGCCATTGGTTATGGCAAACAGAGCCGCATACAGGGCTACAATCGTTTTACCGCTGCCGACGTCACCCTGTAAAAGCCTGTTCATGGGATAGCCCGATGATAGATCATCGATTATCTCTTTTATTACCTGCCGCTGGTCGCCGGTAAGCGTGAACGGCAGGCCTTTTTCAAAGTCACTTAATAGCCTCGATGAAGTTGACAAGAAGACAAGACCGTTCTTTTGCTTATTTTCTTTTTTCTTCAGCGCCAGAGCCATTTCGAAGAAAAAAAATTCGTCGAACTTGATGCGCCGGTGAAATACTGAGGACTGTGCGTTCAATGCTTCTACCGGAACATCGTCCCCGGGAAAATGGAGATTATAGATGGATTCCGTAAACTCCGGCAGTGCGCATCTTTGTTTTATAGCTATAGGCAGATACTCAATCATGTCCACGATATGGGCATCGAGTGCATTCTTTATTATCCTTCTCAGTATCCTCTGTGAGAGTCCTTCAATGCCCGGGTAAACAGGGACTATCCTGCCGAAGTTAAGCGTATCATCGTCCGTCTGATCGAATTCTTCAATATCAGGATGTATCATCTGCGGCATACCTGCAAACGATCTCGTATCTCCATAAGCAAGGATCCGGGCGCCTGTTTTAAACCTTTTTATCATATATGAATATTCGAAGTTGAACCAGACGAGTGAAAGATAGCCCGTGTTATCCTTTATAATTACTTCGAAAATATTCCTGCTTTTGATCTTTTTAAAATTGACTTTATAGACTTCGCCGACGACGACTTCCTTTCTCCCATATTTCATGGCACTGATTCCGGTTATTTGCCTGCGATCCTCATATCTGATCGGAAAAAACTGGATAAGCGACAAGAAATCCGTAATGCCTTTCTTCTCGAACATACGGGCCCTTTGGGGCCCGACGCCTTTTATGTACTGTAGTGAAGGGTTAAGATCCATAATAAAACGTCCCCAACGGGATTTGAACCCGTGTTACCA
>JBBIVV010000013.1:0-58893 GCA_037439545.1 bacterium
TCATCCCTTTCCATAAGGTTACTATAACATTAAACTGGTAACATGAATAGCACAAGTGTTCGTGAGAAAAGGTTTGAGTTATATCCTTATCGGCACACGCGGGTCTTTGGTCCTGCCGACGAACTCGAGAGCGCAGGTCTTAGCGGATATCAGTGTCATAACCTTCTTTTCCTTCTCAAATACGGTAAGCTCCATGTCCGCCACCTTTGTATTATAGCACCAGAGTTTCTCGCCGTCGGGATCTGTATATTCAACACCGACAAATGTATTGAGCCCTGCTTTAATCTCACCACTGAACCGCGTGTTCCCCTGCTGAGAGCTAAGCTTCCATACAGGGAATGCGCTGTCGCTTTTATTCCGGAAAAGACGGACAAGACTGTTCAGATAATAATCCTTACCGAGACATCGAATAAAAAACAGCGTTAATCCGGGACTCAGTCTGTTCCCTATCTTTATCCGTGCTGACAGTCCCTCAAAGATTGCACCGCTGTCTTCTTTGAAGATACTGGAATTTGCCCAGGTCCATTGCTCCGCGTGTTTCGTGCCCCAGAGGTGGGTCTGCTGTCCGGGCTCACCTTTGCATTCGTAAATTTTACCGTTAACTTCGACCTTACCGTTAATTTTTATGCTGAAGTTGGGTGATACTGTCTTGGTTTTCGGGACCGGTGTGCTATACATTAATTTATGCGGAAAGTGGTAGAAGATTTGCATTGTTGGCTCAAACCTTAGGTCCCATTTTATGACACCTTCTTTACCGTGGATCTCGCCGCGTGCGCCTGTCTGGGATATTTCGGCGTCGCAGATCCTGAAGAAAAAACGGTCCTTCTTTATCTCTACTTCTGAAACAGGAAACGACTCTTTGACCGCCCTATTATTGGACGGATTCTTTGAGTCAAAAAATATGACCCACAGCTCCGCCACTGCATTCCCCTTCAAAGGTGCAAGCAGGGTGTACCTTATCCAGTAAGCTGTCGAGCTTTCATTGTGGTTAAACTTAATGTAGTAAACCTCATAGTGCCCGGGCTCGCCGTTCCACCTCGTTCTGTTTGCTGCTTCAGCCTCTGTAATCAAAGAGCGGGTATAAACCCCCATCCTTTTTTACCCGGTTCACTCAGCTAAAACAAAATAAACATCGGTTGGCTTGAATTTCGAGTTCCTCCTGAACTTTGGTTTTACTTTTCTTCCGATAAGTTTTATGGACGCCTGTGAAGGATCGACACCTATGAGCCTCGAAAGCATCAGTGTCTTTGCTCCTTCAAACTCGACCAGCACGAGCATGAACGGTGTTTCCTTCAGAAATTCTTCGCTCCCGAAATAGCACACCGTAAAGGTATGGATCCTGCCTTCTTTGGGCAGTTCCACCCATTCGCATTCACTCCCGCATTCCTGACAGTGCAATTTCGGAGTTACTTGTACGTATCCGCATGAAGGGCATTTCGTCCCGAGCAGTCTGCCGTTTGCGAGTCCTGCAAAAAACGGCGAATCCTGTCCATAGCTATGGATGTAATTTATACCATAGTGCTGAAGTGTTACTATGGGGCTCATACTCTTTAATTGCTTTAAATCTTTCGGGAAAGGGACATTGAATAAAACAGTCCCCTCTTCTGTTTCTGGTATCGCTGTATTTTCTTTTTCCTTTTTCATCGCGTCCTCCTTAAGCCTTTTCCAGTATTGAAACCGTTACATACGTTCCTGTTCCTGCGTGGCTGTGTATCGCGCCTCTCTGCGCATCTTTGACCTGCAGCATGTCGTTGCCAAAGTGTTTTTTTATGGAATGCTGTATCTGCCAGAATGCAAACACTGCCTGCATAAGGCCTGTTGCTCCAACTGGATGCCCGCATGCTATCAAACCGCCGGAAGGGTTCACCGGGATTGTACCTTTTTTCTTCAATTTGAGACCATAATCTATGTTGGGCAGGAACGGATTACCGGCTTCGACAAATTTACCGCCTTCCCCGTACTTGCAGAGACCCATATCTTCATAGGTCTGGATTTCTGAAGATGTGTAAGCATCATGAAGTTCAACAAAATCAATATCCTTCCTCGGGTCTTTAATCTTTGCCATTTCATAAGCAAGTTTTGTTGCCATTCTGCCTGCCCTGAATGAGTGTATGCCCGGATAATCAAGGTGCTTATAGTCATTCGGCGATTCATGCGGCAGGAGAATCACTTTTCCGTGCGGCCGGTCAGCCATTCTCATACTATCGGTACCTCTGCCGACACCCGAAATTCTTACCGGGTTTAGCTTTGTACCTGATATTTTTTCAAGTTTTCTTACGCCTTCTTCGCTTGCAAGCAATGCAACAGCGGCTCCATCGGACATAACACATACATCGAGCCTTGTGATGGGCCATGCCACCATGGGAGCACTGCGTACATCCTTGATCGTAAGCTGTTCGCGCTTCTGTGCATAAGGATTGTGGTAAGCATTTATGTGGTTCTTTACCGATACCATTGCCATCTGCTCCACCTTTGTTCCGAACTCCTTCATGTGCCTGACGACCATCATTGCATAATAACCCGTATAAAAACCCCCGACCGGATAATCAAAATTTACATCAGATGCCAGTGCGATGAACTCATTTCCCTTCCATGTATTTACATGGGACATTGTTTCAAATCCGAAGGCAAGACACACATCCATAACGCCGGATGCAACGGACTTATATCCTTCCTGAAAGCATATACCGCCGGTTGCACCGCCGCCTTCGACCCTGTGTCCCGGCTTTGGGACAAGGCCTAAATAATCCTGCACCATGATTCCGGCCATCAACTGCCGTGTGAAGTGATCCGAAAAATAGGATGCAACGGTGCCGTCAATGGCAGAGACCGCCTCCCTGTGCGTAAGCCCTATGTCGTTCAGCGCATAATCATAAGCCTTTTTCACCATCAACTGAAAAGTCATTTCCGGTCGTGCCTTTGCAAACTTCGTTATCCCGCCGGATACCATATAAACTGGTCTCATGTTTTCTCCTTTCTCTCTACTTATTTATAGTCTGGATTTTATTTCTTTCTTCACAAAATCGAGTATTGTTTCAAGGCTCGTTCCAGGCGTAAATATGCCTTTTACTCCAATCTTTTTTAAGTAAGCCGCATCTTCCTCGGGAATGATACCGCCGCCGAAAACAGTAATGTCATTAAGCCCTTTTTCCTGAAGCAGGTCAACAATCTTTTTGAAAAGCGTATTGTGTGCACCAGAGAGTATGCTCAACCCGATCGCATCGACATCTTCCTGAACGGCTGTTGCTACAATCATTTCTGGTGTCTGGTGAAGTCCTGTATAAATTACCTCATACCCCGCATCCCTGAGCATTCTTGCAATGATCCTCGCACCACGGTCGTGACCGTCAAGCCCTGGTTTGCCTACAAGTATCCTAAGCTTCTTTGCCATAATTCCTCTCTGAGGGGCGGGGTAATCCCGCTCCAACGATACTAAAGCATGAACCTATAAAACATTGCAACAGAATATGAAAAATGTTAACCGCCAAAATTCAGTAAACCCCGTGAGAAATGACGTGGCTTTAAACCACGCCCTTTCTATAAGGAATTAAAAATTATCAAATTAACCCCACCATGAATGGTGGGGCTTTCTCACGGGGTAATATCGAGGTTTAAGAAGCAGGGACATTAAATTTTACGCCCCTGCAACTACAACAATTCATTTCCCGGTTTAATGTTTTTCCTGCAGCGCTTTCAGCACCGCCTGACTCATAATATCGACCGGCGGCTCGATGCCTGTCCAGATTTTGAAGCTCTCGGCGCCCTGATACACAAGCATGCCGGTGCCGCCGTGTGTCTTTAGCCCAGCCTGCTTAGCCATTTTTAGCAGAGGTGTTTCTATGGGATTGTAAACAATATCGGATATTACCGTATCCTTGCTGAAGCGCGTTAAATCGATGTCATTGAAATGGCTTATGGAGCCTGCCGGCACGTCGTTTTTCATTCCAACGGATGTCGTATTAACGACGAGAGCTATATCCTTCATGTGTAACTCGTGAACCCTTTCAATATGAAGTGCCTGCATTGATACCTCCGGGAAATAAGTGTCGAGATGTTCAAGGAGTTCATCGGCACGTTTTAAAGTCCTGTTGGCTATTATCAGTTTTCTGCAGCCTGCCTCCAGCAAAGAAAATGCAACAGCCTTTGCAGCACCGCCGGCGCCTATCAGCAGGACCTGCTTTGCAGAAGGATCAAACCCCGCTTGTTCCTTCAATGACTTTATGTATCCTGTGCCGTCCGTATTATATCCTTTGAATTGCCCGTTCTGGTTATTGACCGTATTAACGGCACCGATGCTGACCGCTCTTTCGTCAATACTGTCAAGGTGAGCCATGATGGCCTCTTTGTAAGGTATCGTTACATTGAAACCTTTGATATTTTCTTTTTTAAACCGGGTCACTGCATACGACAGGTTCTCCGGCAGTATATCAAAACTGAGATAAACATAATCAATACCAAGGTGGAATATGGCTGACATATGCATGGGGACCGATACACTGTGATCCAACGGATGGCCGACAATGCCGAGGATATTTGTCACACCGTTATCCTCCTGCCGGCAGCACCGGTTTCCACGGATAATATATCCCTTGCGATTTTTATATCCCCGGTGATTTTTTGTTTCAGTTCTTCTGCTGTGGAAAATCTTTCCTCGTCCCTTATTTTCTGTATAAATTCAACCTGAATCTGTTCTCCGACGACGTTCCTGTCAAAATCCAGCAGGTGTACCTCTATTTTAAGCTCATGCCCCCCAAAGGTCGGGTTTAACCCAATATTCGCAACACCATTATGCGGACTGTTATTGTGCTGCTCATTGTTGAATGAAGCCCTTATAGCGTAAACCCCGTTTTGAGGGAGGAGCTCCCACCGTGTATCGATATTTGCCGTTGGAATGCCAAGTATGTTTGTTCCGCGGTGTGTGCCGGTAACGACAACGCCTTTAATATAAGGTGTATATCCGAGAAATTTTGCAGCATCGCGGACCTGCCCATATTTTATGTGCTGCCTGATCCTTGAGCTCGACACCACTTTCCCCTGAATGACATAAGGCTCTGCTATCACGACATTGTATCCATACTCTTTGCCGAAGGATTTTAATAATGACACATCCCCGCTTGCCATCCTGCCGAAAGTAAAATTATTTCCGACAACAATAGTGGACGGGTTTATAAGCTCCTTCAGGATCCTCCTCGCATATTCATGGGGCGACATCTTTGCAAAATCTCTCGTAAACTCCGCGACAATGATTGTTTCAACGCCGATCTTTTTTATGAGTTCATACTTCTCCTCGAAAGGCAGCAATAAATAACTCATTTCATGCGGGTTAAAAAATTTATAGGGGTGTGGCTCAAATGTCATTGCAGCCGGTAAAGCACCCAGGAGTTTCGCCTTTGACATCGTCTGCTCGAGGATATATTTGTGTCCGAGGTGAACGCCGTCAAAATTGCCTATGGTGAGCACACAGCCGTCGAGCTTTTTAGAAGAAGTATTTATCTTGTCAAGTACAATCATTCTTTATTTGTAACTATCAAATCAATAAAGTCAACACCATTTATATCTGCATCGAGGGAAAACGCCTTCAGAATGGTTTTGCCTATATCACAGAAGCATTGCCTTGTACCGAGGGGCATGCCTTTTATATAGTTCATGAAAACAAGGATCGGTATTGTTTCTCTTGTATGATCCGTGCCCGGCGTCGTTGGATCGCACCCATGATCGGCGGTTATGATGAGCATGGTCTTATCATCCATGTTATTGATAATATCCGCCAATCTTACATCAAAATATTCAAGCGCTTTTTTGAAGCCTTGCGGATCATTTCTGTGACCGTAAAGGGTATCAAAATCATTCAGGTTCGTAAAAACAAGACCATTTTTAATGTTCCTGCAGGCCTTTATCGTTTCTTCTATGCCTTCTTCGTTCGTGCCGGTATGAATTGCCCGGGTTATACCTCTGCCGGAAAAAATATCCCCTATTTTCCCTATGGCAACGACCTCAAGACCATTATTTTTAAGTATATCCAACACTGTAGTTCCCGGTGGAGGTACGGAAAAATCCTTTCTTCTGCCTGTGCGCTTGAAATTTCCCTTGCTTCCGGCAAACGGCCTTGCGATGACCCTTTCGACATGGTAAGGGTCTACTATTTTTCTGGCTGCTTCGCACCACCGGTACAGATCCGCCACCGGAACAATCTCTTCATGGGCTGCTATCTGGAATACGCTGTCGGCAGACGTATAAACAATGGGCATACCTGTTTTTAAATGCTGCTCCCCGAGTTCTTCTATGATTTCAGTGCCGGATGCCGGCTTATTGCCCAGCACTTTTCTGTTGATCCCGGATTCGAACGCCGAAATCATCGCATCCGGGAAGCCGTGCGGAAATACGGCAAACGGCTTATCGGTTATCACGCCCATAATCTCCCAGTGTCCTGTGGTCGTGTCCTTGCCTTTTGATACTTCGATTGCCCTTCCGTAACAGCCGTCAGGACTGTCTGTTGCCTGTTGGAATGGAAATTCAGTTATATTTGCAAGCCCCAGTTTATACATGTTGGGGAGGTGCAGTCCGCCTGTTGCTTTTGCAGTATTGATAAGTGTGCTGCTGCCCGAATCACCATAGTTATCTGCATCAGGCGCTTCACCTATCCCGACTCCGTCGAGCACTATTATCATTATTTTTGTTATACTGTTTTTTATCATTTGCATCTTACTATTATTCATGCTATATAATAAAAAATTTTTTTGATATAGTAAAGAAAAGAAAAAGGGAGGGCTATATGAAAATAAAGAAGTTAGCAGCAGGATGCCGGATACTTATGGTATCGCTTATGTTATCACTTGTAATGCCACTGATGATCTTGTCGGGATGTAGTACGACAAAAACTACTTCCACCACCTCGAATGCTTATTATATTTCACTGACAGCAACCCAATTTGCAATACCTGCAGACGGCTCCACGACAACCGGATTGACCGCAACCATCAAGACACTGAGCGGAACAAATATTACCGATGGTTCAGATGTGCATTTTGTTACAACAAATGGCATATTTACCGGAGCATCCGGTTCCATAGGTCAATCAGCTACCATCGCCACAACAGGCGGGCAGGCTTCCATAAGCCTCCAGAGCGCTACGACGCCTGAACAGGCGCAGATAACGGCAAGCGTAGGAGGATACAGCGGAAATACATTTATCTCATTTACCTCCACTTCTTCCGGTACAGGTACGGGAACTGGCACAGGAACAGGAACCGGGACCGGGACAGGGACGACATCAACCACGTTCGTAGCATCCAACCTGACTGCAACTTCAACAGAGTTGAGGGTAACGCCCTTTTTACCCCATTTATCAACTTTAATACTTACCGCAGCCGATGCAGCAGGCAATGCAGTACCTAACGGAACAGTAGCAACTTTTACAATTAAGAATAATCCAGGAGGCGGATGCCAGTTTATTTCACCATCAGGTACTCCTCTTGGTACATCTTTCAATACACCGATTAACAGCAATACGGCATCTGCTATATTCAGCAGCGGCACACACTCAGGTGTATCGCTTATAACTGCGGCATACACGATAAGCGGTCAGACATTCATAAACTCTGTATGGCTCGTAATTGACGGGGGCCCCGTTTCTGGCGGTATTCACTTTGGCATAGCCGAAGATTCCATACAGTCTATTCAAGGACTTGTGAAATACGGGTTAACAACAAATATCTCTGTTTATTTAACAGACAGATATTCAAACCCGGTTCCTGATGGTACACCGGTATATTTTTCTTCAAGAGGTGGTTTAATAGACCCAATTGCCTACACGGCAAAGGGTCGGGCATCAACAATATTGTATACCAGTGTCCTGCCGCAGCAAAGTCTTGTTTCCATTCCAATGGATATAAATACGAGAACACCATTCGTTAATGTGTTCAATACTCCCATAAACGGGTACAATACGGTCATAGCGTACACGTACGGCGAAGAATGGTTCAATGATGTTAATCAGGACGGCATTCATGAGACCGGAGAACCTGTTATACATCAGGGCGATCCATGGTTAGATGCAAACGATGACGGTGTTTATGACCCTTATACTACATGGTATCACAATAATACGGGCACTGCTTGCGGGGGCGGTTGTTTTACGAATACCATAACCGGTGTACACCCTATTACTACAGATACCTTCGGCAATCCTTATCCTTCAAGTACTGTATCCTCGCAAACTGATAATGAATGGTACTGGCCAAGGTATGCAGGCGCACCATATTCACCGCCTGCCGTAGATCCGACAAATAGCGAATGGTTTTCTCAAACAGCAGTATGGAACAGCATTATAGTCGTATATTCAGGCTATCCGGTAATTTCTTTCGCGCCGACGGCAGCAACGATACCTACTGGTTCAAGTGCTCTTTTTACCGTGTACTTTGGAGATGAAAACGGTAACATATTGGCACCGAGCAGTACCATAACCCCTTCATTTCAAGGAGGGATTCAAGCCACTGTATTCCCGACATCCTACGATGCAGGCGCACAAAATATGGGGCAATTTATCGTTTCAGTTGCTGCAACACTTTTGCCAAACAATATGGCGCAGAGCGGATTTCTTCAATTGTCTCTCACATCGCCAAATATTTCTGCCAATGGTGGTACAATGGCTGTGGAAATACCTATCACCATAATACCTTAAAAAGGTGTATTCAAGAATAAAGACGGCAAGAGAGGGGCACGTTGAAACGTGCCCCTCTTAATTCGTTAAAGATCAACAAAGGAATAATTATGAAGGAAAAAATTACCATAGATGTAAAAAAAGTAGCTGCGCTTGCGAGGCTTGAATTTTCAGACGACGAGTTAAAGGTATTTAGTTCTCAATTTCAGGCTATACTCGAATACATAAGCCAGATCGATGAGCTCGAGCTTGACACGGTAGAACCGATGGCAAGCCCTCTGCCGGGGCATCAGAGGCTAAGAAAAGATGAACGGGATGAAAGAGGACTCTCCAACCAGACGGCGGTTGACAATGCTCCTAAATCCAGAGACGGCTTTTTTGTCGTACCGAAGGTCATAGAGTAATGAAGGTATATGAATTAACTATACAAGAACTTGCTGAGCTTTACAGAACAGGAAAAACAACAGCTTCCGAAGCCGTGGATCAGCTTTTAAAAAGGATAGACGCTTTAAATCCGGCATTAAATGCTTTTATTACCGTCGATAAACAGTATGCCTTTGTGCAGGCTGAACAGGCGGATAAATTAATGAAAAAAGGTAATGCACCTCCTCTATGCGGCATACCTATTGCAGTCAAAGATATATTCGCGACAAAAGGCATGCGGACGACCTGCGCATCTAAAATGCTTGAACATTTCATGCCCCCTTATGATGCAACGGTTATTAAAAAACTGAAATCAGCAGGGGCAATTATAATCGGTAAAACAAATATGGACGAGTTTGCGATGGGCTCATCGACCGAAACGTCTTACTTTGGACCGGCGCACAATCCATGGTCTCTCGATACCGTGCCGGGCGGTTCGAGCGGAGGGTCGGCGAGTGCAGTTGCAGGAGACATAGCTTATGGTGCACTCGGGACTGACACAGGGGGATCCATACGGCAGCCAGCCGCACTGTGCGGCATAGCAGGATTAAAACCAACGTACGGCAGGGTAAGCAGATACGGCATGATTGCATTTGCCTCTTCTCTCGATCAGGGCGGAACATTGACAAAAACAGTCTATGATTCAGCACTGCTTCTCGAGACGATTTCGGGGTTCGATCCTCTCGATTCAACCTCGGCAGATGTACCGGTCGAGCCGTTTACCGGTATTTTATCGTCTGGAATCGATGCGGTGAGAATCGGTGTGCCCAGGGAATATTTTATAGAAGGTATGGATGCAGACGTACAAAAAGCCGTGAACAATGCGATAGATACCATGAAAAAACTTGGTGCAAAGATAGTAAACATAAGTCTTCCGCATACACAATATGCTGTTGCAGTGTACTACATCCTTGCCTCATCAGAGGCAAGCTCGAATTTAGCAAGATACGACGGCGTAAAATACGGGTATAGATCGGAGTCCGGTTCGAATCTTATCGACATGTACAAGAGCACCCGTGCACAAGGGTTTGGTAAAGAGGTCAAAAGAAGAATCATGCTCGGAACCTTTGCACTCTCTGCCGGATATTATTCTGCATTTTATGGAAAATCCCAGAAAGTAAGAAGACTTATAACGGAAGATTTCAATAACGCATTCAAACAATGCGACGTCATTCTCGCCCCGACAAGCCCGACACCGGCGTTTAAACTCGGATCAAAGCTTGACGACCCGCTGAAGATGTATCTTTCGGATATATTTACCATACCGCTCAATCTTGCCGGTTTGCCGGGCATATCGATACCCTGCGGGTTTACCACGGACAACCTGCCCATCGGCATGCAGTTGATAGGCAAACAGTTTGATGAAAAGACCATTCTAAGTACTGCGTATGGGTATGAACAGGCAACATCATGGCACACACACAAACCAGAAGAGTTTAAGAGCTAAGGAGTACGTATGAAAAGAGAGACAAAAATAAATATTTTCGTATTCATGTTAATCATGATCCTCACCTTTGCAGTGACCTATCCCGGCATTGTGGAGATCGGCACAAAACTTCTCGGCATCAAGGATTCCTACTTCTATGCATGGGACTTATGGTGGTTTGAGCATGCCCTGTTATCTCTGCACCAATCACCGTTAAAATTGACCACTCTATTCTATCCTATTACCGGTATTCCCTACCTCTGGTCGTCCCCGCTCAATGAAATTGCGGGTATCATCTTTTTACCGATACTGCCTTTGCCGGTCCTGTTCAATTTTCTTGCACTTCTTCCGATCGTACTCGGGACATACTTTACCTATAAGCTTGTACATCATTTGACCGGACAGAGGCTTGCAGGCATAGCAGGGGGTATTTTGTTCGGCTTTTCACCTTATCTCCTTTCTACCATGATGGGGAACCTTCAGTATGCGTCCGTTGAATTCATTCCGCTCGTCATGTACACAATGTTCAGACTAAAAGACGATCGGACGACAAAAAACGGGATTATGTTTATAGCTGCTTCAGTGCTCCTCGCAATGAGCAATTCCAGCTATATCTTTTATGCGTACCTGCCTATGATAACCTATCTCCCATTTTCGTGGCTTTTAAAAGACAGAAAAGCCGTTCTGAGCAGTTTTTTCATTTTATACCTGTTATTGTCGCTCGGGTTCGTCACATTGACAGCTCTTATCTTTTATATACCGCAATTGGATGTCACCATGCATTCGGAATATGCAAAGGCCCTCGGGACAACACAATTGCTCGTCAATACCCAGAACTTCCTCGATTATTTTTTACCGAACAAGTCGAACTTCCTGTTTAAAAATATATTATATTTTTATTCGAAAGATCAGACATACTTTTCAAATATAGGCATTGTTACCCTCTTCCTTATTGTATTGGTAATTGCTTTCAAGTATGAAAGGAGAGAGGTTATCAGGTGGGGCATATTGGCAGGAGTGCTTTATATCTTTTCTCTCGGCACGTACCTGAAATTCAATGGGCCCGTGCTTTACCCTTATTATGGAATGATGCACTTCGTATCGCTCCCGTACACGCTTTTAAGCAACCTGCGGTTTCTGTCAGATCTGACCCAGCCGGCACTTTTGATCCCCCTTTTGCTGCTCAGCACATCCATTATTGCAGGCTTCGGTATAAAGCTTATTATCGAGAGAACGGATATCAGATCATTAAGTTATATAACGGTCTTTTCTCTCATATTCCTTGCACTTTTGGAATATTATCCCGGGTATCCGTTTAAGGGAGTCCAGGCAACTGTGCCTGCATACTATATGCCAATAGCCAAAGACATGTCCACGAAGGCTGTCATAGAACTGCCTGCTACAGGTTCGGTATTCGGCAATAAGGACAATATTCCCTTTGTATACAGGTCTATGTATTACCAAATATTTACCGGTAAGGCACTCGTAGGGGGCTATTACGACTATCGATGGGACCGTGCACAGTCGTTTGTCACGACAACACCGTTCCTGTCACAACTCAATGATGCATTTACTCTCGTTTATGGAGATATTATTCCGGTTCATAAAACCGTTTTAGCCGATCATGGGGTAAGGACGCTGATGGATCTCGGCGTAAGGTATATCATAGTAAACAGACTGGCTTATGATCCGGTAGAATACAGCGCCCTCCGGTCTTTTTTAATATCATACTGCGGACAGCCGACGTATGACGATGGGTATGTTTCCATTTTCGTTCTGACAAGAGCATATCTGTCCGTAAACCCCGGAGAGCTTTTAGAGCTCGGAAGCGGCTGGTATAAACCGATGCTCAATGAAAAAGAAAAAGCTATCTTCAGGATGATGGATCAGGACGGCACCATAAATATCACCGGTGTGCAGCATCAGAGAACAGTGAAACTCCTTCTTGGAATACTCAGGCCGTTTAAGTCGATAAAGATGCTTGACGTCAGTGTAAACGGCAAAGTCATTAACCGAATTGATCTTGATGCAACCGCACAGCCGGCAATAGGGTGGGAAAGTAAGCCGTTTACCCTTGAAAAGGGCGACAATGTAATTACTATCCATTCAATGGAAGAACCCATAGATCCGCACAAGGAATTCGGCCTTTTAATACAGGATGCAAGACCGGAGACAATAGGGATATTCGGATTAAAGTTGTCGGACACGACAAGCGTTCATTAGCATGCCTGATAGTATAACGAGGAAACTGCATGTTCCTGCATCCGATCGCTCACTCCTGAATATTGCGAAGAAAGTAGTCTCGGGCAAAAGGATCAGTAACGAAGACGCACGCATTCTACTTCAATCCAGCGATATTCATCTGATCGGCGCTATGGCTGACTATAAGAAGCAACAGGTGAGCGGAAAACTCGTATATTTTACCGTGAACAAGCAGATCAATTACACGAATATCTGCGGCGTTCATTGTAAGGTATGCGCATACGCAAAAGGCAAACATGCGAAGGACGCATACACCATGCCGATCGATGAAATTATCAGTGAACTTTCGAAATATAAAGACGGCCTTGACGAGGTACATATAGTAGGCGGGCTGCACCCCGATCTGCCGTTTGATTATTATACATCGATGTTGAGCAGCATACGTTCGCATTTTCCTGACATAACGATAAAGGCATTTACCGCAACGGAGATAGGGTATTTTGTGAAGCTGTACGGCATGGATATTAAGGATGTGCTGAATGAACTCGTCGATGCAGGGCTCGACACTATGCCCGGTGGCGGTGCAGAGTTGCTGTCGGACGCTATCAGGTCGGAGTTGTTCAAGGGTAAAGAGTCAAAGGATAATTGGCTCGCGACACACGGAATAGCCCATTCACTGGGCATTAAAACGAATGCAACCATGCTCTACGGCCATATTGAAACAGATGAAGATATCATCTTTCATCTTGAACAATTGCGTTCACTTCAGGATAACACATCCGGTTTCATGACATTTGTGCCGCTCATCTTCCACCCGGAAAATACGTCTCTGCAAAACAGGGTGCACACTCCGGCCGGTATCAGAAAGTTGAAGATCATCGCCTTATCGAGATTATATTTAGATAATTTCCCTCATATCAAGGCATACTGGGTCATGATGTCAGAAGGCATTACACAGATAGCCCTGCATTTTGGTGCGGATGATATCGACGGCACTATCGGTAATGAAAAGGTCACCCATGCCGCAGGTGCCCAAACCCCCGCCGGCTTGACAAAAGAGAGCATGATATCCATGATAAAGAATACGGGGTATATTCCGGCTCAAAGAGACGGGAAGTACAAGGTTATCAGGGTCTATAAATAGGTGGGTGTTATGAAACTTGCAAGAATGCCGTACATCAACGTCGATCCTTTTTATTACACGCTTGAACATGGTTCTGCTGAACGTACCATCGAACTTGTAACAGGCTATCCAAGACAGATCGGAAGACTTGCGGACAAACAGGATGCCATAGATGCGGGGCCTATATCTGTCATGGATTTTTTAAACCTGAAACAGAGCTATGAACCTCTGGGCAGCATGTGCGTTGCGGTAAAAGAGAAAGCAGGAAGCGTGACGCTGTTTTCCCGGACGCCTGCGAAAGACCTCAACGACCGTAAAATAGGCATAACATCACAGACTTCCACGTCAAAGGTACTTCTCAGGATTATCCTCGAGCAAAGATATAATATAAAATCAGCTCTCTATCTTGATCAGCCGGACACCGGGGAAGTCGATGCATATTTGTTTATCGGCAACAACGCTCTGGTGAATGTCTACAGCGGGTTCAAGGGCTTCGAGTATGTATACGATCTTGGAGAGGAGTGGTACCACTGGACCGGACTTCCCTTTGTATTCGCCATCTGGGCAATAAGAAAGGCCGTTCCTCAGAACGAAAAGGACAATCTGACGGCTATCCTGAGAAATTCCCTGGATATATTCTGGCATCATGAGAAAGAGATGGCGAATAAAAGGGCGGAAGAGCTGCATGTTCCTGCGTCTTTCATAGAAAATTACTGGCATCTGTTCATTTACAATCAAACATCTGTTGTAGATAAGAGTCTTACATTGTTTACCGGGCACGCCCGTGCAATAAAGGAGGTTTTTGCCAATGGATAAGAAAAAATATGGAGACGATACTGCGGATAATGATTTTGATCTTTATGACGGTGAAGAGCTTGATGAGTATGCAGACGATCTCGGTATCGATGAGAGTGAACTCCAGCACATACATTTTACGATACAGTGCATAAAAAATCCCTTTCCGAGGGAGAGCGATGAGTGGGTCATCGTAGAGACTTTGCAGAAAGAAAGACCGGAAGGTTTCGAAGAACTGAAAGATGTGTTGATGTCGTTGTTTGATTTCGACAGCTTTGAAATGACCCCTGACGAATATGCAAAAGAAATCTTCTACTTTATGATAGAAAACCGGGTGATAAAGCTGGACTGACCCCGGTATTTAAAAGGGAGGGGAAAGTTTGAGCCGAAGCGAATAAAACAAGGTTCCCTGCTGTCATGCTGAATTTATTTCAGCATCTCATAAAATTAATAGACATAAGACCCTGAAAAAAGTTCAGGGTGACAAAAGTGCTAAGATGACACAGCCTCCCGAAGAGAGGGACAGCTTTTTCTTCTTCCTTGATTATATGATTATGTCGTTATCGCAGATTTCAGGGAGTGAGTGAGGGCAAGAATGTCATTCGACGCGTCCTTATGTGCTTCTATCAATTTCACGAATGCACTGCCGACGACGATACCGTCTGCAATACCCGCTATCATTTTAGCCTGCTCCGGAGTAGAGATACCGAAACCCACTGCAACCGGTTTCCTGGTATGCTTTTTAATCCATCGAATGCTGTCGAATGTCTTGGTGCCCATCTTTTTCGATGAGCCTGTCACGCCTGTCATGGATATATAATAGAGAAAACCCTTTGTGTTTCTCGACAGTTCTAAAAGCCTTTTCCTGTCCGAGGTCGGTGCTGCAAGAAGGATAATATCAACGACCGATCGATCCGCATACTCTTTTACATTTCCGATCTCTTCAAGAGGCAGATCAGGGAGTATAATACCGTCAACACCGCTTTCCGCTGCATCTTTGAAAAATCTTTCAATACCATATTTGATCACGGGATTCACATATCCCATCAGAATAACCGGCAGGCCGGATGTTTTCCTGATTGTGCGGACCAGCTCCAGTACCAGCTTTATGTTTGTCTTTGATTCCAATGCGCGCTGCGCAGCTTTCTGTATGACAGGTCCGTCTGCTATGGGGTCTGAAAACGGCATGCCGAGCTCTATAATATCAGCCCCTCCTTTTATTAAGGCATCAATATAACGTGCCGTTTTTTCGAGTGAAGGATCTCCGGCCATAATATAAGCAATCAATGCCTTTTCATTCCTGATTGCCAATGCATGAAATGTTTGATCAATGCGGCTGGTCATTGAGGTCCCCTAATCGTATGTTCTCCCTTATAATGCCCATGTCCTTGTCTCCCCTGCCCGAAATATTTATGATAACGATGGATTTCTTCGGGAGACGCGGCACATACTTTCTGGCAAAGGCTATTGCATGTGCACTTTCAAGCGCAGGAATAATGCCCTCCATTCTTGAAAGATAGACTGTCGCTGACAATGCTTCATCGTCTTTTATCGTGGCTATTTTTAACCTGCCCGTATCCTTAAGGTGGCTGAGTTCAGGACCCACACCGGGATAATCGAGTCCTGCTGAAACAGAATGCGGGTTGATAATCTGCCCGTCTTCATCCATTAAAATCTTTGTCATAGCTCCATGGAGCACACCCTTTTCACCTGCTGTTAATGATGCTCCGTGTTTACCTGTTTCAATGCCGAGCCCTCCTGCCTCAACGCCGATGAGATCAACGTCTTTGTAGTTTATAAAGGGATAAAAAAGCCCCATTGAATTGCTTCCGCCGCCGACACATGCAATCAGCGTATCCGGCAATTTGTGCTCGAATTTTACTATCTGCTTTTTTGCCTCGCTGCCGATCACAGATTGAAAATACCGGACTATCTCAGGGTAGGGGTGCGGGCCTGCAACAGAGCCTATAACATAGTGCGTTGTCTCAACATTTGTAACCCAGTCTCGGATCGCCTCATTCATTGCATCTTTCAATGTCATGGAGCCCGAATACACAGGAACGACCCTTGCACCGAGAAGCCGCATCCGGTCGACATTCAATGCCTGTCTTGTCACATCGAGATCTCCCATGTAAATCTCACACTCGAGCCCGAAAAGGGCTGCTGCAGTCGCAGTCGCAACACCATGCTGTCCTGCGCCTGTTTCTGCTATTATCCGTTTTTTCCCGAGTTTTTTTGCAAGCAAAACCTGTGCGATGGTGTTGTTGATCTTGTGCGCTCCCGTATGGGCAAGGTCTTCTCGTTTTAAATATATTTTTGCACCGTGAAGGTCATCCGTCATCCTTGACGCAAGGTAAAGCGGTGTCGGCCTTCCCACATAATGCTCAAGATACTGATGAAGCTCTTTCTGAAACAATTGTGTATACACTATGCGTCTGTATCCATTCTCGAGCTCCCGTAATGCATGGATAAGCGTTTCGGGTACGAACCTTCCGCCGTATTCGCCGAAATAGCCGCGGGCGTCGGGCATGTTTTTCTTCTTCCCGGATATTTTCATTCAGTAACTATACTTTTATCATTATACGGTGTCAAACATAACCAAATGGTTCTTCTGAATTTCTCGTGGATTACCCCCTCTTTGGAAAAGAGGGGCGAGGGGAGATTTTCCTCAAAATCCCCCTTGTATCCCCTTTTTTCAAAGGGGGATAACATCCTGCTTCATCTATTTCTATCCACTGGGAACTCTAAGAGCGAACAAAATTCCTTGCTAATCTCTATCTGCATAGGGTATGCTTTATCCAATAATTTGTTAAGGAGGCTGTATGGTTATTGGTAATGTATCAAATGTATTCGTAGTCCTTGAGGTACTTGTCGGTATATTCACGATAGTGTTCTGGTTACTGTTCTTGTTTGTCCCGAACAGCGTGCAATCGTCCACTGAAAAGTGTTACATGGTGTTCCAGCACAGCTTCATAGCAGCAGACCTGTGGATGTGCGTTGCATTCTTTCTGTCCGCTTATTACCTTTACCACGGAAGCACAGCAGGTGTTATGTGGGGCATCGTTGCCGGCGGTACATTCGTGTTCCTCGGTCTGATGGACATCCTGTACAATATAGAGAACGGCATGTATAAAAACATTAATTCAGGTATGTTTTTCGAGATCCTGATCAACCTGACGAGCGTTGTATTCGGAGGCTACACGATCAACTACGTGTGGAAGCTCCTCCAGCGCTGAGTATCAGTAAACCCCGTGAGAAAGGACGTGGCTTTAACCACGCCCTTTCTATGAGGAGCCTGTTGTAGGTAAGAACAGTCCTCACTTTTTCCACATCACTGTAGAAGTCCTCTATTAAGGATTGCCCCTATAGGATAAGCTTTAATCCGACTTATACCGCAGGCTTTTCTTGTAGTACTGCCTTACCCTGAGTTCTACACCGAGCCCCTGCGCAACCGCCCTTGTCTTATCGACATCTATGCCGGGTAACTCGACCATGGTCGCAGTAACTTCTTTGAATCTGTGTTTTGCAATCTTAATAAACTCAATCACTGCATTATAAGATGCTTCCCGGTAAGAATTAGGACACAACTTTATATAGGTCTGTGCATCGGGTGCATTCAGGCTCACGGACACTGCGTCGACATATTTTGCAAGCTCTCCTGTTATATCCCTGTTATAAACCAGATTGCCAAGCCCGTCCGTGTCAAGCCTTACAAGCCTTGCACCGTGTTCCTTAAGCCATTGAGCCGCGGAGATTACTATATCAAGCCGCTGTGTCGGCTCGCCGAAACCGACAAACACGATCTCCTCATACCTTGATGGGTCTTTTATCGCCTCGATGATCTCCTGGTAAGAGGGCTCTGTTTTAAACAGTTTTAGGTCATAATCGGTAACATAATAGTCGTTGCCGAACTTCGGACAGAACGTACAAGCATTCGTGCACTTGTTCGTAATGTTGAGGTAAAGGTTGTGGTGAAGCGCATAGGCTATCGTTTGTTCTGCACCAATACCAAAAGCCTTTTTTGCATTATCGAGTACTATTTCCGAAAGCTGTTCTTCTCCAATGTTTTTGATCTGTGCAATCGTCTTAAGAACATAAGCCGTGTATGCGGGCTCGTTGAGTTTCCCCCTGTGCGGCACAGGGGACAAAAACGGGGAATCCGTTTCTATAAGCAGCCTCTCGACAGGTAAGGCTGCCACCGCATCCCTTAATGACTGTGCATTCTTGAAGGTTATGATACCGTTTATTGAGAGATAGAAGCCGAGCTCAAGTGCCTCTTTTGCCTGATCCATATCACCGCCATAGCTGTGAATTACCCCTGCAACATCCCCTGCCCTTTCCCGCTTCAGCATATCCATAACCTCTTGGTTTGCGTCCCTGCTGTGGATAACGAGCGGCAGACGTTTTTTTCTTGCAAGCCGGATAAACGCTTCAAAAGCCCGTACCTGCGCTTCTTTCGGCGAATGCATGTAGTGATAATCGAGGCCGACCTCGCCTATTGCAATGACCTTCGGGTTGTCCGCTATGCCTTCAATCTCTGAGAGCGTCTGCTCGTTGAACAGGGACGCCTCGTGAGGGTGGAGCCCGGCTGTCGCATATATGTTCTCGTGCGTATTGGCAATGTCCAGTGCTTCGTAATTGCCTTTTATGCCCGTACCGGAACCTATGTTTATTATGAACTCGACACCTGCATCGAATGCACGCTGAATAACATTTTCCCTGTCCTTATCATAATCCTTAAAATTCAAATGCGCATGTGAATCATAAAGCCTTATCATTGTTTCAACCTCATCATCTCGGGTCTGTAATTGCCGAACACCGTGGGTCTGTAATTCTCAAGCCTGTCCGAATAAGCTACAAAGTCTTCCTGCCTTACGATCGGTATGAGCGGCAATTCATCGTGGAGAATTTTTTGTACCTTTTTATAATATGCTGCTCTTTTTTCTATATTGTATTCTTCGGCACCTTTTATCATCAGCCTGTCTATCTCTGCCTCCCATCTTGTTGCCGGCGTCGTTTCCTTAGGGTCCCACAGATGCAGCATGCCGCTCGATAACAGGACATTTGCACCGTTATGAGGCTCATATCCTCCGGTGAGTGCGATGAGCATACAGTCCCAGTCAAAGTTTGACGTAAGTTTTTCGACAAGCGTATTAAAGTCCAGCGGCTTGTAATTCACTTTCATGCCGAGTTTAGTCAGATCGGAAAGTATGATGGATGCGATACGTTCCCTCTGTTCATTACCTGAATTTGTAAAAAAGTCGAACTCAACCCTGTTATTGAGATCATCGTATAATTTACCATCCTTCCAGTAAAAACCTCCACCCTTCAGCAGCGCCCTTGCCTCGGCAAGATTATAGGTGTAGTCGGGCATACTGAGGTGATATACCGGCACGTTACGGGGAATAAAGGACACCGCAGGCTCGCCATAGCCTCTGTACACATCGTCAATGATTGCCTGCTTATCGATACTATGGGCGACTGCTTGAAGAAAACCGGGGGTCGTGAACCACCGGTACTTTGGATTTACTTGTCCGTTCTTTGTATAATGCCGCGGGTTTCTGTTGAAGGACACGAACATTATTCCCGTATCGAGCCCTATATTCTTTATGATAAAATTCCTTTTTTTACTCATGGACTCGAGGGATGCGACCTCCTGGGGTCTCGGATTGTATATGTCTGTTTCTCCGGAAATGAATTTGACATACTGCGCATCCTGATTCTGAACTATGAGCATTGCACGGCTTTTGATATAAGGAAGTTCTGCATGCTTATCGTCTTTTTCATAATAATACGGATTTGCTTTCATGAGTATGTACTGGCTCGGAACATAGTTCGTCATAACATACGGACCAAGACCAATAATGTCGCGGGGAGGTGTAATTATGTTCCATGTCTTATCAAACACCTTGTTTATGAACGGTTTGTTCAGTGCATGCGCCGGGAGGACAGGTATGCCCAATGACTCTAAAAACGGGTAAAACGGCACTGGTAGAATAAACCTTACCGTATGGTCATCAACTTTTTCTACCTTTATCTGCCTGCCGTTGATGGTGAATAGATCGCGAAATGAGGACAATACTGCCGGGGAGTAGATGAGCTTGAAGGTAAATACAACGTCATCGGCTGAGAACGGCTTTCCATCGCTGAAGTATACGTCCCTCCTGAGATCCATCGTTATAATCTTTTTATTCGTGCTTATTGTCCACGACCGGGCAAGTGCCGGCTCTACCCGGAACGTATACGGGTTAAGTCGTGTCAGTCCTGCAAACACGGGGTCGAGCACGTCCGTGGAGCTTGTCTCGTTCGCAAGGATCGGATTGAATGTTTTGGGATCAGAGACTACTGCAGTAACGAGCATGTTTTTAGGCAGGCTCTCGAATTTTCTGAAATTGCATCCGGTGAATGCAAGAAGAAATACAAAGAGAAAGAGGATAATCCCGGAGATGTGACAGGGAAGTCTATTCATTACCGCACAATTTTTGCGTATCCATCAACGATGGATCGACAGGCACATTTATTTTCACATGCTCATAATGGATGTCCAGCCTGTTGTCCTCCCATCTGCACCTTACACGAAGGGGTAAATTCACTCCGTCAATTTCCGCATAGTCGCTGTATTCACATCTTGCCTGAATACCGTTCTTCTGTTCAATATGCGTCACCCTGACAAGTAACTTATGGTCGACCGATGCTCTCCACGATGAATTGTTTCTCTTGCCCGATAGGACGAACCCGCCGCCGGAACCGCTGCTTCTGTCCGCGTCACCGGGCAGCCTGCCTGTGATAAGTTTTTCGAATTCATCCGGCGGGACGTCTATGTGAGTAAATCCCGCAAGGGTCTCTGCCATGTTCGAAATACTACATTTACCGGTGTCCGTATCCAGAACTGCTACCGCACTATTATAGATAATAACAAGCATGGGCTGATAGAATATGTTCAGCGTTTCGAGGCGCATGGCATCCTTGTTTATTACGATTGCTTCAGGAAATACACCGTTGCTGCCGTTGAACCTCATGCTCACGGAAGCAAGGGCTTTCATACTGTTTACCGCATGGTTCTTTTGAGACATACTATTCATAAGGTCCTGAATGTTGCTGGAGGAGTTATTTTTCGTGGTATAAGTACACCCTGCGATGAACACAAACGCACCTGCGAGGGCCCTGAGAATATAATAAGGAAGCTTGCCTGCCTGTTCCGGCTTTCTTACTTCTAAATACATGCGGGCGTCGATCTTATTTCGCACCGAGCTTCAGCAACTTTCCGTGCAATTTCTTTTTGAGTTTCCCGTCCGTAAGCTGTTTACTGCCGAGAGCCATTTTATATGTTTTGATTGCAGATGCCTTGTTCCCTGCCTTGAGATAAGCATCGCCGAGATGCTCCAGTATCTGCGGATCGTCTTTTGAGAGTTTCGCCGCTTTTCTCAGCGTCACGATAGCTTCTTTCAAAAGTCCTTTTTTGTAATATACCCAGCCAAGACTGTCTGTTATAAAACCATCCTTCGGCCTTATCTTCAACGCATCTTTGATCATGGTTTCTGCAGTATCGAGTTTCGTGCCCTTGTCTGCGTACGTATAACCGATGTAGTTAAGGGCATCCGCATTTTTCTGATTGAGCTTTAAGATCTGCTCCATCACCTCGAGAGCATTTTTCGTGTCTCCGGACTGATCATAGATGACACCGAGATGGTACATGGTTGCCTGGCTGTCCGTAAATTTATTCAATGCTTTATGCAACACATCGATAGCCTGTTTATAATCCTTATCCTGGGCAAAAAGCGATGCGTAGAGGTTATACATGTCGACGGTCGGTTTTGTCTCTAACACAGGCATCAATGTTTCCTCTGCCTGCATGGTATTTTTTTGATTATTGTAAATGATTGCTATCTGTATCACTGCATCCGGATAGAATTCATTGTCTGACGGTATCTTTTTCAGGATCTCGATGGCCTGGCCGTCTTTTTTGTTCTCGGAGAGCAATATACCGTAATAATAATACGCCCTGTAGAATGACGGGTTTGAAGCAATTATTTTTTTAAACACATCCCCGGCAGGTCCGTACTGCTTCATTTCGACGTAGAGCATGCCGATCTTTAACTGGAGGACCAAAGAAGGTATGGATGCTTCCGCCTTTTTATAGCTCTTCAGTGCGTCCGTATATTTCTTCGCAGTCAGATATATGTCTCCTATCTTCTCATACAGACCATACTGCTCCGGATCATTCTGAAGTATGCTGTCGTAGATCCCTACGGCTTTATCGTACTCTTTTATGTAGGCATACACATCGGCTTCTTCATACAGTGCGGTGTAAAAATCAGGAGAGACTTTGATCGCGTTATTGTAAAACCCGATAGCTTCTTTATATTTCTTCCGGTCTACGGCAATCTTGGCAAGATAATAGTACGGATAAGGGGATGAAGGAACATGAACAATCATCTCGTTCAGCGTCGCCTGCGCATCTTTCGTTTTATCTGCATGATACTGGGTAAGTGCGAGCGCTATGTATGCATCCTCGGAATCGGGTGAGAGGGTCACTATCCGCTTCAATGTTTCGATTGACTGCCCGGTCTTGCCGAAGTTCGAATATATATCGGCCTCTGCATATAAGGCGGGTATATAGTTCGGTTCTATCTTTAAAGCCCGATCGATCTCTGCAAGTGCGTCTTCGTATTTCTGCTGCTGGTCATAGAGTTTTGCGAGGATCAAGTGCAAGTAAGGCGACGATTGATCGTAAGTCAATGATTTTTTAATGTCTGCAACAGCACCGTCGACATCCCCGTTGCTGAGCTTCAGCTCTGACATCATGAAATATGTTTCTGCGCAGGTCGACGTCTCCGGGCAATTGTATGCTCCAGGATTTTTATTTGCGCTATACAGGGAAACAGGCTTTTCAGGCATGTGCGCACAACCGGCCATTATGAATGCACCCATAAGTACTATAAGTTGTTTTCTCATAAGTTAAGGATAATCCTTCCCTGTATATAATTCAATATTTATTGAATCGGAATAAATACCTGATGACAGTTTATTGAACTTGAAACCATGCTGTGTTAGAATTGAATAAATTATGGACAAAAATTACAACAACATCATTCTTTCAGCAAAACACGTATTTCCCGTAACCTCCCCTGCCATCGAGGATGGGGCTGTGTATATCAAAGACGGCATCATCAGGGATGCCGGCAGGCTGAACCACCTGTCGAGACTTTACAAATCCGACGTTATGGAGCTCGGCAGGGGCATACTGATGCCGGGTTTTATAAACGGACACGTCCATCTCGAACTTGGTAAAATGCAGGCACAGCTCGATCCAAGAGACGATTTCCCTGCATGGATATTCGAGATCATGAAAAAGAGGTTTACGTTTTCAAGAAAAAAAGCCGGTGAAGGCGTCCTGCAGGGAATACATGCACTTATAAAATCGGGTGTGGCCGGCATTGGAGAGATATCAACCTTCGGTATAGATAAAGAACACCTGCTCGGTTCGCCGTTGTACACGGTACTTTTTAAAGAGGTCCTCTCTGTGCGTAAGCTTACGGAAACCAGTTATACAAACGGTACATCCATGGAAGAAAGACCGTTTCTCCATGCTCCTTACTCGACTGCATCGGAGGCATACACAGAGGCATCGGACAGGTTCGAAGCCTCCGGCACACACATAGCAGAAAGCATGGATGAGACCTTGCTGGTCACAGGAAAAAAGAATTATTTCGAGAAAAGGCTCGGTCCGCTCATAAGGAGGAAGCCTTTGATGAACGGCAGCAGGTCGCCTGTCGATTACCTCTATAAACTCGGATTCTTAAATAAAAAAGCAACGCTTGTTCATTGTGTCCATGTCGACAAGCAGGATGTCGAGCTTGCCTCGTCCCATAATGCCGGTATCGTGCTGTGTCCGAGGAGCAATGCTTACCTTGGTGTAGGCATGCCTGATGTAGGACTGCTCCACAATTATCCGAGGCTCGGGATCGGCACAGACGGCCTGAGCAGTAATTATTCTCTTGATATGATGGACGAGATCAGGTTTTTATACCTTATTTCAAGACCAATCCTGAAATCAAAGACCGAATCATTCATCTTAAACGCCGCAACCATTGGAGGGGCAAAGGCATTGTTTATAGAGGACAAACTCGGGAGCATAGAAAAAGGCAAGCGTGCGGGGCTCATCTATCTTGATACCGATGTTGCAAAAAATCTATGCCTTTCCATAATCAATACGCCATCCTCGCAAATAAGGAATTTAGCAGTGAATTTGACAGGTGAGACGCATGGCTAATTTTGCATGTCATTCCCGTGCAAACGGGAATCCAGAAAAAAACAGACTGGATTCCGTGTCACAGCACGCAATGACGAATAAGGAAAGACATTCCGTATTCAGATGTTGCTTAGGCCACCAGCCCTTACTAAGGATGGATCATACTTCATGACGTATGAACTCAAAACCGACGTACTCTACGGTATCAACCCGGTACTGGAGGCATTAAGGGCAGGAAAGAGAAAGGCAGTCAGACTCTTCCTGTCGGATACCAGGCACGACAAATATCAGGATGTATTCATACATTTTGCAAAAGAGCTGAACATACCGATTGCTGTTGTGCCGAGACAGGAGCTTTTTAAGCTGAGCGCAACAGACAGTCATCAGGGCGTTGCCGGAGTATTCGGACCTTACCCTTACTCGGACATACAACCCATGCTCGATAGAGCGGAAAACCAGAATAAGAAACCATTCATCATTGCGCTCGATGAGATGCAGGACCCGCACAATACAGGCGCAATCATTAGAACTGCCTCATGCCTTGGCTTCCACGGGATAATTCTCACGAAGAGACGATCTGCAGACATAACGCCTGCGGTTGTAAAGGCATCCAGCGGAGCGACGGAATATATGCATATAGCTCTGGCAGCAAACCTCCGCTCCGAGATCGAATCGCTCAAGGAAAACGGGTTGACGGCAGTCGGGCTCGATATGCAGGGAAATTCCCGGTTCAACGATGTAAATACGGGACAGGGCATGGTGCTTATTGTCGGGAGTGAAGGCAGCGGCATCAGGAAGCCTGTAATCGATGTGTGCGATTATGTTGTTTCAATAACCATGAACGGGCATCCGGATTCCTTAAATGCGTCGGTATCGGCGGGGATAGCTATGTACGAGCTCGGAAATTTATCGGACAAAAAGCGTGCCCAATAAGAATCTGACCTGAACTATTGGAATTTTTAGTTTTACCCGAAAATCACGTACTGCGTTGCTTTTTCAAGCCTTTTCCCTTTTACACCGACGTATTCGAGGCTTTTTATTCTACCTGATTTGCGTGTTTTGAGAATTGTTTGTACGGTCATTGGTCCCAAACCTGGCACCCTGAGCAGCGCTTCTTTGTCCGCGGTATTGATTTCAACAGGGTAAAATTCCGGATGCCGGCGCGCCCATTCATCTTTCGGGTCTTTATCGAGACTTAGATTGCCGGAGCCGTCCAGAATAATGTCATCACTGTTAAATCCGTATTTACGGATGAGAAAATCCACCTGATACAACCGGTGCTCGCGGACAAAGTTTTGATCCGGACTGAGCATAAATTTCCGCTCTCCCGGGATAGTCGCGGCTCCGAGTCCTCTCTGATATGCGGAAAAATACACCCTCTTGAAATTGAGCCTGTCGTAGAGACCGAACATATAATCAATAATCTCGGAGTCTTTCTCGTCAGATGCGCCGACGATGAACTGGGTCGTGCATTTGACCCTTGAAAACCTGCCCCCCTTTGAGGTGAGCCTGCTCATGAGTCTTATCGGACGGATGATGTCATTCATGTAGTCTTTTCTGTCGGAAAGTACCTGGAAGTGTTTGCTGCCCGCGGTCTCTATGTTCAGCGATACGGCAGTTGCAAGAGAGATAGAATCCTCGATAGCTGCATCGGAGGCACCGGGTATAATCTTCAGATGAATATACCCCTTGTAGTTGTTTTTATATCTGAGGATACGGGCAACGGAATTGATCCTGTCCATCGTATAATCCGGGTTGTTGATTATACCGGAGCTCAGGAACAGTCCGAACACCTTTTTCTGTCTCTCGTATTCCATGAATATATGTGCCGCTTCTTCAGACCTGAGCGTGCAGCGGTTGATGTTCGTGTCCGATCTCAGGGGACAGTATTTGCAGTCATTCGAGCATGCATTGGAAAGCAGTGTTTTCAAAAGTACGGAATATCCGCCGTTCGGGAGTACCACAGGATAAAGCCATTTTCCCCCATCTCCCCTTTTCCTGTGTTCATCCTTGCCTGTCGCACATGCACATGCAAGATCATATCGTGCATCCTCTGAAAGGATCTTAAGTTTTTCTATAGTTTCCATAGCCATTCTCTAAAGCACTATAGTACATAAATCTTTGCACGCTTGCAACAAAGATACGTGCAAAATCAACAGCGACCGGACGGCACGGACAGGCGGGATATGCAGAGCGTTGTCCGGTAACCGCCGCGTTACAAATAAGTGTTGAATATAAAGAGAAAAATGTATATTAAGGTAGTATATTTTTTAATTCTATGGATTAAACTATAGACTTGAATAGAAGACTGGAAGAGGTGGTTTGCAGATGATAAAAAATAAAACTATGAAGCTTACCGACGACTTCATCACCCATACCTATAAGAGGATGCCCCTGGTCATAACAAAGGGCAAAGGCATCTACCTGTGGGACAGCAATGGTAAGAAGTACATTGATTTTCTCGGTGCACGGGGCGCAGCGAATACAGGTTATTCAAACCCTGATGTAATCAAAGCAATAACAGCACAGGCAAAAAAACTTATTCTGGTAACGAACGATTTTTATACCATGCCCCAGGCAGAACTTGCGGGCATGCTCGTAAAAGCTTCGTTTGCAGATCAGGTGTTTTTCTGCAACAGCGGCGCAGAGGCGAATGAGACTGCAATCAAGATGTCACGGCTCTACTCGTACAAAACATACGGGCAGGGCAGGTATGTCGTCGTCAGTGCACACAATTCCTTCCATGGAAGGACCTACGGTGCCCTCTCGGCTACCGGACAAAAAAAATATCAGGCCGGTTTCGAGCCCATGGTACCCGGGTTCAGGCATGTCCGGTTCAACGACACCGATGATATGAATGCAGCACTCGGTGATGACGTATGTGCCGTCATACTCGAACCGGTGCAGGGCGAGGGCGGTGTTTATCCGGCATCACAGGAATACATGAGATTCATAAGAGAGCAGACAAAGAAAAAAGATATTCTTTTCATACTCGACGAGGTGCAGGTAGGGCTCGGCAGGACCGGCAGGCTGTTTGCTTATGAAAATTATAAAATAAAACCCGATATCGTCACCATCGCAAAATCCATAGCGGGAGGCATGCCGATGGGGGCTGTACTTGCAGACAAACGGGTGAGCACTTTTTTTGATTACGGGACACATGGGACAACGTTTGGCGGCGCGCCCCTTACTGCTGCTGCGGGCATAGCAGCGTTAAACTACATTGTCCGGCACAAACTGCCTGACCATGCGAAAAGCCTCGGCACAGCCGCACTGAAACGCCTCTCTGAACTCAAAAATCAGCACGGGACCGTAATAAAAGACGTGCGGGGTATGGGGCTCATCATAGGCATAGAATTCTACCGTGATACGCTTGCGTCGGGGATTTATGAACGATGCCTGGAAAACGGATTGATCGTAAATATTACCAATGGAACGATTATCAGGTTCCTGCCGCCGCTTGTCATAACCATGAACGAGTTGAACAGGGGCATAGATATATTTGAGGATGTAGTAAAGCGTATTATTGCCAGGCATTGACGAATATTGAAAGAAGAGGAGCCTATGACGAAAAGGGATCTGATCAGCATATTTGATTTGGAAGAAAAAGAAATCGATGGTCTGATAAAAGAAACGGAAAGATTAAAAAAGAATAAGACTCACAGCCAGCCGCTGAAAGGCAAGACACTTGCCATGATATTCGAAAAATCATCCACAAGGACAAGGGTTTCGTTCGAAGTGGGAATGTATCAGCTCGGAGGAATGGCCATCTATCTGAATTCGAAGGACCTGCAGCTTGACCGGGGAGAGACGATCGAAGATACGGCAAGAACATTGTCACGGTATGTGAACGGCATCATGATGAGGACTTTTGCGCATGACACTATTGTGCGGCTTGCAAAACATGCCTCGGTCCCTGTCATCAACGGACTATCCGACCTTTCACATCCGTGTCAGATCCTGAGTGATCTGTTTACCGTGTATGAGAAAAAGCACGACTACAAAAAACTTACCTATGCGTATGTGGGTGACGGAAACAATGTTCTGAATTCATGGATTGAGGCGGCAGGTGTCCTTGGTTTGCACCTTAAGGTTGCAACACCCGTCCTGTACAAACCGCCGGAAGCACTCTTGAAGAAGGCTTTTTCTTTGAACCGCGGGAAAATAGAATTGTACCATGATCCTGATGAGGCTGTCCGGGATGCGGATGTCATTTATACGGACGTATGGGTAAGCATGGGACAGGAGGGCATACGGGAGGCAAAGCTGAAACAATTAAACGGGTTTCAGATCAACCAGTCACTGGTGAAACATGCCAGACCGGATGTAATCGTTATGCACTGCCTGCCGGCGCACAGGGGCGAAGAGATAACCTCAGAAGTGCTCGATGGCAAGCATTCCGTCGTATTTGATCAAGCGGAGAACAGGCTGCACACACAGAAAGCCATATTAACATTACTCATGAAACATTAAGAGGAGGGACGAGCATGGACACGAAGCTTTATACTATTATACTCGCTGCGGGAGAGGGTAAGAGGATGAAATCCGACATACCGAAGGTCTTTCACCCCATAGGGGGACTGCCGATGATAGAGTATGTATTGAGGCGCGCCATAGACCTCCATTCCGATAAGATCATAGTGGTCGTCGGCATAGGAAAGGATATCATAATGGGTTACATATCCAAGCGGTACGAAGATGCCATTTTTGCACACCAGATCAAGCAGCTCGGCACTGCCGATGCCGTCAAGACAGCCATTGACGAACTGACCGATCTGGACGGTGATGTGCTTATCCTGAATGGCGATGTCCCGCTCCTGAGTCATGCGCTCATGGAAGATTTTTACGGACAGTATAAAAAATCAAAGGCGTCTCTCGGTTTCGTGACCGCTACTTTGGAGAATCCGTCGGGCTATGGCAGGGTTGTAAAGAAGGCGGGAAAATTCACTATTTTAGAGGAAAGGGACGCGGATGAAAAGATAAAAAAGATAAAAGAGATCAACGCAGGCATCTACCTTGTATCGTGCAAACTTCTGGATAAGGCAATAAAGCGGGTAAAGCCGTCCGTGGTAACGGATGAATACTACCTTACGGATATCGTGGGACTCATTCAGTCAATGAAAAAAAAGGTCGTCAATTATCATACGGACAACGCGGAGCAGGTCATTGGAATAAATGACCGGAGATCACTTGCATATGCGGAGAAAATACTCAATCAAAAAAAGGTGAACAGGCTCATGGCAAACGGAGTCACCATATACGACCCTGACAACACCTACATCGAGCATGATGTTGCAATAGGCAAGGACAGCATCGTATATCCAAACAGCTTTATCATGAACGGGACGAAAATCGGCAGCAGGTGCATCATATGGAACGGTACTGTTATCAAGGATTCCAAGATAAACGACGGCGTGGAGATTAAGCCCTATTCCATCATAGAACAGAGTATCGTAGGCAGGGACGCTGTCATAGGTCCTTTTGCGAGGATCAGACCTGAAACCGTGGTCGATGATAATGTCCATGTAGGTAATTTTGTCGAAATAAAGAAATCATCCCTGGGCAAAGGGACCAAGGTAAATCATCTTTCCTACATCGGAGATGCAACCATCGGCAGCAGGGTTAACATCGGTGCAGGAACAATCACCTGCAATTACGACGGATTTAAAAAGAACCCAACGGTTATCGAAGACGAGGCTTTTATAGGCAGTAATACCGCTCTTGTCGCACCGGTGCGTATCGGCAGGGGTGCGATCGTCGGCGCTGCATCGGCTATTACAAAAGATGTGCCGCATGACGCACTCGGCATAGAACGCTCGGAGCAGAGAAACATAGAGGGATATGCAATGAAGAGAAGAAGCAAGCTCGGGAGCAAATAATGTGCGGGATTGTCGGATATACAGGCAAAAGACATGCGCTCCCCATTATACTCGATGGCCTGAAAAGGCTTGAATACAGGGGATACGATTCTTCCGGGGTCGCAATCCTTACGGATACAGGACTCAATCTCAGGAGAAAAAAGGGCAAGATAAAGGACCTGGTGGAGCTTGTCGGGCACGAAACAATCAATGGAACGACAGGACTCGGGCATACCCGATGGGCAACGCACGGCAAGCCGTCCGACGAAAACGCACATCCTCACAGAGCTGGTGATATTGTCGTCGTGCATAACGGCATCATTGAAAACTACACGGAACTGAAAGCGGAGCTGAAAGGGAAAGGGCATCATTTCAAATCGGAAACCGATACGGAGATCATTGCACACTTGATAGAGGACCATATAAAATCGGGCGAATCTTTTGAGCAGGCGGTGCTGTCCTCCGTTCAGCAGCTCAAAGGGTCATTCGCGCTCGGCATCATGTACACGAAAGCTCCGGACAGGCTCATTGCGGTCAGGGAGGCAAGCCCCCTTGTCCTTGGTTTCGGCAACAACGAGAATATCTTTGCTTCGGACATGCCTGCGATTCTTCCCTACACGAACGAGATGCTGTTCTTGAACGACAACAACATAGCAGTCATAACGGCATCGGATGTCAGGCTTATGGATTTTTCGGGCAAAAAACTGTCCGCAAAACCGAAGCACTTTGATATAAGTCCTGCAATGGCGGAAAAGGGCGGATACAAGCATTTTATGCAGAAGGAAATCTTTGAACAGCCGCAGGCAATAACAGACACCATGAGGGACCGTATCCTGTTTGATACAAAGAGTACAAACCTCACGGAGATCGGCATGAAGGAAAAATTCTTCGATTCATTAAAAAGAATAAATTTCGTGGCGTGCGGAACATCATATCATGCAGGGCTTACCGGCAAATATATTATAGAGGAAATGGCAGGCATACCGGTCGATGTGGATGTTGCGTCGGAATTCAGATACAAAACGCCCCTTGTAAGCAGTGAAACACTGACCATTGCCATATCTCAATCCGGTGAAACGGCAGACACCCTTGCCGCTATAAGGCTTGCGCGCAAACACGGCAGTACGGTACTGAGCATCTGTAATGTCATAGACAGTACCATTGCAAGGGAATCGGACCATGTCCTTTACACCCACGCGGGGCCTGAGATAAGCGTTGCTTCAACAAAGGCTTTTACCTCGCAACTCATGGCCATCTACCTCCTGGCTGTCCACATAGGCAGAAGGTTGAACAGGATTTCAAAACAACAGTCCATCCATTATATAGATACACTGATCGAGCTTCCCTCCCTGCTTGACGGCATCCTCAAGCAGGAGGACTTGATCGTCGCTGTCGCAAAAGAGTATGCGAAGTACTCTGATTTCCTTTACCTTGGAAGGGGCATTAGCTATCCTGTTGCCCTTGAAGGCGCATTGAAGCTCAAGGAGATATCTTACATACATGCGGAAGGCTACCCTGCCGGAGAGATCAAGCACGGACCTATTGCGCTGGTAAGCCCGCAGATGCCTGTGCTGTTCGTTGCCGTGCAGGGCAGGGTTTATGAAAAGATCAAAAACAACATTGAAGAGGTAAAGGCAAGGGATGGAAAGATCATAAGCATCACCAATACCGACGGCAAAGGGATCCAAAAGCTTTCGGATGCATCCTTCCTTATCCCTGTAATCGATGAGATGTTTACACCGATCCTGACCATAGTGCCTCTCCAATTGTTTGCGTATCATATCGCCGTGCTGAACGGTACCGATGTAGACCAGCCTAAAAACCTCGCCAAGAGCGTTACTGTGGAATAATGGAACATACAGGCATACTCTTTGCATTTTTTTTAATCTTTGTAAGTGCCAAGCTCTTCAATTACCTCTTTCAGAAGATCCACCTGCCGCCGATGATAGGGGAGATCTTTGCCGGGTTTATCATAGGCGCCGGAGGCCTGCATCTTATAAAAGAAACGCCTGTCCTCGATGCATTTTCAGAACTCGGGGCAATGATGCTCCTGTTCGTGGTCGGTCTCCATACGAGATTAAAAGAAATTTTGAAGATCGGCATCGATGCAACGGTCGTCGCTGTCCTGGGTGTTGCCCTGCCCATGGTACTTGGCTATTTCTTCATCATCCATACAGGGCACAGAGGCATTGAAGCTCTTTTTGTTGCGACAGCACTTGTCGCAACATCAGTCGGCATCACGGCGCGGGTATTGAAAGACATGAAGCTTGAACATACGGTATCGGCAAAGATTATACTTGGTGCCGCTGTTGCCGATGACATCCTCGGACTTCTTGTCCTTGCCGCGGTGACCGGTGAGACAAACGGCATGGTCAATAGTTACAAACTCATTTCCCTGTTTGTCGTCTCAGTCCTTTTTATAGCGGGCGTCTTTCTCATAGGGAGCCGTTCTGTAAAAATACTGAAGTCAAGACTTGAAAAAATGAAGGTCGAGAAAAATGAATTTATCCTGAGTTTGACATTTCTCCTTGGCCTTGCGTATCTGACATCTTCTATCGGTATGGCAAGCATTGTCGGCGCTTTCTTTGCAGGACTCCTGATGGCAGAACTCGAGGACCAGCACCTGTCCGATATGTTTGATTCGATCTATGAATTTCTGGTCCCATTCTTTTTCGTTATGATAGGTATGAAGATCCAGCCGGAGCTGCTTATCAGATCCGATATTTTATTCGTAGCCGTTATCTACAGTCTTATAGCCATTGTCAGTAAATACATCGGATGCGGGGCAGGCGCCGCACGATACGGGTCCCGCGTCATGAACTTTGTGGGGCTGGGCATGATTCCGAGGGGTGAGGTGGGTATGATCGTTGCACTCATAGGACTGAACATGGGTGCTATAACCGGCAGTGCATACGCCATGATCATCTTTATGGTCATTGTTACGACTATCATTACCCCGTTCCTTCTTTCTTTTTTCTCAAAACACTGGCAGGTGAAGTAGGACCACGCGAAGGTAGGGGCGGAGGTTCCCCGCTTTTTTTTATAATGCGGAATTGCGGTCCGGTTTATGAACGGACGCTATATGCAATGGATTGATATACGACCTGTAGGTAATACCGTACGATGTCCTTATCGCCTCGGGGACCACGAGAAAATTGAACACCGGTCCTTGTTCGATGGTAATGTCCGTGTACTTGTCTCTTGTAAGTTCTCCATCGAGGGCATACCCGCATTCTGCTTTTATCTGTACTTGCCTTGCCGTTCCGTTGAATGCCCTCGGAGGGATCTGTTTGCCTGTTGAGAACGCCCTCAGATTTCTTATGACGACCCATGGGTCTGAAGCTGCCGCCAGAAAATAAAAACTGTTAACACCTTTCGTATCAGGGCTGTAAAATGGCCGGAACCATAACAAAAGCCTCTGGAATACTCCGGCAATCGTCATAAGGTACTTTTCTTCGGGATACTTCTTCCCGTCTATGTAAATGTCCGCATTGAACTTGCTGTAGTATTTTCTTATCCTCGGATTCCCTATCATATAGCCGCCGATCGTTGTCGTAATCAGGTTGACAACCGTGCTGAAGGTAGGGTTTTCCTGCTTTGTAAAAAGATCCTGAATCTTATATACGATTCCATTGGTAAAGGCAAAACCGTACTTAATCCCGTTGCTTTTATCCGTAATTTTTAGCGGCATTACCGGCAGGAGCTGCATGGTCTCTTCTTCTTTGCCGTAAGCATCCAGGTAATGCATAAGTATTCTGACCGCATCGAGCGGATTTTTCCTGACCCCCATGTTGCCGGCAATCATGTTTGAAGTGCCGCCCCGCAGGGGGACGATGATCGGCAGGTCTTTTTCAGGCAGATTTTTTATCAACTCGGTAACGAGCCTCTGTAACGTCCCGTCTCCTCCATTGATCATCAAAAGGTTTACCCCTTCTTCCTTTATGAGGTGTAGTGCGGACGGCAGGTCCGATAGCGAATAGACATCGATAATCTTGCAGGTAGTATCGCTTGCAGCGGGAATAAAGGACAGGAATTTGTCTTTATTGTATTTATAACGCTTATTTTTTCCGGAGTTCATATTGTTAAAGATTGCACACCTTAACTTCATAAAATCTCCTTTAAAAAAAGGTTACAAAACTATTTATAAAAAATCAAATAAAAAAGGCAACACCTCTGAAAACAGAGGTGTTGCCTGAAATAAGTTAACCTCTTAGAACAGATATTCGAGTTTTACCGCAGCTACATTGAAATCGCCCGCTGAAAGGCTGCTATTCCCATACTGTGCAGCTCCCACATTGTACTTGCTGAATATAGATTCCTCAATCAGCAGATTTACATTCTGAAATGCGTACCATGAGAGTCCAACAACCATTCCTGACAGATCGACGTCCTGCACCTGGGATGAACTACGGGAGAAATACTTAAAGTATGCGCCGTATGTCCTCTTATAATAATAATCAGCCATCAGTCCAATGCCGGTTCTTGAAACACTGGTGCCGTTGGCCGTATAGGGGTTTCCGTCAAATGCATCTGTACCGTAAAATTTGTTATCATTGTCATTCTGATAAACTATAAACAATTCGGCAAGATTATTGTCCGTTATCATCTGCACCTGTGCATCTATGCCATAATTGTAATAGTTATCCTTGTAATTCCCGATTGTTGAAGTAGTCGGTGCTTGCATGCTTTCTGTGCCGAAATAGCTGTATGCGCCCACTTCAGCGTAGACGTTGCTTAATTCCGGCAGATAATAGGCAAGACGCAAAGCCCCATCTTCACTGGCTGTCCCAAGAAAAGAGCCGCTTCCAGCTACATTACCCTGAACAAAGTTGTTCCCTGTCTGAGACAGTGTCGGGTGGTACACGCCTAAACTTGCGTAAACGCCGCCTGCATTAAAATCACCCCACATGCCATACAGCTCTCCGCCTTCCAGTTTTGCTGTGTTGGGATCAAAGAGCGTATTATGGGTACTCATGGCCATAAGTGTCGATGTCAATCCCCACATACCGAATGTGTTTGAAGGATCACCCATATCCATTGCATCTTCGGCCCTCACACCATATATGAGCCGTTTATCACCTATTGTAGTATCATTGCCGACAAGCGCAAGATCAAAAATACCGAGACCGAGACTTCCGCCTCCATCATCAATACCGGTCAGCTCGAGGAATGTACCGAGGTTGGATGTAATCTTGCCTGCTACGTACACACTTGAATCGCCGACAAGGTTCAACACATCTGATCCTCCGTAACCTGATGGATAAGAAATAAAGTCCTGACCTGCCGTTACAACTCCTCCGGGAACGGTATGTTCTCCGCCTGCCTGGTTGTCCCATCTCGAAACTATCCTTACAGAAACCATCGGAATTTTATTGATCTCGAGTCCCGGCATGTTGCTTGCCGAAGAATCCGATTTAACTGCATCTGATGTATCCATGGTATATCCATGCAGTTTAAAATCCCTGCCGAACGGCGTAAGATGCGGAAACACAGTGTGACATACATCGCATGAAAACCCCGTCTGTCTTGCAAAACTTGGAATGGCATGTGCATTTTTCACCCCTGATATGCTCACCGCAACGCCCAATCCAATCGCCCAAACCAAAACACTTACCCTCTGCAAACCTTTTTTCTTCATTAATCTCCTCCTTAAAAAATTAGATTTATGAACAGTATAACTTTTACTCCTCCTATTGCTTGTCCCCGGTACAGCTTCTGGTTACCGAACAAACGTCGCTTCCATTCAGCATCAAATAAACGGCGATTGAAAAAAATGCTATGTGTTCGAGTATATCGCCATAATCATGTATGCCAAGTGTGAACATAACGCCGATAAGCCATAGACCTGCATATACCGCGACATACTCCGTATAAACGCCCAATATCATGAGCAGGGAAATCATACCATCGCTGAATCCGATAAAATGAACAAAAGTAACGGCACTTACCGGTAGAAAGTGTATCACGAACGAGCCGTTCAACAGCTTGACGAACTCATCAGGAGCAAGGAATGCCTGTAAAGAATTTGCCAGAAACGCGCATGCAATGCCTATCCTTAAAATTAAGGACTCATAATCTCTTAATGTTTTCATGTTTTCCCTCCAACTATTTTATGATCTTTCCTTACTTTATTTGCCGGGATCTTTCGAGCTTACACCTGTTCTTGGTGTATATTCATAAGGCAGACTTACCTTCTTCCAGCTCAGCACGAGTATTGTCAGTGCCCGTGCCTGTTCATCCGTAAAGCCAAAATTCGGCATTAAACTGCCTTTTGTGACGGCTGAAGGGTCCTTGAAATGCTGGTACATCCAGTTAAACACGGTCTTCGGACCCTGCTCGATATTTGAGAAATCGAATATCTCCGGATTTTTATCGCCTTCAAAAGTCAGATCAGGCCCTATCCTGCCGCCCTGACCATTTATTATGTGGCATGCCGAGCAATTCTTTTCTTTGACCAGTTCTTCCGCCTGATTGATATAATCCATCCATGCTACATTCTGATTGTCCCTGTGACAGGCATTGCAGTTAATCTCCATGATATGCTCCGGGTGTTCCAGTCCGTATTTTTCGCCAAGTTTCTTGTCGAGAAGCGGCTCGTCCCAATGTGTTACAAGCCCATGCGCATCCTTTACATCTGTCGCATATCCCTGGCCGCCATGACATATAGTGCAGCCATAGTTCGAAAATTTATGATACTTCATGATGGGGAGATCCGGATGCGATGCAAACGGCTGCGAAACTTTCTCAAGCCCGGGTATATCATACCCCTGATGACAGGTGGTGCACCGGTCAACTCTATTCAGGGACGGCAGGTATATCTGCTGTATACCTTTATCAATCGTGCGTGCCCTTTCCTGCCCGATAGACAAGTCTGCTATCTTTATAAACCTGGTTTGATACTGTTTCCATTCGGGATGATTTTCCTTGTAAATAACGACAAGGGTAAGCAGAAACAACGATACAGCACCTATAAACAATACTACCGGATCTTTTTTTAACATATATAATTCCTCCTCGCTTAGAACCTTGCCGGCATCTTTATCCACTGCTGCCAGGGCATATAAAGGTGCCATGACGGGCCCCTCATGACTGCACCCACATAAATCAATGCAATGATTATGAAACAGATCAGCAGAAACAGGGCATTCTGAAATCTTCTGCTCTTGTGGAACCACACACCAATGGCTTCATCCGGGCTCTTGTCCATAAGGGGCCAGGCAACCGCGAATGCGAGCAAAACAGTCGGGATGAGTATTCCTCCAATGAGTCCGCCGCTTATGGTAAACGACCTTGTCCTTATGGTTGTGTCGGCAACGAGTTCCTGAAGCCACAAAAAATACCAAGGTGCTTTTGCCGGGTTCGGCGTCCACATCAGACTTGCAGCTTCTTCAAGCGGGGCTTTTATAAAGAGCGCGAGACCCATGGTAATGGCGGTAACAAGAATAAAGATCATGATTATCCTTCGGGTTAAGTACGGTGAAGCGTTCACCGATGCGCCCCTTACCCTGTATTGGGTTATCGTCGGTGTAATTCCTGTTACTATTCCCATCAGGCTGTATGTTTTACCTTTTGCAACTACTTTATCCTGCATGATCCGCTCTGTGCCGAGTGCTTCTACTCCGGCCAGCCCACCGTCTTTCCGAATCCTCCACATGTGCCACAGTATCAATAAAAATATTATTACCGGCAGGAGAAACACGTGTGCGACATACCATCGTATCAGTGTGTTTTGATCGATGATTGTACCGCCGATCAATATCTTGCTGATGGCTGACCCCACGAGAGGTGCCGATAGGGCAATGTGATCGCCGATCGTTATTGCCCACAGGGCAAGCTGGTCCCACGGGAGCAGATAACCGGTATACGACAGCACCATGGTGACGAGGAGCAGGGAAATGCCTATCCACCAGTTAAGCGGCCGGTAGCTTCCGACTATCTTCTCACTGTGCTTATAGGCACCTGTCAGAAAAACCCTCATAAGGTGCAGAAATACTGCTGCCACCATTAAATGGGCTGCCACTCTGTGAAGATCGCGTATAAACCATCCGTACGAAACGACGAAGTTTAAATCTTTAATACTCCAATACGCCCTTTCTACGGACGGAACATACAAAAACATCAGAATAAGGCCTGTTATGGTCAGTATCACAAACAATGCAAGTATTATCGTCCCAAGGACCATCGAATAGCTGAAGGAAATGCTCTTCGTTGTTACTTTTGCAGGAAACCAGTGAAGTATGAAATTCCGGACCGTTGAGTCAGATGCTTCCCTTTCTGTTTCCGGGGTGTACGTCCACGTCAGTTTTCTTATGATTTTTTTTAACTTTTCTTTCATCTCAGCCACCTCATACCTTTAATCTGAAGTTATGATCGACCGTCGTATTCGTATCAACGACGATCTGCCCGTCCGGCGCCATATAAAGCTTGAACCACGGGAGCGGCAGCGGTGCCGGCCCTGCATAAATATTCCCGTTCTCCCTGTATTTTGAACCATGACAGGGGCAATGAAATTCATAGGTCTCGGATACGGGTTTACCGGAAGATGAATCATAGGTCTTCGGCGGTGAGTACTGTGCAAGATTCACGGTACATCCAAGATGCGTACAAATGGCCGATATTCCGTGGAACATATCACCGTTTCTTATAATAAACAGCCGGTGCTCGGGCATAAACCTTACTCCTTCAGGAAAATCTGCCGGCATACCGATTTTAAATTTTGTCGGCGGTTCGTAAAGTACCTTTGGGAAAAGTGATTTCAAAGCCGCATAGCCCTGCAGCAAAAAACCTCCTGCTATGAAAGACCCGCCAAGATATGACAGGAATTTTCTTCTCGAAACCGGCGGCAGCTTTTCCTCTTCTTTATTTTCCTGCATTTACTTTCCCCTCCTTGACTATAATTTTTTCCATCGTTATTGCGGATGTCGGGCATATAATTGCGCACAATCCGCAGCGTATGCATTTCTCGTCATCTTTAAGCAGGACCGTTACCGGTTCATTGTTTTCATATCCGAGATTGTTATAAATATTTTTCCTTGTATCCTCGTCCAGATCGACTTCTTCGATCGGGACAAATGCATAACAGTCCTCGGGGCATACTTGAGCGCACCTGCCGCAAATAATGCATAGATCCGAATTATAAATGGGACTCACATGACACTGAAGGCACCTTCCCCCCTGGATAATTGCCTCTTCTTCGCTGTACGATTGCTCCACTTCCTGCAAACCGATCCTTTTGTCCGGCTCGAGGAGCTGGGGTGTCTTCCTTTCATACACATCATAATCCTCAGGCATCCGGTATTGTTCGGTCCGCAGAACTTCGACCTTTACCTTATACTCTATCGTACTCTTCCTGTTCGAGAAATATTCATCTATCGCAACGGCCGCTTTTTTCCCATCGGATATCGCATCGATAAGGTTACGGGGGCCGAATGCAGCGTCACCGCCTGCAAAAATCCCCGGTGCAGTCGTGGCAAGCACCTTGGTATCTATCTTTATCGTTCCCCGCGGCGAGATCTCGATTCCGTCTTCTTTCTTAATAAAGGACAGATCGATCGCCTGTCCAATTGCAAGAATGACCGAATCTGCTTCAAAGACCTTGGTGACCGACTCGTCAAATTTCGGGTTGAACATCCCCTTCTCGTCAAAAACGGACAGGACCTTTATGAATTCGACTGCCTTGACCTTTCCGTTCTCACCTATGATGCGTTTCGGTCCCCATGAGGGAGAAAAAACTATGCCTTCATCCTTCGTTTCGACAAGTTCAGCTTTACCCTGAATGCTTCTGGCAGCAGGCATCTGATTCATCGACTCGAGACTTACGACATTGACCTCTATAGCACCTTCACGCAGTGCTGCCCTTGCTACATCGAGTGTTTCATAAAGCCTTTGTTCCATGATATCGGACTCCGTCTCTGGAGCAGGAGGAGGCTTTACGACCTCCTTTTGAACGGTTTCAAGAAGCGTCCGCAGTGCATCTCTTGCAGCATCAAGTGCAACAAGCCCGCCGCCTATTACAACGACCCTCTTCCCGAGTTTATATTTCAATCCTTTGTTTCCTGCCACAAGGTATTCAATGGCCTTAATGACGCCATCGAGATCCGTACCCTGTATGTTCAGACTTCGCCCCTTCTGCGCACCGACAGCTATAAACACCGCTTCATATCCCTGTTTTCTGAGTTCGGTTATGCCGAAAGTATCTGTGATGGGCGTTTTATATTTTATCTCGACTCCGAGATCTACGATCTTCTGTATTTCTTTCTCGAGAACATAATTCGGCAGCCTGTAGCGCGGTATACCGAACCGCACCATTCCTCCGGCCGTATCGGAAGACTCAAACACGGTAACTTTATAACCGCTCAATGCAAGGTCGTGGGCGCAGGACAGACCTCCCACACCGGCACCGATAACAGCGACCTTTTTATTGTTCCTTTCGCGGTGAGAGAGAGAGGGCGCATCCCCTGTCCAGCCATGACTGTCCGGATGATAACCTTCAAATAATTTATTCTGCGTATCCGGCTGCCTGGACTCTACCCCGTAATTTTCGCATAAAAATTTCTTGAGAGAACGGATAGTGATCGGCTCATTGATGTTAACCTTGCCTTTTCTGCACGCATCTTCACAGGGAGCAGCACATACTCTTCCGCATACCGAGGCAAACGGATTCGGCGAGCGCGCTATTAAATATCCTTCTTCATACGCTTTCTTCGGAACGCTCTGGACATACATGCCCGCATCGGTACGAATAGGGCATCCCATCATACAAAGGACTTCCTCTCTGAATGACGGCAGGTTTCTTAAACCCACTTTATATTTACTCATGATAGACTATCCTTATTCAATAATATTACTCCCCCTCATTGCGCACTCAGCGCGTAATGGGCCCCCTTAGAGTCTTTTATGCTTCCTCTATCTAATTGTGAGCTTTGAAATAATCAATCAGAGAGTTAATTTCCCCGTCGGTTAAGCTCTGCTGAGGCATTGGTATGCCATACTGTTTTTCCAGCTCCTGTGAATGCTTGTCTGTTTTTAACATTGCGGTCGTGTTCTTCAGCCAGCGTTTAATCCAGTCCGGACCCATGGTCTTTGCCACACCTTTGAGATCAGGCCCGACCAGCTTGCCTTTGCCTATGGTGTGACATGCCGTGCACCCTTTTGTTGCAAAAACATCTTCACCTTTTTTTGCAAGAGTCTTTTCATTCCCTTTGCCCGCTGCAAATGCGCACACTGCAAATACCAAAGAACCGGAAACAAAGATTGTGGTCAACATTTTTTTCATTATCGATTTCCCTCCATTAACTAATTTATAATAAATATCTGTAGCTTTTTCAATAAAAAAATTGTATTATGAGCAAATCAATCATATTTATAAAATGAAACTCTATTAAATTTGTAATAGTTTTTTGTCAAGCTTTTTTTTACCTGCTTTTTTGATTATGACGTGCAATGAAAAAATTGCTTGACTAATTAAATAAAAGTATGACTTTGTAACATACCCTTTTACAAGGACGTGTAACTATGATGAAAAATATGAAGTATATAATACTGTTATTCGTAGTGCTTTTTTACGCTCCAGGCGTACAGGCGGACCAAAATGCCTGCGTTGCCTGTCACACCACCTTAAATACTGATCAGGATAAATCCGTCATGGATTGCTGGCAGCGTTCACTCCATAAACAGAACGGCATAACCTGCGACGCGTGCCACAGGGGTAATCCGGATATCGCGGCCGGCAATGTGAATCGCTTATCGAAAGAACAGTTTCTTGCCTTAAAAGCGCGCGCAATGTCTCCGGCCAAAGGGTTTATAGGCATACCCTCGTCAACGCAGATGTTTGACATGTGCGGACAGTGTCATAGTGATTCAGTCAACAGATATAAAAACAGTATTATGGGTGTTGCGTATCTCGACAAGAAAGGCGGCCCGTCCTGTACCGATTGTCATTCAGCCCATTATGTCATTATTCCCGATGTCCCGAAAACATGCGAAAAATGCCATAAAGATACGACTGGATTCGATCAGATAGACCCCATGAACGTGAACGATGCAACAGTGAGCGACCTTTCAAGAATAAGGATAAAACTTGCGGAAGAAAGGGTTAAGGGCAAAGAACCGCCGTTGTTCCCTGAAGAACTCGGCTCGTTCCAGATTGGATTTGTTGCATTCGGAGCAATCATTGTTTTGTTCATTATTGCTTACCTTATATTCATGTTGATAGAGAAAAGGAGGTAACATGGGTTTTGAAGTCATCCACAGTAAGAAGCCGTCCTACTCAATAAGTGCAGCGATCACCATTACACTGTTGTCCCTTGCATCGCTCGTCATAAGTGTACTGTTCGCCTATTTGTTTATCACAGGAAAGAGCACAAATTTTATCATAGGTATGATGCTGTCCGCAGAATTTCTCGTTGCAGGTATTATCCTTGTGGTGTATCTGAAATATTTTCTTGTATTCAGAGAGGTCTCTGAAGACAGGAAGGAGGAACTGTTATGGTAAATCAATCCGACACCGGAAATAAGGCGGGTATCACAAGAAGAAAATTTATACTCGGTGCAATTATCGTATCTATCGCCGGGGCCTTCGGCTCCCTTCTGTCCGTTCTCAAGGTCTTGTCCCCTTCGAAAAAGGGCAGCGGCTATGTGTCTACGATCGCGGTGGGAGATCGGCTTGTTTATGCATCGGGCAGCAATATAGGTGCTGACCTGAAAGCAAGCTCATTGAATACCGGTGACGCTGTACTCGTATATCCAAAGTCCAAGTCATCGAATCCTGCAAACCTGGTACAGCTTATCAAGCTGAACGACTCCGACTTTAAAGCACCGACAGACGTTAAATTGACGGATAAAGGGTTTGTTGCTTATAGCGCGATATGCACGCACCTTGGATGTACCGTATCATGGGTAAAAAACGAAAGTGCGCCGGACACTTCATACACGGAATGCTTCTGTCACAACAGCATATTCAATCCGGCAACGGGTGAAAAGGTAGAAGGCGGACCCGCACCGATACCGCTTGCGCAGATAGGCATTAAGGTGACGGATAACGATACGCTCGTCTTTACGAGCGATTTTACAGGCCCGATAGGCCCGCAGGTTTAATAAAAAGGGGATTATGCGATGTTTAAATGGTTTGATGAGAGGCTTGAACTAAAAAAATTCAAAGAAAAGTTTTTATCCAAAACATTTCCGACCCACCCGACATTCCTCCTGGGTGAAATAGCCCTGTTCTCATTCGTGACACTCGTCATAACGGGCATATTTCTCGGACTGCTCTATGAGCCGTCGTCAAAGATGGTTTCATTGTTCGGTGCAATGGTGCCGGCTGCTTATGCAAGTGTCGTAAGAATAGATCTGCTTCCCATGGGCATGCTCATAAGGCGGATACATCACTGGAGTGCAATGATCATGATAGCTTCGATATTGGCACACCTTATGAGGGTTTTTTTCACCTCCGCTTACAGAAACCCGCGGGAGATAAACTGGTATGTGGGGCTCGGGCTCTTCGGCATTTCCTTGTTCGCTGCATTTACGGGCTATCTGCTGCCGTACAGCAATTTCTCCGTTACAGCAACTTCCATCGGCTATTACATAGCAAAGTCGGTCCCGTGGATCGGCAACTGGATCTCAAGACTCGTTTTCGCCGGTGACTTTCCGTCCGATTCTACAGTCCCGAGGTTTTTCTTTTTACATGTCATGCTGATACCTGTCCTGCTTATCGGCACTATAGGGTTACACATGATGATCCTTATCAAGCAGAAACATACGGAACCCGCATCGAACAGGAACAAAAAAGAGGCTGAGAACGGCAAGAGGCTTATCGGCATACCCATCTGGCCTGAACAGACCGTTATCAGCATAGCATTCTTTTTCTTTCTGTTGTTTACCGTTGTTATTATATCGACGTTCATACCTTTAAATCCGATTGAGACCTACGGTCCGCCTGCGGCGGGTACTCCTGTCATGCGGCCCGACTGGTACTTCCTGGTCGTCTATGGATTTCTTAAATTGATACCCGGTAATTTAACATTCTCAATTCTCGGAGGGAAGATCACGCCGGAAACTATCGGCGGGGTTCTATTCCCCACGTTTATAATTCTCGTATTTGTACTGCTTCCCTTGCTCGATAAGGCAAAAGAGCCTCAACACTATATTACGAATCCGCTTCACAGGCCATTCATGACGTCATTCGGCATTACAGGCGGTGTTTTCCTTACCATGTTTGTCGTTTCGGGTTACATTGACGTCCTGAAGATAGCACCAAGGACAATGATCTATTATGTACTACTTGCAACAGCGGGAACGGGAATTCTATCCTACACTCTTCTCAGGTTTTATAATAAAAACAATGACGGAGGAAAAAATGTTAAACTCTAAATATACTCTTTCGCTATTCATTCTATTGATTACCGCGTCTATCCTCGGCATACAGGGCTACGCAGAGGCAAATAATTCCTGTATAAAATGCCATACGGCCTTAACGAACAACAGTTTTGTCGGGACAAAGTCACATAGCTGGGAAGGTTCTATACATCAGGAGCATGGTGTCACCTGCGACAAATGTCACGGAGGCGACCCGGGTGCCGTAGAAGCGAACCTTGCGCACGTCGGCGTTTTCAGCTCGAGCAACGCGGACAGCAAGGTCTATTATAAAAACATTCCTTCGACCTGCGGTAAATGTCACGGCGCGGAGCTTTATAAATTTACACAGAGCTTTCACTATAAAAAACTCGAAACAACCGGTCAGGGGCCAAACTGTGTAACCTGCCATGGCTCCATGGTTACGACAATCCTGCAACCGGATGATCTGGCAAATGTCTGCGAAAGATGCCACAACAGCAGAATAGGCGTCCTGCCTTACATTCCGCAAAAGGCAAAGACCGTCCTGTTATTGTTAAAAGAGAGCAGGTCGCTTATCCATGCGGATGAAAAGCTTTGCCGGTCGAAGGACGATCAAAAGATATTAAGTTCTGCGGAGGCAAATCTTTCTTCAGCGAGATTGGAATGGCACACATTCGATCTTGACGCAATTGTTCGGTATTTACAGGACGCAGATAATGCGCTGGAAAAACTATCTCTGCCAAAACAACCGGCCATCAAAAAGAAGCAGCCTTAGTAAACGTATTAACTATATCGGCTTACTTGTAGTGCTTGTATTCGGTCAATACGTCTTATTTATTTCCGCTTTTTTGAGCACTTGAACTATATCCGTATGCTTTTCAGCCTCTGCCCAGGTCAATGCACTGTCTCCGAACTTATCCACGACATTTATATACGCACCGTTTTCCAGCAATAACTTCACCGTGCTTATATTCCCGGTGTATGCCGCAAGCATCAACGCCGTCTGACCGTCGTCATTTTTTACATTCGGATCCATGCCTGCCTGAAGGAATAGCTTGACCACATTTGTGTTACCGGTCTTTGCGTTATTTAGAAATTGGTCGGCATTGTACTGAATGTTCGACTTTGATAATTCTTCGCGTGCCTTTTCGGGACTTTTGGTACATCCGGAAATCAGGAGCTGTATCAAGCATAGTCCGACAGTGAGCCCCGCATAATAACGTAACAATGAGTTTCTTTTAGACCTATTAAATTTATCTTGGTTCTGTGTAAATTTCTTATATTCCATTTTCGTTACCCCCTGTTATTGTATATTATTTGTATTCACAAAAAGGCATACATGTCAACATGATATATGCTGTTGTTTTTATCGAACATTTTTGAATTACACTATTCAACATTGGCTTGACTAAGTGTGCTCCCCTGCAATATGATAAAAAAATCAAAGGGAGGATCTTTATGAACCAGACAGAGAAGAATTACAGTTCTTACAGGTGGATTGTTTTAGTTTTGTTCATGTTTCAGGTCATTCTTACACAGTTTCTTTGGCTCAATTTCGCAGCGATTCAGCCGACTCTTGAGAAGCTCCTCAGTATAACCGATTTCCAGTTCGTTTTATTGCTTTCGGTCTTCAACATATTCAATCTTCTGCTTTCCCTGCCTGTCGGGGCTATTCTCGACTCAAAGGGATTTAAGTTTACCGTGGGACTGGGATCGATCATCATGGCCGTTGCTGTTCTGCTAAGGCTCCGCTCCGGCAGTTATGCATGGATACTTGCCGGCCAGATCGGTATAGCCATTGCCCAGCCCTTTATCGTGAACAGCGGTGCCAAGCTGGCATCCGTATGGTTCAATAAAAACGAGGAGGCGATTGCAAACGGACTTGCATCCATGGCAATGTTCATCGGTATGATAGCAGGCCTTGTCATTACCCCGATTATCATCCATCACATGAATCTCTTTCACGTTATCGCGATCTACGATGCGGTAACCGTTTTCGGTTCTGTCATATTCCTGCTTTTTGCTAAAGACAACCCGGCCATCAGTACGACGATCAAACATGAAGAACAGGCGTACCATCCTATAAAGGCATACAAAGAGCTTTTCCGGATCAAAGAAATGATCGTGCTCGCCTGCATCATGTTTATCGGTGTCGGCTTTTTCAACGGCTTTACCAATTGGCTGGATAAGCTGTTGCTTCCCCAGGGCTTCACCGAGGATCAGAGCGGAATGATCGGGGGTATTCTCGTTGCAGGCGGTATTGCCGGTGCAATCGTTATTCCTCTTCTGTCGGATCTTATTAAGAAAAGAAAGCCCTTTTTGATCATAGGAACCATTTCCGCCGGTCTCTTTATGTATCCTTTAATGCAGACAAGGGACCTTACCACAGCAATCGTTCTTGCGGCAATCCTCGGATTTATGGTTATATCCCTGCTGCCTATTCTGTTCCAAATGACGATAGAGATCGTAGGCGAGCGATTGACCGGCAGCGCCACGGGTATGCTTTGGGTATTCGGCGCAACCGGAGCAATCATCACCATCTACAGCATGGAATTCATCGGTGAGAGGACCAATGATTTCCGCAACGGTGTGTGGGTTTTGATGGTCCTGTTTGCTATTGCTTTCATTCTGTCCCTTCTGTTGAAGGAAACCTACGGCAGACAGCACAATAACGCATCGGGAAAGGAATAAACGCTCCATGCAGAATTCGCTACGGACATTTGCCGTCGTTAATCTCAAGTCAGCAAACGGAAAAACTGAAAAACTCTGGCCTGATATAAAAAAAGCCTTATCAGAGGCCATAGACAGCTTTGAGTTTGCTTTTACAACCGGACAATATACAGCTCCGGATATGACGAAACAAGCTATCAAATCGGGATTTAGCCGCATTATATCCGTTGGCGGGGATGGGACACTGAACGAGGTCGTCAATGGATTCTTCGAACAGGACAAACCGGTAAATCCGCAGGCAGTCCTTGGAGTAATCTCAATGGGAACAGGCGCTGATTTTATCAAGACGACCGGCATACCAAAACCATATCAGGATGCGGTAAAGGTCATAAACCGGGCAAACACCCGCACACTCGATGCCGGTAAAATTAAATTTATGTCATCTGCAGGCAAAGAAACGACTCGCTATTTTATCAATATAGCCGACGCAGGCATCGGCGGTGAGACCGTCGACAGAGTCAACAGAACGACCAAGATGTTCGGTGGTTTTGTATCCTTTCTGTGGGGAACCATCCTCACTCTCGTCACGTATAAAAATAAGAATATTACCATAACGCTCGACGGCAACAAACCGTATGACGCCGAGATCAACATGCTTGCCATTGCCAATTGCCAGTTCTTCGGCGGAGGCATGCACATTGCTCCGAAAGCAATCCCGGATGACGGTATGTTCGATATTGTTATTATAGGCAAAGCCGGGTTCATAGATTTTCTCAGGAATTCTTCGAAGATATATAAAGGTACCCATATAAACGATCCCAAGATTGGCTATATGCATGCAAAGCATGTCGAACTTATTTCCAAAGACAGGGTGCTTCTGGACGTGGACGGGGAGCAGCCGGGCATGCTGCCTGCAACATTCGACCTGCTGCCGAAAAGCATACAGGTGATCGTACCGTGACCAAAAATGCATTTGAAAATAGGAATGAAGGATGAATGAAGATACCGGTGTCTTATTTAAAGAGGTGCAGAAATTCAGACAGACATGGCTCTGGGTGTTGTTAATAGTCGTATTCCTGCAGGGTACGATACTCCTGGGCAGGGGCATATTTCAGCAGCTCGTTTTAAATAAACCATGGGGCAAGACACCGATGTCAGACTCCATGCTTGTTGCTATTGGAATAGTCTATGTCATTATTGTTATCACGATCCCGGGAATTTTTTATATCGCCAAGCTTATGACAGAAGTACGCAGAGACGGACTGTATTTCCGTTTTATACCTTTCCACCGTTCGTATCATGTGATCCCTTTTGAAGCATTCAAGACATACGAGTCCTGCACCTACAGGCCTGTCAGAGACTACGGCGGATACGGCATCCACCGCGGGCTGAAAGGCAAGGCATACAATGTCAGCGGTAACCGCGGTATACGATTGGAGCTTATCGACGGAAAGAGGATATTGATCGGCTCGCAGATGCCCGAAGAACTCAAAAGGGCGATCGATGCGGCAATGGGTAAAAGGTAAGATAGTATCTTCACGGACAAAACATCGCGCTGATTGAGAGAAACGGGTGAATAAAAAGAACATAGAATTGAACACGCAGTTTCAGAGGGCGCTTGCGGCCATGGAAAACACCGCCCGGCACGTTTTCATTACCGGCAGGGCCGGCACCGGGAAATCCACACTCCTCGATTATTTCCGGAGCAGCACGAAAAAAGAGATAGTCGTCCTCGCATCGACGGGCGTGGCGGCATTGAACGTACAGGGACAAACCATTCATTCTTTTTTTGGGTTTAAACCGAATGTGACCCTGCAATCAATAAAAAAACACAAGCAGGGCAACGAAATCTACAAAGAATTAGACGCGATCATAATCGACGAGGTGTCCATGGTGCGGGCGGACCTCATGGACTGCATAGATAAGTTTCTCAGGCTGAACGGCAAGAGTAAGAATGAACCTTTCGGCGGTATTCAGATGATCTTCATCGGCGATCTTTACCAGCTCCCGCCTGTGGTGTCCGGCAATGAAAAAGAGGCATTCCGGCATAATTATGAGAGCCCCTTTTTCTTCGATGCCATAGCAATGAAACCGCTCGATATGGAGTTTATCGAGCTTGAAAAAATATACCGACAAAAGGATGCGTCGTTCATTTCACTGCTCAATGCGATCAGAAACAACTCTATAACCGGTGAAGAGCTTGAACTTTTGAACCGCAGATACGTACCGGGTTTCGGGACTGCTATCGATGATTTCAATGTCTGGCTTACCGCAACGAATGAAGCCTCCGACAGGATAAACATGGATCATCTTGCACGATTAAAAGGAGACACGCTCTTTTATGAAGGAGACGTGCAGGGTGACTTTAAACAGGATGCATTACCGACGCAGATTAACCTTCAACTCAAGATTGGCGCTCAGGTGATGCTTCTCAATAATGATTCATACGGCAGGTGGGTAAACGGGAGCATCGGTAAGATAATCGATGTAGACAAAGAGAATGAAGATGTGAATCTTATTATCGTGGAACTGACGACGGGCGAGACCGTCGACGTCACGCCTTTCAAATGGGAGCTTTTCGATTATCAGTACGACAGAGTGAAAAGACAGATCGAATCCGAGGTCGCCGGTTCATTTACGCAGTATCCGGTAAAACTCGCATGGGCGATGACGATCCATAAGAGTCAGGGTAAAACATTCGAGAAGGTCGTCATCGACATCGGCAGGGGCACCTTTGCCACGGGACAGATGTATGTTGCCCTGAGCAGATGTACAAGTCTTGAAGGGATTATTCTTAAAAAACCGGTAGAGAAAAAAAATATTTTCATAGATTGGCGGATAGTCAGGTTCGTAACCGGTTATCAGTACGGGATATCGGACAGGCTCTGCTCGTTTGATGACAAGATAAAGCTGGTCGAGAAGGCTATACAGGAGCGGAAGAAGCTCAAGATCGTCTACCTCAAGAATAACGATACAAAGTCCATAAGGGTGATCACGCCGCATAGTGTCGGCGAGATGGAGTATCTCGGGAAAAGATACATCGGGGTGGAGGCGTTCTGCCACGAACGCAACGGAGCGAGAACATTCCGTATAGACAGGATACTCGAGATAAGCGGGGTAAATCAGGTTTTATAATTATGACTTCCTTCTCTTTTTAAAGAACGCTTTTAACAGCAGTGCTGCTTTCTCTTCCTGAACACCGGATACGACCTCGACGCTGTGATTCAATCTCGAATCATGAAAAATATCGAACAAAGTCATGGCACCTGCCTTAGTGTCATACGCACCGAATATAAGCTCTTTTATCCTTGCATGTAGCATGGCTCCGGCGCACATCATGCACGGTTCAATGGTAACGTACAGTCTCGCTTCTGTGAGTCTGTAATTTCCGAGCTTCTGCCCTGCTTTTCTTAAAGCAAGTATCTCTGCATGCGCAGATGGATCATTCATTGTTATGACGCTGTTATGTGCACGGGCAATAACTGTATCGTCAATTACCACTACAGCCCCCACAGGCACCTCTCCCTGCTCCTCGGCTCTCTTCGCCTGCTCGATTGCCCTGTCCATATAATATATGTGGTTGTGCATGTTTTATTCAGATACACCGGTCTGGTGCTTTTTTCAACGATCTTTGTCTGCTGCCATACATCCATATCTATCTGCGATTGCGGCTTATTGCACCACGCTCCACATAAAATTAACTATTTCTTGACATTAAAAAGTTTAGCATGTAGAAAATTGATAAATATATCAATGTAAAGGAGGTGATCGAGATGGTAGACTTTCCTAAAACGGTAAAAGAGCTTTTTGAAAAAACAATTCCGGATAATATCAATAGGGATCTTGAGAAGGCAAAGGGGCTTAACGCAGTATATCAGTTTGATATTACGGGAGACGAGCCGGGCACATGGGTTGTCAATGCTACTGCTGCGAAACAGGGCGTATCAAGCGGCCCATCACCTGATGCAAAATGCACAATCACAGTTGCGGGTAAGGACATACTTGATATTGTATCGGGTAAGTTGAACCCACAGATGGCTTTCATGTCGGGAAAATTAAAGATAAAAGGTGACATGGGGCTTGCATTAAAGCTACAGAATGTTCTAAAAGCAAGTTAATAATAGGGCGATGGCGCCTCGGTGTCATCGCTCCTTTTTTGTCTTTTCATACCGCCACATTTGAAATCTTTGCCCTTTTATAGCTATACTGCAATCTATGGGCGTAATTTCTCTAAAGGCTATAGAAGAACATTTCTATAAATTTGTAAGCCGGTTTAATCTGTTTAAAACCCAGGGACGTGTCGGCATCGGTGTTTCAGGCGGACCCGATTCAGTATGTCTGGCAGCACTTATGAAACGCTACGAAAAGCAATTGTGCGTCGAACCCGTTATACTGCATGTAAACCACCATCTCAGGGGAAAAGAATCGGACAGGGACGAGCAATTCGTAATGAACATGGCCAACAACATCCTTGGCTTTGAATTTGTCAAATATGACGTCAACCTCACCAAAAATGATCTTAAGGGGAACTCACTTGAAGCGATTGCAAGGGATAAACGATACGCTGCTTTCGAGCACGGAAAACGCATGCTCAAGCTCAACTGCATCGCACTTGCACATACCATGAATGACAACGCAGAAACAATACTGATCAATATACTCAGGGGCACGGGCATCACGGGTATAAGCGGCATACCGCCGGTAAGAGATTACATCGTAAGACCGATGCTTGGACTTTCACGGAACGATGTTATAACTTATTTGAAGTCGAACAAAATGGAATATATGCACGATAGTACCAATGACTCTCAAGATCATCTAAGGAACCGGGTAAGGCACGAGATAGTCCCCGGAATGATAAAGCTGAATCCGGGTTTTCTGGATCACCTGTTCTTCCTGTCTCATGATTTGAGGGAAGCAGACGGCTTTCTGAACACTCTGTCCATAAAGGCTTACAGCGATGTTGTTGCAAACAGAAGGCAGGGCATGCTTTCTCTCGATATAAAGAAATTGCTTGTCTATGATCGGGTCATCATAAAAAGGATACTCCAGATAGCCTTAAAGAATATACTCGACACCTATTATAACCCGCGAAGGGAATACATCGATTCTATGATTGACATGCTTATGGACAGGCAGGATAATTCGAGGATACTCGATATGTTTCCGGACAAACTTAAAGTTTATAAGAACAAACAAGTCCTCATTTTCGATAAACTTGGTTAAAACCGGAGATTACTATTGATTATTTCGAATAATTTGCTTACTTTTTAGATGAGGTAAACTAATGAACGGACAAAATGAAAAAAAACCAGTGAATCAAAACAGTAAAATACCGGGCCTTGCAAAAAACATCGGCCTATGGATCGTGATATTTGCTATCACAGTATTCCTTATAAAGTTCATAAATCAGCCGACACAACAGGTAAAAGACATGACCTTCAGCGAGTTTATGCAGGCTCTTACTGCAAACCAGGTAAAATCCGTGGTCATCAAGGGACATACTATCACAGGAAAGACGAGCGACAATAAAGCATTTACCACATATACCCCTGACGACCCGACGCTTGTAAAAGCTATGCTGGATAAGGGCATCAACATCACGGCAAAATCAGAGGAACAGGACTCCGTGTGGAGAAGTATTTTGATAACATGGCTGCCTCTCTTGATAATATTTGTACTCTGGTGGTTCTTTTTTACACGCCAGATGCAGGCAGGAACCGGTAAGGCTATGTCCTTTGGCAGAAGCAGGGCAAAGCTGTCGAACGAAGGTATCCAGAATATAACCTTTAAAGATGTCGCCGGTATCGAAGAGGTGAAATCTGAGCTGCTGGAGATCATTGAGTTTTTAAAAAATCCGCAGAAATTTACGAGGCTTGGCGGCAGGGTACCGAGAGGCGTATTGCTCATCGGTGCGCCGGGAACCGGAAAGACCCTGCTGGCAAAAGCAATAGCAGGAGAGGCAAAAGTCCCGTTTTTCAGTATAAGCGGCTCTGATTTCGTTGAGATGTTTGTCGGTGTCGGTGCAGCAAGGGTAAGAGACCTGTTTCTTCAGGCAAAAAAGAATGCACCCTGTATCATATTTATGGACGAGATAGATGCAGTCGGAAGATACAGGGGCGCAGGGCTCGGCGGGGGGCATGACGAACGGGAACAGACCCTGAACCAGCTCCTTGTTGAAATGGACGGTTTCATAGCAAATGAGGAAGTCATCATGATAGCCGCAACCAACAGGCCCGACATACTTGACCCGGCATTGTTAAGGCCCGGCAGGTTTGACCGGAGGGTCATTGTCCATGTACCTGACCTGAAAGGCAGGGAAGAAATATTAAAAGTGCACACAAAGAAGATTCCTCTCGATGCGGACGTTGACCTGAATGTCATAGCACGGGGCATTCCCGGTGCCACGGGCGCCGACCTTGCTAATGTTGCAAACGAGGCTGCCCTGCTTGCCGCAAAAAAATCGAAGGAAAAGGTCTCCATGCTCGAGTTCGAAGAGGCAAAGGACAAGATCCTTATGGGAGTGGAGCGCAAGAGCATGATTATCGGAGACAAGGAAAAAAGGCTTATTGCATACCATGAAGCAGGACATGCGCTTGTCGCAAAATCGATACCGAATGCAGACCCTATACATAAAGTTACGATTGTCCCGAGAGGACTGGCGCTCGGACTTACTCTCCAGCTCCCGACAGAAGACAAGTATACCATTTCAAAAGAAAACCTTCTTGCAACCATAACCGTGCTTATGGGAGGCAGAGCTGCGGAGCAGATAGCACTCGGAGACTCATCGACAGGAGCAAGTAATGACCTCGAAAAAGCGACAGAACTTGCAAGAAAAATGATATGTGAGTGGGGTATGAGTGAAAAACTCGGACCGATTACCTACGGCAAAAAAGAAGAGCTTATCTTCCTGGGCAAAGAAGTCGGCAGGCAGAGTGAGTATAGTCAGTCTACTGCCGTTGAAATAGACAGCGAGATAAAGACTATCATCATGACCTGCTACAACAATGCCGCAGAGCTCCTGAAAACCAAGCTTGACACACTCAATAGGTTTGCGAACAAGCTCCTCGAAAAAGAGATACTCGATGCAAACGAGATTGATGCCCTTGTTAACCCGTCATAGTTTCACCCGCTAAAACAGTGAAGATGCTGTATATATAGTCATTGATAAGATGAAGAGGGTATACCTTTTAAATCCGTTGTCCGTGAAAGAGATTGTTTCACATTTTAAATCCTTGTCCGTGCATCCCGGGGGCATCGAGATCATGGGAAAGAAATCCATATTCTACACATTTAAAATCAAATCCCTGTCCTCGCCGGCGGCAAATATCCTTAAGCAGGAGGCTCTGGCAGCAGGTGCCGACCTTGCAACCGCATGGAGCGTCATAAAGGCATCCGATACCACAACAGATGCAATCCTGGCGGGAACGCACCGGCAAATCGAGATCATGGTGCAAAAAATAAAAACGCAGCAATTCGGACTGCCGCTCATCGCCGGCGAGCTCGAATCCGCCATAAAAAACCTTACCCGTTTGCATCCCGGGTTTAAATGCAGGAATTCCGGCATCGATTTCACCGCAGGGCCCAAAATAATGGGTATTGTAAATATAACCCCGGACTCTTTTTCAGATGGAGGTAAATATTTTTCAACCGATGCTGCCGTCGAACAAGGCATGAATCTCTATGAACAGGGTGCAGACCTTTTAGACATAGGCGGAGAATCGACGAGGCCTGGCAGCAAATCAATCGATGCAAAGGAAGAAATGAGACGGGTAATCCCTGTCATAAAACGATTGAAGGAAGAACTAAAGATACCCGTTTCAATAGATACGACAAAATCAGTGGTAGCAAAAGCAGCGATCGATAACGGGGCAGATATTGTCAATGATATTAGCGCATTGACGCACGACCCCCGCATGCCGGATATCATAAAAAGATACAGGACCGGCGTTGTCCTGATGCACATGAAAGGCACTCCAAAGACAATGCAGAAAGCGCCTGTATACGGCGATGTCATTGCAGATATTTTATCCTTTCTTGAGCAGCAGGCGGATTATGCACTGCAAAGAGGTATTGGCAGAGAACATATTATTGTTGACCCGGGCATAGGTTTTGGTAAAACATTGAAACACAATCTGTTGATATTGAAGCATTTAAAGGCATTCAAGGCACTTGGATTCCCGTTAATTGTCGGCGCTTCGAGAAAATCCTTCATAGGAAGGCTTACAGATACAGTCGTGGAACAGCGGATCCATGGCTCTATTGCAACAGCCGTATGGGCGGCTGCACATGGAGTTGATATTATAAGGGTTCATGATGTAAAAGAAACAAAGCAGGCTTTATTGATGATAAAACATATAATGGATGCATGATGCATATAGTGAATTACAGTATGATAAAAAATGCGGTTGATATACTTATTGTCAGCTATATTATCTACCGGCTTCTGCTGATGCTGAAAGGCACGAAGGCAGCACAAGTGCTCGAGGGGATTTTTGTTATCTTCGCAGCTTACATACTGTCCAATGTGTTTAACCTGACCACGCTCCATTGGATATTGAACAACTTCATCAGTTCCATCGTGCTCATTATAATAATAGTGTTCCAGCAGGACATTAAACGCGCGCTTGCCTATATGGGAAAAGGGTATTTCGGCAGGTCTAATTCACATGCGGGAGAGCTCAAGACAAGCATCGAAGAGGTTACTGAGGCTGTAACATACCTGACCAAATCGAAGACCGGGGCATTGATCGTGTATGAAAGAAACATAGGCATAAAAGAAGTAATAGATACGGGCAGGAGTCTCGATGCTCTCGTGACAAAAGAACTGCTCCTGACCATATTCAACACTCACACCCCCCTGCACGACGGCGCCGTCATAATAAAAGGCAAAAGGATAGTGGCTGCCGGCTGCATGCTGCCCCTGTCGCAGGATGTGCAATACCATCCGACCTATGGAACAAGACACAAGGCTGCATTCGGACTATCTGCTGAAACCGACGCGGTAATAATCATCGTTTCAGAGGAAACCGGCACGGTGTCCATAGTCGTCGATAAAGACATTAAAACGTATGACCCTCCGGAGACAATCAAGCCCGAATTGCTGAAAATCCTGGGTGCTGCATGATGAAAAGATTATCGAAATTCGTCACGAACAATTATGTTTATAAGATACTTTCCGTATTGATAGCCATATTCCTCTGGTTTTTTGCACAGAGTGAGAAGACATCCGAAGTCACCCTCAAGATACCGGTGGTAATCAATGCCATGCCGGCCGGTGAAGTGATAATCACCGACGTCCCGCAGTACATAGAGCTTACGCTTTCAGGCCCTTCATCTGCACTATTCAGCTATGCCAACAGCAAGCCGTTTTATAGAATAAACCTTTCAAAAACAGGCGTCGGCAATTATATCTTCAATGTGTCTCCATCTGAGTTCGACCTGCCGAACAAGTTGAAAATCGATTCGATATATCCGAACAACATAACCATCTCGCTTGACAGGATGGTGAGCAGGACAGTCGACGTCGGAGTTTCGATAGTCGGGAATCCCCCCGCTCATACCGCATTCAAGGGCATAGAAACAGAACCGGACAAAGTCATGGTAACAGGTCCTTCGACTATTATCAGCAACATAAATGTCGTCATGACCATACCGGTCGATATCAGTAAATTCAAAAACAATATTGCACTCATGGTCCCTCTGTCACTCTCCGGCAATAAAATGGTGACCGTGCAGCCGCAGGCAATAGTCGTCATCTTTAAAATGAGAAACAAATGAGCAAGTTATTCGGAACGGACGGCGTACGGGGAACTGCGAACAAAGAGCCGATGACAGTCGAAACTGTTTTAAAGCTCGGCAAGGCTGCAAGCGCTCTCTTATCGAACGGAAAGCCGCACCATAAATTCGTTATCGGCAAGGACACGAGGCTTTCGGGATATATGTTCGAGATGGCTTTAACGGCCGGCATCACATCCATGGGCGGAGATGTGCTTTTAACGGGGCCGTTCCCGACTCCCGGTATCGCATACTTAACAACGGAGATTAAGGCCGATGTGGGTATCGTGATATCCGCTTCCCATAACCCGTACAGGGACAATGGGATAAAGTTCTTCGGGTCGGACGGATACAAGCTCAATGACACCATTGAGTCCGAGATAGAAAAACTCGTGCTTTCCGACAAAGCGATTAAACCGTTTTTGCCGGATGAAAAAATAGGCAAGGCGTACAGACTTTCAGATGCAACAGGCAGGTATATTGTATTCCTGAAACATTCATTCCCAAAAGAACTGTCTCTCTCCGGCTTACGTATGGTTATCGACTGTGCGAACGGCGCAACGTACAGGGTCGCACCTGCCGTGTTTCAGGAACTGGGCGCAAGCATTGCCGTTGTCTCAGCCCTGCCGAACGGAAAGAACATAAACCACAACTGCGGTTCAACGCATCCTGAGTCGATGGTTGATGCGGTAAGAAAGTACAAAGCTGATATCGGCATTGCATTTGATGGAGACGGCGACAGGGTCATACTGTGCGATGAGAAAGGGAACATTATAGATGGGGATGCTATCCTCGCAATGGCCGCCATCCACATGAAAAAAGAAGGCAGACTGAAAGGGAATGGAGTGGTATCCACGGTCATGAGCAATATAGGGCTCGAGCTTGCCTTGAAAAATGAAGGCATTAAACTCATCAGGGCAAATGTCGGAGACAGATATGTTCTCGAGAACATGCTCAAGGAAGGTTTTGTGCTCGGTGGAGAGCAGTCGGGACATATAATATTCGCCGAATACAACACCGCGGGAGACGGTATAGTCACCGCACTGCAGGTGCTTGCCCTTATGGTAATGAGCGGCAGGAAGTTATCCGACCTTGCAGGTGTCATGAAGCATTATCCCCAGGTAATGATCAACGTTAAGGTAACGAAAAAGCTGCCGTTTGTAAGCATGCCTGATGTTGAAAGAGCTATACAGCATGTGTCGGATGCCTTAAAAGATAAAGGAAGGGTGCTGGTAAGGTACTCGGGCACGGAGCCGCTCGTAAGGGTCATGGTTGAAGGTCCTGAACATGATCTTATACAGAGCTATGCGCAGGAAATTGCCGGCACCATAAAGAAAACCATCGGCGAAGCTGCTTCCGGTACATAAAGCTCCC
>JBBIVV010000014.1:0-58725 GCA_037439545.1 bacterium
GTACTTCAGGGCGGGCGAAACCTACCCTCGACTCTTAGCACCATGACATGAAAAAAATCATCATGAAAAAAGGTTGTTTATCGCTTTGGTATCGGTTAAGAGAATAAGTTAAGGAGGAGTTATGAAGGATAGTTTTATGTATCGGGCTGCGGTGGTCGCGGTCGTTCTTGTTTTGGGTATAGGTGTATGGCTTTTTTCAAAAGGAATAGGAGCGAAAATGGAAAAAGGATCGGCACAAAGGGCGGTGCAGGCACATCCTCAACCGGCAGGCGACCCTCCTCAGCTAAACATCGGAGAAAGCCCTTATGAAGGAAAGAAGAATGCTCCGGTAACGATGATCGAATGCTCGGACTATCAGTGCCCGTTCTGTGCAAGATTTACCAATGGTGCGCTGAAGCAATTAAGGGATAATGAAATTAAGGAAGGGAAGGTTAAACTTGTGTTTAAAAACTTCCCACTGCCTTTCCATCAATATGCCGAAAAGGCAGCAGAAGCAGCAGAGTGCGCGAACACGCAGGGAAAATTCTGGCAGATGCACAACCTTCTGTTCAATTCGGGTGGAAGACTGGATGTGGACAGCCTTAAATCTTATGCAAAACAAATCGGGCTAAATTCAGAGAAATTTGATCGTTGTCTTGAAACCGGCGAGACGGCAGGAACGGTGCAGGCTGATAAATCAACATGTGCATCAGCAGGGGTATCTGGTACGCCGACGTTCTTTATCAACGGAAGGATGCTTGTGGGTGCCCAGCCGTATGAACAATTCAAAGATGCCATAGTGCAGGCAGAGAAATGAAACGTACGTCGTTATTTGTCTTCGCAAATTAGAATGGCTCGATAGAAGGTTACCAGATAGATGTTGAGATCCCTGCTAATTGTCCGCCGCCACTCAATAACAATCGGGCTTATATCATCAAACAAGAAATTCGGAGATCCCGAAGACGAATGTACAGTACTGGGACCATTAAACTGGGGAGAATACAACATGTTTTATATGCGGCATCGGTAAAAATTTATTCAAAATGTAAACCCTGTTACACCTGTTTTCTTTCTCAAGCAGGCACTAACGCCGGATAAACCTAAAATATTTTGACAGGTGTAACGGGGTAAACTCCGCGAAGGACCTTATTTTTTAGCTCAGGATAAATTCCACGAAAAACCCTTTGGGTTACATGCGTCTGCTATGCTTCAGGTTGATAATTACCGGACAGTATTTTTTCAGCGGGATTTTTCAACGAGAAGCACGCCAGCAAACTTTCGTTTCAATGTTTATTGACATCTTAATCAAAAAATATTTATACCTCTGATATTATAAAGGAGGCTCTATGGTGTCTTTTGAATTAAGCGAAGAACAAACGTTGTTGCGGGATACATGCAGGGATTTTGCTTTAACGATAATGCGCAAGCAGGACAGGCAGGCAGACGAATCAGGAGAGATACCTGCCGATATAGTAAAACAGGGTCATGAACTTGGATTGACAACCGGCTTTCTTCCGGAGGCTTACGGCGGATCAGGTGGCGAGCTCTCTGCCATGAATAGTGTTATCGTGTTTGAAGAGCTCGCGTACGGAAACCTTTCCATGACTCTGAATATTCTTGCACCTTCTTTAATCAATATACCCCTTATGCTTTACGGCACTGAAGAACAGAAGAAGAAATACTTCACCATGAACAAGCAGGACAAGTTCCAGGGTTTTACCGCAGCATTGGTTGAGCCTTCCGTAAAGTTCGATGTTGAAGCATTAAAAACGACGGCAGCGGATGAAATAGACGATTTTGTCCTGAATGGCGAAAAAGCCTTTGTTGCCCTAGCGGATTCTGCGCTCGCAACACTCGTGTTTGCGAAAAAAGGCAGCGGTGAAGGACTTGCAGGCGTTGACGGATTCATACTGCCGGCAGGCGGCTTCACGGTGAAGGAGAGAGAGAAGAACCAGGGTTTGAGGGCACTCAAGCAGTTTACGATATCGCTCGAAGGAGCACGGGTGCCGCGTGAAGAAGTGATTAAACTCTCCGGCGGGATTGTGAACCTGCTTGCCAGATCGAGAACAGCATCCATAGCTCTGACGACAGGCGTGTGCAGGGCTGCCTATGAATATGCACTTGCCTATGCAAAAGAGCGTATAGCATTCGGCGAACCCATTGCTTCAAGGCAATCGGTCGCGTTTACGCTTGCAGAGATGGCGATCGAGATTGATGCCATGAGGCTTATGGCATGGAAATCAGCATGGATGCTTGATAAAGGCATGGACGCATATAAAGAGGCATCCATGGGTAAGAGATACGCGGCGGATGCAGCCATGTTTGTAACGAGGAACGCAACGCAGATTCTCGGGGGACATGGTTTTGTAAGGGAACACCCTGTTGAAATGTGGTACAGGGACGCACGGTCGTTTGCCGTATCAGAATTTATGGCGATAGTATAAGGAGGCTTAAATGATAGAATTTGAACTTACACCTTTTATGAAAATGGCGAGGGAATTCACGCATAATTATGCACGGGACGTTATGAGACCTATCGCAAGAAAATATGACGAGGAAGAGCATAAGGAGCCTACGGAGTTCATACAGAAGACCCACGAGATGTTTTCATCGCTCGGTTTCAGCTTCTCTACCGCAAAAGCGAGCGAAGATAAAGAGGAAAAACCGGAACATAAAGAAAAACATGACAGACCAAAAATGGAAATGAACCTGCTGGGCGCTATGGCGGTTGAGGAACTTGCATGGGGATGCCCCGGACTTACACTCAGAATACCGGGTCCCGGACTTGGGGGCGCAGCAATAATGGCAGCAGGCACACCGGAGCAGAAGAAGAGGTTTATGAAGATCCTCGCAGGCACCAAGCCAAGCTATGGTGCCATGGCACTTACAGAGCCCGGTTTCGGCTCGGATGCGTCCGCAGTGGCTACGACCGCGGTAAAGGACGGTGATTACTATATCATCAACGGAACAAAGATCTTTGTAACAGGCGGCGACATGGCAGACCTCTATGTCGTATGGGCAACACTCGGCAAAGACCTCGGCAGGGCAGGTATCAAGGCTTTTGTCGTTGAAAAAGGGACACCCGGTCTGAAGATGACAAGGCTTGAACATAAGCTCGGCATACGGGCTTCGGACACGGCTGAAGTAGTGCTTGAAGACTGCCGTGTGCATAAAGACAACCTCCTTGGCGGCGAGAAGAAAGAGGAAAAAGGATTTAAGGGTGCAATGCAGACCTTCGATGCGACAAGGCCAATGGTCGCTGCAATGGCTACGGGAATAGCACGGGCTGCTTTCGACTATATATACGACGATTTTGTTACCAAGGGAGGGCTTGAGATTAATTATGGTAAACCTCTGCACAGAAGAGGATATGTAGAAACGGTGATTGAAGATATAGAGGCAAAGCTGAATGCCGCAAGGCTTCTTACATGGAAAGCTGCATGGATGCTCGACCATGGACTCCCGAACCTGAAAGAGGCATCCATGGCAAAGGCAAAGGCAGGTACGGTTGTCGATGAGATTACCCAGAAATCGATAGAACTTTATGGACCCGAGGGGTATTCGAGGAGACACCTGCTCGAGAAATGGATGAGGGACGCGAAGGTATATGATGTGTTCGAAGGCACAGGTCAGGTTCAGAGGCTCGTTGTTGCAAGGGCGATCCTCGATTATACAAGAAAAGAATTAAAATAGGAGACAGTTATGTCGGCTACATATAATGATTGGGACAAACTTGACGATCTGTCAAAGGACCTTGACAGGGCAAGGACGTCATTGACAGAGGAGCTTGATGCAATAGACTGGTATCAGCAAAGGATAGCAGCATCGAAAAATCCTGAGTTAAAACACATACTGGAGCATAATAGGGATGAGGAGAAAGAGCACGCCGCAATGCTGATGGAGTGGATACGCAAGCACGATCCTGCGCAGGACAAGGCATTCAAAAAGCACGATTAACGAAAATACATTGAGCGTGGTCATCGTCTCCGGCTGATCACGATGAGTTATTGTGCAAAGAGCGTCTGTTATACCCGTCTGGTCTTCCAGTCTGCGTATGTCTGGGCCAGGCCCTGTTCAAGGGAGATCCGAGTCGTGAGTCCGAGCATGCTCCTTGCCTTTGCAGTATCGTAGGTATGATACCTTTCGAAGAACTTCGCCTTATTGGTAAACGGCTTTTTGCCGCTTAAAAGGAAGGGCAGATCAGCGGCTGTAGTGATTGGCAAGAGGAGCCACATCGGTATTCGGATTATCACGCCTTTGCGGGAAATTTTCTTTATGAGCCGGTAAAGGCTTATCATCTCTATAGCTTCATCGGATGATACATTGAATGTATCGTTATAGGCCCGGTCATTGTTGATTAAGGATGCCAGAAAATCCGTAAGGTCATCGACATGGATCAACTGCCATTTTACGGATCCTTCGCCGACTATGGGCAATATGCCAATTTCAGCCAATTTAAAAGCTTGTGACAGCGCGTGCGGTTCCCCGGGACCGTATACTGCCGATGGCCTTATAACGGATATTTTCAATCCATCCTTCATAGAGCTCATGACCGCTTTTTCCGCCTCTATCTTTGATCTGCCGTAATCATTGTAAGCGCTGTAGGGCAGGTCTTCTTTGAGAGGGTAGGGACCGTCATTGCCGCTGATGACCGCTATCGAGCTCAGGTAGACCATCCTGTTTATTTTAAGCTGTCTGACGGTCTTGCATACAGACTCTGTGCCCCGGACATTGACATCCATCATCGCCTTTCTTCCGCCGTTGACGATAGCCGCACAGTGATAGACCAGGTCGCATCCCTGAAAGGTTTGTGCAAGGGCAGATGTGTCGCGTATGTCACCGTATACTTTCTGGATGCCGGTGCCGAGGAGAGAAGACTTTTCAGGAGAATGCACGAGCCCCGATACCGTATGCCCCTGTCCCGCAAGTTTTGAAGCAAGGACACGCCCTATAAACCCTGTTACCCCGGTAATGGCAATCTTCATAATGCGATCATGGTGACAAGCTGCGGGTAACTATTTAGCAGTAGGCCGGGCATCCTGCACGGCATGAAGCAGGTTACGGACAGGGTACCCGTGATACGAGAGATTGATTTTTTTGTTTGCTTTTTTCTATCCATACTTTTGTGTCATACTATTCATTGGTTAATCAGGGCAGAAGTTATCCATCATTCTGCCGGTTGAAATTGTGCAAGCACGGCTTCAAGGTGCTTTGTGTCAAGGGGCTTGTCTTTCAATTCCGCCCTGTTTGCAATATGCCCGAATGTCGTTTCAAGAAAGATCTTAAAGTTATGTATGGACTTTCTCAATTCGATGAACTTGAACTTATTGAGCAGGTCATCGTCTCTATAAGCGCTGAGACTGTCAAAAAACCTTTCAAATTCCTCGTGGTCGCTGAATCTGACAAGGGAAAAGCTTATATCCTGAAAATAATAGATGTATTCCCTCACCATATTAAATAATGCACGCGGCGTATGGCCATGCGTTGTGCCGTTCTCCGTGGAGCTTCCTTCAAAAAACTCAAGGACTTGCTTGAAAAGCCAGATGTCCTCTCTCAATCTTAAGGACTGTTCTATCTTGGAAACGAAGTCCGGGAATATCTCGTTGCCCTTCAATGAAGGGTCAAACTTATGGGCAATGAGTATGATGGATTGCTGTATGAAGTTTCCAAGGATCCCTTTTGCCGAATCAATGGCAGCCCTCAGCTTCAGCAGGTTCCCTATCTCTCCTGCATCCTTGAGTATCTGCCCGAAGACCTTTCTTATCTCTATACTAAGCTGGAAGGATAACGAGTCTATGGTCGTGATGATACTGGAGTCATAGGTATGATTCGATTTTTGTTTCAGAAACTCATCATCCAGGAACTTGGTCAGCACCTTTGCTTCTGCATGGATCAAAGTGAAGAGAAGCAGTGTTGCCCTGAGCTCTTCGATGTCCTCGGATTCATTGTTTATATACCTCAGATACCTGAGCAATTTAAATAAAGAGAGCACTACAATGGATATCTTCAATCTGAGGTTCTCGTTGTTGATACCGTTGATTAGGGTCCGGATGTGATGATCGTGTATCTTGTCGAACCGCTCGAGGAATGGTTCAAGTTTCAATGGATTGAAATATTTATTGATTGAAATCTCCCTGCTTGTAAGCTGGCCAAGATTGCTGTACATGCTGTATGAAACCTTTTTACTGTGCGCCACTGCTTCATAAAGAGAGCCGAGATTCAGGAATGTTATGTACAGCAGGTATAAGCTGTCCCTTGGAGATGATTGATTCAGGTATATCTCTATGATCCTGTCCCTTGCGTAGTCCGCAAGCAGGCGGTTTTCTACATAGGCCTGGAAGTAAAACACATTGGCCGATTTATCGACAAGCAGCAGCCGTATGATTGACACAATCCTCTTTGCAGCGCCTGAAAGTATTTTTATCTCGTTGTAAAAGTTCTTTGATATGATCTGTTCTTTGTTCGAGAGCGGGAGGTTGTCGATATTAAAGAACCTCTCTGATGCTTTCAAAAGCATTTCGAGCTCTGACAAGAGCCTGTCTTTGCCGTCAATCCTGAGTGTCTCGAGCCATTTGTCCCGCTCTATCGACAGCAGCCTTTTCATCGTGTATTCGTTTTTAGTATCCATAATGCTCATCTTTCAGCGTCCTGTTGAGCAGGGATTTGATGGATTCCCTTGCATCCTTGCCTCTATGAATGATCTCATATATTTCAGCGGATACCGGCATGTCAATACCGGATTTATCTGCAAGCAGTTTGACCGATAATGATGTCTGCACACCCTCTGCCACCATGATCATGCTGTTGAGAATATCTTTTATATGCTCGCCTTTGCCTATCCTGAACCCGACTGTCCTGTTTCTGCTTTGTTCGTCCGTTGATGTGAGAACTAAATCCCCCAGTCCGGACAAGCCGGAAAAAGTTTCTTTCTTTGCGCCCATTTTTACGCCGAGTCTTGTTATCTCGGCAAGCCCTCTTGTGATAAGGGAAGCCCGTGCGCTCTTACCTATTCCTGCACCATCGCATATGCCTGCCGCTATTGCTATTACATTCTTCAGACTGCCTCCAAGCTCCACGCCGGTCATATCATCCGCTGCGTAGAGCCTCAATGATTTTGCATTAAGCATGTATTGCAGTTCACGTGCAAGTCGTATGTCATCCGCCGCAATAGTTACTGCTGCCGGCATGCCCGCTACAACCTCTTTTGCAAAACTCGGGCCCGAAAGTGCCGCACAGACAGCATCGGTGCCGAGCACATCTTTTATAATCTCGGAAGGCTTCATAAGGGTTGAGGTTTCTATGCCCTTGATCGCACTGACGATAACAGCCCCCTGTCCCATGTACGGTGCCGCGGATATCAGGACACTCCTCATAAATTGTGACGGTACGACAAGAAATACGATCTTCTGTCCTGCCAGGGTGTCCTCGAAATTGTTCAATGACTCTATATTTTCAGAGAGCGTGATGCCGGGTAGAAACCTGCCGTTGGTATGCTGCGTATTGATCTCATCACACAACAGCTGCCTTCGTGCCCATAAGAAAACACGGTAACCGTTGTTCGCCATGACCTGAGAGAGAGCAGTTCCCCAGCTCCCTGCCCCTATTACTGCAAGTTTCTTGTCCATTCTTGCACTCTTGCTCCTTCGTATGGAATTTAAAATGGAGAGGCAGTCCAGCCTCTCCATTCTCTCATCATTCTTTCGTCCGTTCGGCTCACTCTGTCGATCTCACATTGAGGTGCTCTGTCTCGTACTGCTCCATGGCTTTCAGTGCTTCTTTTGCATCGTTCGTCATGATAATAAGGCTGTGCGTCTGCCCTTTGAGATCTATTATCTGATTCTTGAGCTCGGCCTCCTGCACAAATCCGAGTTTTTCGAACACCTTTATCGCACCCAATTGATCCGCCGCCATCTCTGCGGTGATCTTCAGAAGCTTTCTTTCATGCGCATGTATAAATATCTCTTTTGACAATGCAAAACCGACGCCTTTGCTGCGGTATGCACGCGCAACCACGATTCGTATTTCTCCTATGTGTCTTGTCCATCCATAGTCTTTCGTATGAAGGGTAGCATCACCAATGATCTTGTTGCTGCCGTCGAATGCAAGCAAGGATAAGACCGTATTTGAATCGAGATTTTTTGCCCATTGCTCTATGACTTTTTTATCCGCAACATCGTGCTTGAGAAACAGTCTGTCTTCTTCCGGTATGTGCTTGAAGAAATCATGTAATGCGTTAACATCATTCTTCGCCATAGGCCTGATTGTTATTATGGACCCGTCTTTGAGAGTGTACTTCTTTAAAAAGTTTTTATTCATGGTACCCTCCTTTTTATCCCGTGAGAGGAGGCCGCCGCCGGCATAAGCCGTGAGAGGACGAAGTTCTCGAACGGGATTTACGGACTTATTATCCTACGGAAGGCAAGGAAAAGCAAGCCTTATAATAGGCCGTATAATCGACAGGGTGAGGAATTAAAGAATAGCCTTATCCTGAAGATTCTGGTAAATAGTTCCTCATGCGGAGGTTTGTTTTTATAAGAACTCTTTTGGCTGTCCCGACGATACTCGGCGTCGTGACGCTGGTATTCTTTTTCATACACCTGGTACCTGGCGACCCTGTCGTGCTCATGCTCGGCGATTATGCAACGGCCCGGGAGGTGCAGACCATGCGACGGCAGTTGAATCTGGACAAACCTTTATTAAGACAATACGGAGTTTATGCCGATAATCTTGTTCACGGCAATCTCGGGACCTCTGTCTATTATAAAAAACCCGCAGCAGGTCTTGTCATGGAAAGGTTCAGGTATACCCTTGTCCTCGCCGTATTCGCCCTTCTGCTTTCCTTGCTGATCTCCCTGCCGCTCGGCATTGCAGCTGCCTATAAACAGGACTCATGGTTTGACAGGCTTATTTCAGGCACGTCGATACTCGGACTGTCGCTCCCGAATTTCCTGATTGGCATAATCCTGATCATGATATTCTCGGTAAAGTTGAATGTTCTGCCTGTTGCAGGTGCGGGGTCCGTATGGTCCATAATACTTCCCGGGCTCACCCTTGCCATCGGCATGAGTGCAATCACCATACGGATGATACGGGCAAACATGATAACGGCAATAAAGCACGAAAGCTTTACCATGAACATTGCCAAGGGCATCGGCACAAGCAGAGTGTTGTTCGTCCATGCATTAAAGGCGGCACTTATACCTGTTATAACACTTCTCGGAATGCAGTTCGGTTTGCTGCTCTCGGGTGCAATTGTTACTGAGACGGTGTTTTCATGGCCCGGTATAGGAAGATTGCTCGTTGAAAGCGTCATGACCAGGGACTATCCGCTCTTAAGTGCGGCGGTCCTTGTTATCGCTTCGGTGTATGTGTTCATCAACCTTGCCACGGATGTCATCTATTACTTCGTTGAACCGAGGATGAGGAAGCAGCAATGAGCCGTATCAGTGCAAGCTTAATCATACTGCTGTTCCTGCTGTTTGCAGGCCTGGCATCACCGGTCATAAGTCCTCATAATCCGCATGAGCAGGTGCTATCATTGGCATTCGAAAGTCCGACAATCTCATCTCCCATGGGAAGGGATGCGCTCGGAAGGGACATATTCAGCAGGGTCCTGTACGGTATAAGGACATCGATGTTTATAGGCTTTACGGTTGTTGCATTCTCTGTTTTGACAGGTGTTTTTCTCGGCGGACTGGCGGGCTATACAGGAGGTTATGTGGATATGGTGTTCTCCCGGATCATCGACATTCTGATGGCATTCCCCGGTTTGCTCTTATCGATAGGCATTGCAGGTGTGATGGGGCCGAGTACCATGAACATTATCTTAGCACTGAGTGTGTCGGGCTGGGTTGGCTATGCACGGTATACGAGGGCAATGGTCATGTCCATAAGACAGAGGGACTATATACTTTCGGCAAAGGCAATGGGAAAAAACAGGCTCGTAATCATATTCTCGGACATACTTCCGAATATCGCGGAACCCCTGCTTGTGGAGGCAAGCCTGGGCATCGGCATGGTGATTATCTCTGAGGCAAGCTTGTCTTTCCTCGGACTGTCAAGCCCGGGTATGCCGAGTCTCGGCAGGATGCTTTATGAAGCCATTTCTGTTGTAAATGTATCACCGTGGATGACCCTGTTCCCGGGACTTACATTGACTATAATTGTTTTATTGTTTAATGGTATAGGGGAGAGGTTAAGAAAAAGATACGAAAGGTAAAATATTATGAAGACGGGCAGATTATTGATGATAGGATTTGACGGCACTGAATTGCCGGAAGGGTTCAAACCGCTGATAAAAAAGTACGGCATGGGCGGTTTTGTCCTTTTTGAAAGAAACATAAAAACCACGGAGCAGATACTCGCGTTAAACAAACAGCTTCATCAGGCCGATGAAGATTTCATACCTATCATAGCCGTTGATCACGAGGGCGGCAGGGTGCAGAGACTGAAACATCCATTTACCCGCCTGCCCTCAGCGAGGAAGATCGGAGACTTATATCAAAAGCATGAGAATATAGACTTTATCTATGCATACGGCGGTTTCATTGCAGAAGAGTTGTCAATGGCTGGATTTAATATGGCGCTTGCCCCGGTGCTTGATCTGCCTGATAAAGAAGGAGGCGTGATAGGGGACAGGGCTTTCTCGGATATCCCGCTCGTTATAGAGGAGATCGGAGTGAGCATGATCGCCGGAATGCAGGACAATGGTATCATTGCATGTGCAAAGCATTTCCCGGGTCATACGGACACAAAAATTGATCCGCATAAAGGTCTGCCTATTGCCCATATCACATCGGAGGAGCTCATACATCACATGACTCCGTTTATCCATGCGATCAAGAACAGGGTTGGGAGTGTTATGGTTTCTCACACCGTTTTCAAGGGCCTGGAGAATGTTCCGGCATCCATGTCTCAACGCGTTATGGATGTTCTGCTGAAAAAGGATACAGGGTTTGAGGGCATAGTGATCACCGATGATGTTAAGATGGCTGCTATAGCCCAGACCATTACGGCATCGCAGGCGGTTCTAAGCTCACTGCATGCAGGTGCTGATATGGTCATGATAAGCAAGGTCACACCGGATGAACTGGAAGATCTGCTGAAAGATATGGAGACTGCTCTGGCAGAAGGGACCCTGGATAAAGGACATCTTGAATCATCGCTGGTAAGGACGGACATCATAAAAGGCGAAATAGGGATCAAAAATCATCCGGTACATACTGCCTTGGATGTATTAAACATGCTCAGCGATGAAAAGCACAAATCATTTATAAAAAGGTTAAAAAGAGAGGGAATATAAATGAGGGGGCCGAAGATTTATTTAAGCTGTCTGGCGATGATGTGTGCATTGCTGCCGGAATTATTGTTTGCCCAGCACACCGCGGATTCGAAACAGGTGACTGTAACGGCACAGGGGTGCGCCCCTGTTTCACAGGGTACGATACAGGCCAAGCAGGTTGCACTGATGCTGGCAAAAAGACAGGCGGTCGAAAAGGCGGCAGGCATGTCCATGGATGTTTCGAATACACCGGCTAAAAGGACCATTATGGAAAGAGCAATGGCAGGTATGAGTTACTCGACGGTATCGGAGCAGACATCGAAAGGCATGTACACAATCGTTATTCAGGCTGTTGTCGATGTTCCTGCAGCAGAACCTGCACGGACAACGGGTCTGTCCGTTTCATCGTCTGCTTCCGGAGATTTGATAGAGAAAAATCCTGACGGTGAGATAAACTGGACAAACGGCACTATAATAGCTTATGGCAAAGCAGTAATAACCAGGGGACTCGATAAGGACATTTGCAATTCAATGGCAAGAAGGGCTGCAATACTCGATGCGCACGCAAGGGTGCTCGAGATGATCCAAAGGATAAACCTTGACGGAGATTCGACTGTCCACGGTTTTGTATCGAAGAACTCCAGATTATTTTACAGACTGAAAGGTCTTCTTGCAAGGGTGGAACCGTTTGAAGAGAATGCGGACAACGGCTTTTACAACGTGAAGATAGAGGTCCCGTTTTACGGCGTCAGGGGGGTGCAGACAGTATTTCTCAATGCATATGTAAAGTCAGGCATCCGGAAAGCACAGGAACAGACATCCGGCGTTCGTGTGGTCATTAACGCACAAGGTACGGGGCTAAAGCCTGCCCTATTTGTAAATATAAAGGACGAGTCGGGCAAGACCGTTTATACGGCAAAGGATGTGGGTACGGCAGTACTGAAGAACAAAGGCATGGCACACTATGTAACGTCAGCGACACTCGGTCACGATGATGTGCAGTTAAATGCGGTGGCTGCTTCCGGCACGCAGAAAGGCAACATCGTCATATCCTCGCCGGATGCGGAAAAGCTGAAACAGAATGACAAAAACGGCAGTGCGCTCTCGAACGGCAACGTCGTCATTATTACCGACTCTCCCGTGGGCGGGACAGAGGGTATGATCGATCTTTTGCATGCATCGAGGTATGCACAGGCAAGATAAGTGAAAATTTCTATCTCATCCTTTCACAAATTCAGCATCCCGCTCTTTGCCGCGTGTATCTTTATCGTTGCTTTCATCATGGGTTCCCGCGGTTATCTCTCTCCCGTTGATCACGCAGTGTATGATACTTTTATGAACATACGGCAAAAACAAATCAATGCACCTCCGGCGAATGACGTTCTCCTCGTCACGATCGACCAGGCATCGGAAGAGCACCTCGATATGCGCATATCCAATTTTACGCGATCCATGCTCGCAAAAGCAATCGACAACTTGAGCGCCGCAGGAGCGGACACCATAGGTGTCGACCTTGATCTATCGAAGAGAACAGATCCTGCCGATGATACTGCGTTTGCTTCAGCCGTTAAAAACAGCGGGAAGGTTGTACTCGCGAGCTATGTGGCAGGCGGCAGGCTCGTACAGCCGCTCGATAATTTTCTTTCAGGAGCACGGGGAGAAGGTTTGATCAACCTTAAAATAGACAGAGACGGCGTATTGAGGAGCACGTATGTAGTTTTTAATACGGACAAAGGCTTTTATCTGGGGCTGCCTCTCTTAATGGCCTCACAATACAAAAATAACGACGCACCGAAGGTCCGGGTGCAGAATAACATCGTTTCAATAAATAATGTCCCCATACCTGTTCGCCGCGGCGTGATGCTCATTAATTATGCTTACGCACCCGATGTCCGGATTCGGTCCATACCGTATTACAAGGTGCTTGACGGCTCCTACAATCATGAAGATGTAAAAGGAAAGATCGTACTTATAGGCAACACATCGCCGCTCTATCACGATTATTACAGCATACCGCTCAAGGACGGGTCAGGAAAGAAAACGCTTTACGGTGTGGAGGTATACGCATCTGTAATCAATACGGTACTGGGCAAGGCATTCATTACCTATACTTTCGGCAGCCTTGTCGTGCTGTTCATGGGCATTGTCACGGTATTTCTGGCACTGCTCATCGGTATCATAAATAAGCCTGTGCCAAAGGTCGGGTCTGTAATTGCCATGATTGCATCGGCAGCGGTGGGTCAGTGGATGCTGTTTGTCCACGGGTTCTTCATGCCCGGCTCTCAGTTTTACCTGTCAATCCCGTTGATTGCCTTCTATTCGATCGCCTATGATTATATGACCGAATACAGGGCGCACCGGTATGTATCAAAGGCATTCGAGCATTATGTTTCAAAAGAACTCCTCGATGAGATAAGGAGCAATCCCGAAAGCCTGAAGCTCGGGGGCGAAAAAAAAGAGATAACCGTTCTGTTCTCGGATATAAGGGATTTTACTTCCATTTCAGAGGGTGTTTCTCCTGAACGGCTCGTTGAATTCCTGCATGTTTTTTTTAACACAATGACCGGGGTCATCTACACACACCATGGCGTGGTGGACAAGTTTATCGGAGACGCCATCATGGCACTATTCGGCGCGCCTATTTCAGACGTGCAGCATGCGATAAATGCCGTGTCGGCAGCTTCAGGCATGATCGACGCTATGGGTGATTTGAAGAAACGGGCAAAAGACATACTCGGCAGGGAAATCAACATAGGTATCGGCATACATACCGGCGAGGCGATTGTCGGCAACATGGGTTCTGACAAAAGGTTTGATTACACGGCAATAGGTGATACGGTAAATCTCGCATCGAGGCTCGAGGGGCTGAATAAGTTCTTCGGGACAACGTGCATCATCAGCGATGAGGTGCGGCAGAAGCTGAATGACCATGTGCCGCTGAGGCAGCTCGGCAGGGTAAAGGTAAAGGGGAAAACAGAAGGCGTTAAGCTTTATGAGATCATGGCCGGTGCCGATGATGACTTTATAAGGCAGTACAATGAAATCTGGCAGTATATCTATTCAAATGACCTTAAACAAGCGGGACTTTTGCTTAAAAAACTGCATGAACAAAAATTAGACGACAAAATGGGCACTATATTATTGGAACAAATTGATATGGCTGTTTCTTCGGGAAAGCCGTTCGATCCTGTGATAGAGATGAAAGAAAAATAAGAGGAGATTTATATGAAAAGAATTCTAAAATTACTGCTCAAAATTATTCTCATCGCATACCTGATTGTTCTTGCGTGGTTTATCTGGCCTGAATACGGGCATAAGCTCCTCTACAGATTTACGATTTCACCGCAAAAAACACTCAGAGACGAAATTGTAGTGCATAAGAACAAGCTTTTTGCAGGCATAGACAAGCACGGAACTATGAACTACATTTCCACCGGTGCATGGATAAATACCCTGTCGGGCATAACCGCACCTTACATTTCCTTAAAAAACCCGATGGCAGAAAAAAAGCCTGCAGGGGAGCGCATCGTTTACAAGCAGGTTCGGACATACGGATCAGGCAATAATATAACAGCCGTGAGCTTTTCAGGGTATGCAAAGGCCCATCCCTATATACAGGTCAGCACGACCTACAGCGTATTTGATCCGGACACAGTCCTGATACAATCCGGCATCCGTTCAACGAAGAAAAATGTAACCGTATGGGTTGGGGACAGGCTGCAGACAAACACACGGGGTATATTATTTTATGTCCCGGGTATAGGTGATATCGGCACAGGAGCGAGGGACGGCATATCGCCGCAAAAGCCTTACATGGCACTGCTTGCCAGATCGAATCAGGTCATAGGATTTTATTATATCGACAACAATGTGCCTCCTTATCTTATTTATCAATGGAACTGGATAGCAAGCGTGTTTCCGGTGAGATTATCCGTTCATCAGGGTGAAACGGAATTTCATTTGAACAGGGTGATATCCGTCCGGTCGACGACGGGTCTCGATTACAGGAAGGTCGGAGACAGCATGTATAAGAGTTTCCTCTCTGCCCGAAGCGGTATCAAAATAACAGCATCATCCTATAACATCGTCTCTGACCGGAACGCACCCATGAGGTACAGGGTTTTTATAACCAATGAAGGGCACACGCGGAAGCGTATTACCTCTGTCGTTTTGTTTGCACCGTCGAACATAAGTGCGAGCAGATCGTACACATCGATATCGGATACCATCCTTGCAGGGAGGACATCGGAGTTTTCATTCCGGATAAAACCCGTACAGGGTGGTGATTACTACATGTATCCCGCTGTCATTGCCGGCGGCACCTACATAGAAGGTCCATGGACGCATATTTTCTCGAACGCCGCGGGCTGGTATACGGCGGACATGCACAATCACTCTGTGTATAGCTTTAACCCCGAGGATTATCCTGTAAAGGACATGACAGAGGCTGCACAGGCAAAAGGGCTGGATATACTGAGTCTGACGGACTACAATACACTTTCTCAGGCAAGTGCGTGCCGGTCATTATCGACAGCAGAGTTCCTGTGCATACCCGGCGAAGAGATAGCAAACCCCCTCTGGGGGCATGCAAATGCGCAGTTCATACACGAAAAGGTATATGAATTTTTATCGCCCCAGCACTGGATAAACGAGGTCCACAGGCAGGGAGGGATGTTTTTTATAAATCACCCGTATCTTGAAATGCGTGAATGGAGGGACTTTAATTTCAAAGGCTATGACGGAATAGAGATTCTGAACGGCAACAAGATCCCCATGGACCCGGTCAATGTGAAGGCATTTGACAAATGGGACGAACTGAACAGGAAGGGCTTGCACCTTTACGGCATAGCTGATTCCGATGCGCATACGCCATATGCAGTCGGCACCTACAGAAATTATGTGTACGCAGCATCTTTCACGGTATCTGCAATAGAGCAGGGATTCAAAAAAGGAATGTCCTATGTATCAAACGGCCCAATGCTTTCGTTCAAGATCGACGACAACCCGATAGGCTCTACAATCACCGTCGGCAAAGGCAGGACAATTCATATACACACAGCTTATCTGCCCTATGCACAGTCGCCTGAGAATGCATCCGATCTCCAGAAAATACTACTTTTTAAAGATGGCTACATACTGAAAACGTCCGATGACCCTGTCATGGATTATGATGACGTGCCTGATGGATCATGTTTCTACAGAATAGAGGTCTTTACAAACAACGGCGGCTTTGCAGCTTCAAATCCAATCTGGGTACAGGTGAAATAACCGGCTGTAGAGCCATGGATTTGACAATAGTCCGCTTCACTATTACTGTTTTTTAGATATGAAAAAGGTTTATATTGAAACGTATGGCTGTCAGATGAACGGGCATGATTCAGAACGTATGCTCTCGATCCTCACGGGCAGCGGGTATACACCCACGGAAAATCCAAAGGACGCAGAGGTCATCATCGTCAATACCTGCAGTGTGCGCGGCAAAGCGGAACAAAAGGCCTACTCAAGTGTCGGGAGATACGTTGAACTCAAGAAACTGTATTCCCGGTTCAATGCGTCCCTTCTTTCGCCGCACGGGAATGACAGCCCGAGGAAACAGGATAAGCTTATTGTTTTTAGCGGTTGTGTCGCACAGCAGAACGGTCGACGACTGCTCGGCAGGTTCAAGGATATCGACTTAATCGTCGGACCTTCTCAGGTCCACAGGATAGATGAACTTATCGATCAGGTTAAATCGCAGGTGAAAGTACGCACGCCTGTTGTTGCAATAGAATCTGATACGGAACAAAAGCGCTTCAGAAACCCTGTTCAGGACGTCCACGGTGTAAAAGCCTATGTCACCATTATGGAGGGCTGCGACAATTTCTGTACCTACTGCACGGTCCCGTATCTCCGGGGCAGGGAGGTCAGCAGGCAGGCAAGGTCCATTATCGATGAGGCGTATGCGCTTGCCGGTTCTGGTGTTAAGGAGATTATCCTGCTGGGACAGAATGTAAATTCATACAGGGATGATTCGGAAGGCGGGACTATAACGCTTTATGAACTGCTTTCCATGTTGAACGACATAAAAGGTCTCGAACGGATAAGGTTTATCACTTCTCACCCCAAGGACCTGACCGATAAACTTATACGGGCGTTTGTTGATTTTGATAAGGTTTGTGAACACATCCATCTTCCTGTCCAGTCAGGCTCCGACAGAATATTGAAGCTCATGGCAAGAGGGTATACGACACGGGACTACAGGGACAAGATTGAAATGCTGATGAAGGTAAAACCGGACATAGCCGTTACATCGGACTTTATCGTCGGCTTTCCGTCGGAGACAGAGGATGACCATAAAGACAGTATTTTGTTTATAAAACATGCAAATTATGATAATATATTTTCGTTCCGTTATTCGGACAGGCCGCTTGCAAAGGCAGGCAGATTCGAGAATAAGATAGATGCTCATATTATCGCCGAAAGGCTCATGGCAATACAGTCAGAACAGCTCGGGATAACGAGGCGCATCTACGGATCTCTTGTCGGCACGATACAGCATGTCCTCGTAGAAGGGAAAAGCAAAAAACCGGACAGGATACAGGGGAGGACGCGCCAGGGCAGGATTGTAAACTTTGAAGGCAGTGCAGGTGCCGGAGCCCTCGTTGAAGTTATGATTGAAGATTATTCCGATAATGCGCTATATGGAAGATGTATAAAAAAGGAGGAACAGCATGTTCATTGAAATGAGGGTTGTAGGTATTATGATTGACCCGGTCAATTCAACCCCCATAGTAGTTCTGCGCGATAGTGAAAACAAGTATACCCTGCCTATTTGGATCGGAGTTGCCGAGGCGAGTGCCATTATGATGGAGCTCGAAAGCGTAAAGGCCCCGAGGCCCAATACCCACGACCTTATAAAGAGTATATTGAATAATATCGAGGTATATCCGACGAAGGTTGAGATTACGGAATTGAAGGACAATACGTATTACGCCGTCTTGTTCTTAAAGTCAGGTGAAAAGGAATTCATGGTAGATTCGAGGCCATCCGATGCCATAGCAGTGGCGTTAAAGACCTCGGTGTCGATATTTGTGAGCAAAGGGGTCATCGACAAGTCCATTGAATCGATTATAACGGCAACGGGTATAGCAGATACGGACAGAGAAGATAAAAAGAAAAAGTATGATGAACTGCTGAAGCAGTTTTCGAATGCTGATTTCGGAAAATATAAGATGTAATTATCATGAATGACGGCTATGAATAACGGCAGAATACTTGTTATAGACAGAGATAGGTTTTACAAAGAACTTTATCACGATCTCCTCTCAGGGGTAGGGTATGAAGTTTATACGCCTGCAGAGTACGAGCTTACGAATGCGGATGTCGGTAAATTCGATCTGATCATTTATGAACCCAACAATCATGGAAACCAGTTAGACCCGCTCCTCGATAAAATGAAGGAGCTCCATTACCTGCCCGATGTACTGGTGGTCACGTCGCAGAATATAGCTTCTGTAAAATCGTCACTGGCAGGACGTGCACCGGATTATACGTACATAAAGAAGCCGTTTGACGACAGCAAATTCCTTCACATCGTAACAAACATAATAGCCCAGAGAAGGCTTTTTATCGAAAAGGAGAAGCTTGCAAAAGAAGGCATGGAGTACCTTATACTCCTCGAGGTTTACAAAAGGTCGAGTGATATCCTTTCCCAGAACAGCATTGACGGAGTTTTAAAAAAGCTCATCGATGCCGTTGTCGTGGAGCTAAAGCTTTCGAAAGCCATGCTGTGGTTCAGGGGCGACGGCGATAATTTCAACCTCCTGCATTCATTCGGATATGAAACAGAGCCATACGATGAAGCAACCTCGATAAACTGGAAGACATTCAAGCACCGGTCAGCTCTGAAGGACGGCTATTTTGTTTTTTCGGATGCAGAAAACAGGAGTATAATGTATCTCCTGATTCAGGATCAGCAAGGACACATCTATGTGATGTTAAAACTGGTCAAAAAGGAATCGTCGTTCTCGATCCAGGACACGAGGGTTGCACGGACGCTTGCCACTTTCGGAGGGATTGCTATATCGAATGCAATAAAGTTATCCCAGAAGATTACGGACACTCTCAGGGCCAGCAACCTCCCGGCTTACAGCTACCGGTATTTTACGGAGTATACGGAGAACGAGATCAAAAGGTCTCACCGCATGCACACTATGTTCTCGATTGCGGTAATATCCGTGGAAAATTACCGGGAGCTTGTCGAGGCATTCCAAAAATCTTATGTTGATGAAATTTTTCTCAAAATGACGAACCTGATAAACGAGGTCATAAGGGACGCGGATACACTCTCGGTTTCCGAGCATTCAAATATGCTTAACATATTCCTGCCGGACACGGATTATTTCGGCTCCATCATAACCATGCGGAGGATTAAAAACCAGTTAAAACAGACACTGTATGTTACGGATGGTTCGCTTACGAAACATGTCGAGTTGATCATTGGCTCGGCGACATATCCGAGTGACGGTACGACAGCCCAGTCCATGCTCGCAAAGGCTTACGATATGGCAAAGCGTTCAAACACAGGAAGGCTGAAAGAGATCGCATCGCTGGAATCGCTTGGATTTATGGAATTCTCGGACAACATACTTAAGATTTTCCGTGATACCGTCGCCGGTGAGAACGATGACGTCACAACCGCGATATTCTCCACGACGAAAGAGCATCTGCTGGATATCATAAACCTGCTTTCGGGCGATATACTTTCAAGACCGTTTATGCGCGGTCTTTTGTTCCTCGGCATGCCTTCGGTAACGAACAATGTCAGGATTATAAAAGAGCAGTACAAACTGTACAGTTCCAATACGAAGTTCTACCTGCTTGGCAAAAAGCAGCCGGGTGAGATTATTGATATCTCCTATGCACCTATCATGATCATCAATGAAGAACTGGGGAACAGATATTTTCTGTTTAATTTGAATGAAGAATATGCTTATGGTCTTATTACGGAGGAAATAAACAATACGCAGTTTTCAGTGTTTCACACGAGCGACCCCATGATAGTCGAGGAACTGATTGCTGTTTTACAGGAAAAGTATTTTTTACAGAAACAAATATAAAATATGGTAAAGATTAAAGGTAAAATATTTATAGCAGATACCGATCAAAAATCGGTTGTTCTGATAAAAGATGCCCTCAAGACCCAGGGTTATACGGTATACTCTGCGCTGAACGGTGCCAAAGCACTCGAGATTATCATTGAACAGCTCCCGGACATTGTATTGCTCGGCATGCAGCTTCCGATAATAGACACTGAAAAATTGAGAGATATTATCAGTGCGAATCCAAGGACGGACAAGCTTGCCCGGATTTTCATAGGTACGCCCGAGCAGATCAAATCTGTCGGCTCCATGGGTGAGAAGGTCATCATGAAGCCGTTCCGTATAGATGCGCTTATCAATACGATATCAGGGATTTATCAAAAACGGCAAAGGACCATAGAACTGTCAAAAGAGAACAAGGAGATAGAGGGAAATCTGGCACAGATATCGCTCGTAGACCTCATACAGATATTCAGTATGAATAAAAAGGACGGCACGATCACCATATATTCAGAAAAAGGGAACGGGTTCATTTATCTGCAGGAAGGCAATATAATCAATGCGACTTTTGAAAAGGTCGAGGGTGTAAAGGCATTCTACCGGCTGCTCGCTATCAGGAATGGAAAGTTCGAATTTATACCGCACCGTGCCCTGACGCCGACGAGGATAACCTCGACGACAGAATCCCTGCTTATGGAGGGCATGCGGCATATAGACGAGCTGAAGAAAAGCAAGGACATACTGCCGCACCTTGACGCACGGGTGAAACTGAAGAAGAAGCTGTCCGAATTGCCAAAACAGGTCAGAACCATAACACAGGAGGTCCTGCTGCTGCTGGAATTTTATGATAAAGTAGAAGACATTGTCGATAACTGTACGTTCCCGGACTATGACGTTCTTCGGGTCCTCATGGCGCTCCTCGAAAAAGGGATTATAGAAATCGTCCAGCAGACCACGCCTAAGACCAGCGGCATGGACACCAGTATCCTTGCGAACGAGGAAGTCTTCAAGCTTCTGGAAATTGTCTCTGTGAATAAGCACACGAAGCTCGAATCGCACCGGGGGAGAGTCATCATACTTTCTGCGAATTATATTTCACTGAAAACTTTCATCAACGGTATCAACAACATGCCCAAGTTTACCCTTAACAGCTCCTTTGCCATAGCAAGCCGGGATGATATATTTTTCGGCGAAGTAGGAGTGCTTGCTCTCACGGAACTCCTGGGGATCGAGATACTGTCCGTGCCGCCGTTGATAGAGTACGGTCCTTTATGGATGGCTTTATCCAACAGCACGGTTGGTGCCATAGTCCTTTTTGATAAAGGCTCGAAAGAAATATTGAGCCCGTTCCTCAAGGCCGTGAACAAGTTTAAAAATGCAAAGGACATACCGGTTGCTTACGTGTTCGTGACCCCTGATGAAGTAGAATCGAAAAACAAAATAATACCGACCTTGCGGAAATTATTGTCCGCGGGCAGCGATGACCCCATATTCGTTTTCAATAAAAACTCGACCGACAGCGTCAGCGTTATTCCTGCACTGTTGAGAAAGGTCATAAGTATATGATAGACCTCCATACGCATTCATTGTTCAGTGACGGCGAGCTGCTGCCGTCGGAACTCGTAAGAAGAGCGGAAGTTATCGGCATAAAAGCCATAGCGATTACCGATCATGCGGATTTCTCGAATTACCGGTTTGTCATAGAGCACGTAAGAGCTGCTGCCGAAGAATTATCCGCGAGAAAAAAAGACATACAGGTGCTTGCGGGTGTCGAAATAACGCATGTCCCGGCTGTCGACATCCCGAAACTTATAGAGCTGTCAAGGAAGCACGGCGCTGATGTCGTGGTCATTCACGGAGAAACTGTCGTTGAGCCCGTTGAACCGAAAACCAATCTCTATGGCATACGGGGGATGGCAGACATAATTGCACACCCCGGGTTAATCAGTATTGCCGAGGCTGAGCTTGCGGCAAAGAACGGCGTGTATCTCGAGATAAGCGGCAGAGGCGGTCACAGTTTCTCAAACGGCTATGTTGCGATGATTGCCATGAAAACAGGCGCCAAGCTCGTATTTGATTCTGACGCCCACGCGGATCATGATCTGATGAATTATGATTATGCATTGAAGGTCGTTAAAGGTGCAGGGCTGACGGAAAGAGATTTTAGAAATATGCTCTTAAATTCACAAAAGATAGTTCAAAGGAGGGGCCATGATTCTAAGATGTGAAAATTGCCAGACGATGTATATGTTTACCGAGTCCCAGCTTAAAAATCAGGGCTATAAGTTCGCATGTAAGAAATGCGGTCATGAGAATACATTGGCGTTGCCTTCTGATTCCGAACCCGGGAAACATTCAGACCAACCGATTCAGCCTGATGAAGGCGCATCCGATTTTGATGCCGGGGCATCCGCTCTATCCGGCATTGCCGGGCACGACCAGTCCCGGGAACCAGAAGAGGTACCATCAGAATCCAAAGAAGCACCGGAAGAGCCCCCAAAAGAACCGGACGGTGCGGGAGAACAGCATCTCCCGGAACAGGAACAAAAGAAAACAGAGCTGGATGATATATTCGACTCTCTCGATATTTCAAAACCGGTGGAACCGGCTGCGGATGAACACCAGCCTGCGGCAGCGGTCGTGAATAAACCTGAAGCTCAGGGGGCTGATGCAGGAGGCCATGAACAGACACCTCTCATAGAACCGGCACAGGAAACACCGCCTGAGAAAGACGAAGGTGTCATAGAGGGTTTTGAAGAGTTTACGATGGATGATATCAAAGGTGCGGACAATGTCCAGGCAGAGCATGGGGAAGAGACAGAGCGTGCCTCCGGGTTCAAAGAACAGGAAACGGGCTGGCTTGAATCGACGAAGATAGAGGAGCATCCTGCATCAGACACCGGTCTTCCTGAAAGCGGCATATCCGGTGAAACAGTTCCCATGGATGATACTGTTCCCGGAATGATGCAGGAAGATGCAGCGGCTGCAACAAAAAGAAATCAGGAGCCCGAGGCACAGGCAGACGAACATTCCCTACTCAATGAAGAACCGCTCAGCATCCCTGAATCAGTGCCTTTCAGTGAACAGCCGGAGGAAGCAAAAAAAGTCGTCCCCCCTTATCAAAAACATCTGTTAAAATTACTCACAGTCGCCGGTGGAGGCATCCTCGTCATTGTTCTGGTGCTCTTAGGAATTTATTATTACCTCGTTGAATATACCACAGCAAAGCCTGATTTTAATAAATTGACCCTTATGACGTATAGTGTATTCCCGGTCTCGGAAAAATCCAAGGCCCAGTCACGACAGATGCTGAAAGATGCCGATGCCCTGTATTTGAAGGACACGACAAATGACTATAAAAAGTCATTAGACCTTTATGAGAAGTCTGTTTCCATGGATCACCATCTTGTCGGTGCATACGCAGGTATAGCGAAGGATTATGCCATTCTCAGGGACAGAGGCGCGACAAAGGAAGGGCTCAAATACAACAGTAAATTCCTCTCAAGGGTCAAGTCCCTGCTGAAGGACGGTGCAGAATATGATCTCTTGCAGGGTATGACGGCCCTTGCGAACAATGATACTAAGCGTGCAGGTGATAAGTTTAAAGATGCATTGCAGAAATCACCGGAGTTTCCGGAGGCGTTGTACTATAAAGCATCTATCGATTTTATGCAGGGAAAGCCCCTCACAGACACGGCATCTGCTCTATCAAGGGTAGTCAAGCTTAGCCCTGATATGATAAAAGCACAGCTCCTTCTTGCAAGGGTATATCAAAAGCAGCATGAGAGCTCCCCTGCCCTGGATCTGTTGAACGGTATCCTTGCCCGCTACCCATACAATACATCAGCGGCAATTCAAAAGGCGGATCTTCAGGCGGGAACGATCAGCGGGGTCACGCAGTCGATCTCGGAACTCAACGATATGATACGTAAAGGTTCAAACGGGATTGATGCTTATGACAGGGCTGATGTGTATTTTACCATAGGCAAATTGGAATTGATGAATAATAATTTTAGTGCCGCTATAGATGCATTCAAGAATTCTTTGCAAGACAACAGCACGTCTGCGGCATCCATGGCCCTCGGTGATGCGTATCTGGAGAATGGAAACTTGAACGATGCCGAGAAGCAGTACCAGATGGCTGTGTCGTCAGATAATGGTTCTGCAGATGCAAAATTCAGATTAGCACATGCATATTATCTCGATCATAAATATGTGCTTGCCATTACAAATTATACGGCAGGTTTGAAACTACAGAACGATAATCCACAGGCGCTGTACGGCCTGGCACATGCTCGGGAAAAGAACGGCGAACTTGATAGTGCGTTGGAGGTCATTGAAAAGGCGGTGCAATTGATGCCTGAAAATCCCGAGTTTATTGTTCTGAATGGAAAGCTGCTCAGAGAAAAAGGTGATTATAAAAAGGCTTCCGCTCTCCTTTCGCAGGGAGGGAAACGATTCCCCGATTATGCGCCTGTTCATACGGAGTACGGTATCGTACTGAAAGAAACAGGTGATTACAAAGATGCAATCCATGAACTGACCACTGCCATGAACCTATCTCCTGATGCAGCAAATACGGAAGCCTACATGGCCGATGTGCTCGACAAGACGGGTAAGTATACGGAAGCCGAGAAGTACGCACTCAAGGCTTTGTCCAGTGCCAAAAGCTTTCCTTATACATACGAGGTGCTTGGTGATATCTATCTGAACGAACGAAAGCTCAACAATTCCATTCAGTCATACAAAAGTGCAATTTCACTCATGCCTTACGATGCGGAAGCACAGTACAAACTGGCACAGGCATACATAGCGGGCGGGATGTTTACCGATGCAGCGGCATCTCTCGCAGGTGCCATTAAAATAAACCCGGGAAATGCGCTGTACCATTATACGCTCGGCAATGTGAGCCAGAAGACGGGCAATATACAGGGTGCCATCGATGAATACACAAAGGCCCTTGATTCGGACAGTACCATGGCCGACGCGTATTATCAGAGAGGGATTATGAATATTTCAGGCAGGAATGATCTTGCAGCCGTCAATGATCTGAAAAACGCAATGAAGTACGCGCCTGAAAATCCGGATTATATGCTTGCACTGGCAAACTACTACTACAACAACAAGGAAACATATGCAGCGATAGATTACCTGAAAAAAGCAATCCAAATAGCTCCCCATGTCCCTGAACTTCATTATAGACTGGGGGTTGCGTATAATTATATAGGCAGGACCGAAGACGCAAGGAATGAATTTAACGCAGCGCTCTCATTGTCCCATAACTATGCAAATGCAATGATCGGGCTCGGCAGCATTTATTATCAGCAGGGAGATATGCAAAGGGCGCAGCAGTACTATGAAAAGGCAATAAAATTGAGCCCGCAAAACAGCGATGCATACTATTCACTCGGCACGGTCTATGAATATAACGGGATGTATGAAAGAGCGCTGGAAGAATATCAATATGCTGCGAAGCTTAACTCGAATTCTGCGACTGCGTATTTCAAGATGGGCATAATGTTGTCCAATCTGAATGAGCCGGACAAGGCAAAGCAGGCGCTCCTCAAAGCCATAAATCTTGGTCTTTCAAGCGATATGGAAAATGTTGCAAAAAATAAATTACGAAATCTAATGTAGAATGGATGGTGGAGATGCAGTTAAAAAGACTTGAAATACAGGGTTTTAAAACCTTCGTTGAACCTGTGAGTTTTAATTTTGAGTATCCTATAATAGCTATCGTCGGCCCGAATGGCAGCGGCAAAAGCAATATAGTTGATGCGGTGAAATGGTGTATGGGCGAGCAGAGTACGAGACAGTTGAGGGCGAACCAGATGGCCGATCTTATATTCAATGGCTCTGAACACAGAAAGTCTACCGGCATGGCTGATGTTTCTCTCGTTTTTTCAAACGACAACGCCGATGCCTCTTCATCCTATGCTTCTTTTTCGGAGCTGGTCGTTACCAGAAGAATGTACAGGGGGCAGGAGAGCGAATACTATCTTAACAAAGATTCGCGGAGATTGAGGGACATTCTCGAATTCTTGATGGACATAGGTATAAGCTCAAAAGCCTTTTCAATAATAGAACAGGGGCAGATTGGGGAGATCATAGATGCAAAGCCTGAAATGAGAAGGTATGTCATTGAAGATGCCGCCGGCATCCTCAAGTATAAAAGCAGGAAAAAACTGGCACTCGATAAGATAGAATTAACAAAGGCAAACATAGCACGGATAACAGACCTGCTCTCGGAGATCAAGAGGCAGCTCAACCAGGTCAACAAACAGGTCAGGGTAGCGCAGGAGTACAAATCGCTGAAAGAACAGTACAGAGGATTGGATCTCGGCATTCTGAAGACAGAGTACTCTGAATTTGCATCCATGCTTTCGGACAGGAAGGCCCGCCTCGAACAGATACGATTCGAACTTGCAAAACTGACATCGCGGGTAACTGCACGGTATACTGATCAACAGCGTTTTAAAGACAGGCTCGATAAACAGTCGGCAGACATTACGGACAGACAGAACAAGATCAACAGCTTATCGTCAGAATCCATGCTGCTGAAAGAAAAAATAGAATCATCACATAGGCTCAGAGAAACGCTGGAGAAGCAAAACGAAAGAATCCACATAAACATAGACGAATTGATAAAAAGAGAAGCTTATTTGAAAGACCACATTGAAACCGAGAGCCGCACACTGGAAGACGAACAGAAAGAGCTGAATTCGCTGAACGAAACATTGAAGGTGTACGAGGGCGAGAAGAACACCCTTGCAGAGAGGGTCAATTCGATTAAGGACAAAATAGAAGAGGAAAGGAACAATGAATTCAGCAGGGTGAGGAAGATCACAGAGATCGACAATCAGATAATATCCATAGAGCATGACCTCGAAAATGCTGCGCACAGAATGGAAAAAATAGAACATGATACCGCATTTATAGAGCAGAAGATCGGCGTGCTGAGAGATGAAAAAAACGGTCTTGAAAAGCAGGAATCGTCAAACGCCGCTGCAATAAAAGAGAATGACGCCCGCAGGGCATCAGCCGATGAACAACTGGCAGTGCTTGCACAGGAGATGGGAGTGCTGACCGACCGCATGGAACAAACGAAAAAGACCTATGAAAGTACGCGTTCAAGATATGCCACACTCGAGGATCTGAGGAAAAATTTTGACGGGTATTCTGACGGAACGCGGTTTGTCCTGAAACAGACGGATAGATTCAGTATAGACAAGGTCGTTGCGGATTACGTAAACGTAAAGCCGGGTTATGAACTCGCAGTACAGGCTATGCTTGGCGATATCATTCAGGGTCTCGTTGTTTCCGATTACAAGGCTGCAGGAGACATCATCGACGCCCTGCGGCAGCAGGATAAAGGCAGGGCTGTTTTTGTCGTGAAATCGGGGTTTCAGCAAGCACACCGGGAAACCGTACACAACGGTATGCCACTGCTCGGTGTTCTTGATGTCAAAGACAGTGCCCTCCTGCCGGTATTCCAGTCGCTTCTGGACAACGTGTCTATAGCACAGTCTTTAAAAGAGGCCGTTGCCCTGGCCGATGGAGGCGCGACAGCGGTAACTTTGACCGGAGATGTCGTGAAACCCGGGGTCATATACGGAGGATCAGAGGGGGCTATTCAAGGGGGCATTCTTGACCGGCGCAGCGAGCTGGAAAGGCTCCGCCAAGAGGTCGATACGCTGTCGGATAAACTGAAACAACACGAGATTGATAAGACGGACAAGACTTCGAGAATGAATACGCTGAACATTGAACTGTCGAAACACAGGAATGACAGGCAGGAACTGGAAAAACAGCAATCCAATATCTGGACAAAGATCCAGAATATAGACGTGCAACTGAATGATCTTGATAAATCACTCCTCACATTGAAAATGGAGGCCGAAGAACTGAAGTCGAATACTTCCGCACTGTATGAAGAGGCAAGCGATCTGAGACAGAAAAAGGCACTACATGAGGAAGACAAGGGAGCAAATGCCAGTGTCATTGATGAACTGAAAAATGGACTCATCGATATTGAAGCGCAGCTTGAAAGTAAAAAGGACGCCATCTCTGCGAGTAATGTTCATAGTGCTGGATTTAAGGAAAGACTGAATGCAAAATCTTACGACATAAAAAGGATGCAGACAGAGTATGAGGGCATACAGGGACAGATTGCCTCATTGAAACAGGAGTCCGGGAAAAACAGCACTACGATTGAAAAAATGGAGCAGGACGCCGTAGCTGCAGGAGGCAGGCTCGCAGGCATCAATGAGGACATACAGCGGATACAGAATGCGATCGATGATGCAAAAATATTTTATGATAAGGAATTCAAAGAGTCTTCGGATATGGAACATGAAATAAAACAGCTCGAAAAGGACATTGTTTCCATGAAAGACAACGAGTCTGCACTCGCGATTGAGAGTTCGGAATTTACCATGAAGGCAGGTTATTGCAACGATACAGCGAAAGACAAGTACGGCGTCGGTCTTGATCAGTACGAAGCCGGGATTATCGGCGAAGATGAAATGGCGGGGAGCAGGGACAGGCTTGCTGCACTTTCAGAGAAGATAGCACGGATGGGGGATGTAAATGTCGGTGCAATCAGCGAGCATGAAGAATTGCAAAAGAGGGTTGATTTCTACGAGAAGCACACGCAGGACCTTGAGAAAGCAATCGATGACCTCAAGAAGGTGATCCAGTCTATCAACAGGGAGTCCAGAAAACTGTTCAGGGAGGTCTTTGACAGGGTAAATGAAAACTTCAAGAAGGTTGTTCCAAAATTATTTGAGGGTGGGAAAGGCGAGCTTATACTTACGGATGAGCAGGATCTGCTTGAGAGCGGCATGGAGATCGTTATCCAGCCCCAGGGGAAGAGGCTGCAGAATATAAACCTTCTTTCAGGCGGTGAAAAGGCGCTTTCAGCGGTTGCGCTGCTCATATCGGTGTTTATGGTTAAGCCGAGCCCGTTCGCTTTACTCGATGAGATCGATGCACCTCTGGATGATGCGAGTGTTTCAAAGCTGAACAATCTGATCAAAGAACTTTCCGTTAACAGCCAGTTCCTGCTTATTACCCACAACAAGCGGACCATTGAAATAGCGGATGTCATTTACGGGGTCACCATGGAAGAGCCCGGTGTTTCAAAGATTATATCGGTGAAGCTCCAGAGAGAGACTGCTTAGCATGTACAAAGACGCCCTGAAAAATTTTCTCAGCACATCTCAAGGTGTGGATAGCATCATATTTCTCGACTCAGAGGGTGAAGCCGTAGAATTTGCCGGCTCAGTGCCGGATTATGATTTAAAGATCATTGGAGCTCATTTCAGCATATTTTTTAACACAATGAATGGTTTTGAGCCGCAGCCTTCTTCGATGGTTATAACAACCCGGCCTTATGTCATCAGCATGTGCAGGCTGTCAAAGGAGCACTTTCTCCTGGTCCTGTATATGTCGGACTACCATGCCATAATAAACAGGTCACGGCTCCATGAGCTTATTGCCTTCATTAAAGGCTCACTCTGAGCGTACATGAAGGGATTGTTCGGAAAACTGACCTCTCTCTTTACGGCGTTCTCCGGAAAGTCCGGTATTACAGCCGAAGACAGGGAACATTATACCGGGGAACTTCTTTCCATGGACATGAGCATCCATGTCATAGACAGGCTGCTTGAAGAAATGGAAACTGCTGAAACGGATCCTGTTTCAGTACTGAAAGAAAGAATGAAACACATACTGCTGTCAGCACCTTTGTGTATGCCGAAATGCGGTATACTCATGATCGGTATCAATGGCTCCGGCAAAACAACGACAATAGCAAAGCTCGCCGGATGGTACACGAAGCAGGGACACAAGGTAATACTCGGTGCAGGGGATACCTACAGGGCAGCGGCTATAGACCAGCTTTCCATCCTGGCAAAGAGAACCGGGGTCGACATGGTAAGGGCAGTGCCGGGCGTAGACCCTGCTTCTGTTATACATGATGCGGTTACGGCTTATAAGCACAGGGATAAGGATATCGTTATAGGAGATACTGCGGGCAGGCTCCATACGAATGTAAACCTTTCAAACGAGCTGAAGAAGATTAAATCCGTTATGAAGAAGGCGCTTGCAGGCGACAGGCTCGCAACCTATCTGATCGTAGACGCAACGATAGGCAAGAACTCATTTCAGCAGGCAAAAATATTTCACGAGCATATAGGGATAGACGGTATTATCATTACAAAACTTGACGGTACAGCAAGGGCAGGCATTATCTTCACGATTTGCGACGAGTTGAAGCTTCCTGTGACCGGCATAGGTACCGGAGAAGGTCTTGATGATTTTATGCCCTTTGATAAAGATAAGTTCGTGGAGGAATTATTCGGATGAAAAAGCCTGTCGTCTACGCGCACAGAGGGGCATCGGGCTATGTTCTTGAAAACACCATACCTTCCTTCGAGCTCGCCATAAAAATGAAGGCAGACGCAGTTGAATTTGACGTCCAGCTCACGTTTGACGGAGACGTCGTGGTATTCCATGACTTTAATCTCAATAGATTGTTTCATGCCGACAAGAATGTTTCGGATCTTAAAACCGGAGAAATTAAACAATACGTTTTTGACCGGACCAACGGCAAAAAAACGGCCGGCATCCCTCTTCTTGAAGAAGTGCTGACAGCCATTGGTCATAAAATTGCGATGAACATAGAGTTGAAATCAGAGTCGACCGATCCCTCTGTTTTACAGAGGTTGTGTGAAAAGGTTTTTGGGCTGGTACAAGCGCACGGTCTGACACAGGAAGTCGTTATATCTTCTTTCAATATCGATGCCATAAGGCGCATGCGGGATCTGTCGGATGATATAAAGATTGCCGTGCTCGTCGACGCACTATCTCCCGATACCGCATCGCCTGCATCCGGGGATGCACCATCATTATCTTTTTACATAAAAACAGCGAATGAACTTCACGCAGACGCAATAAATATGTCCTCTCTTCTTGTAGACAGGACGGTAGTTTCACAGGTGCACGGCAGCGGCTTCCAATTGAATGTCTATACAGTCAATGACGATGAGCTCGTCGCATGGCTTATGGATGCGGGCGCGGACGGTTTTTTTACCAATTATCCGGACAGGGCGATTGCAGTAATCGAACATAAGATGAGGCGCGGCGGCTAATCATGATCTTTATCATAACCGCAGTAGCTGCTCTTGCACTTTTCCTTTACGGCATAGATCTGATCAATTCAGGCTTGAGTAAATTATTCAGCGAGCAGATAAAAAGGTTTCTGCATATTGCATCGAAAAGCGTCCTCTGGGCTATCATTATCGGGGCAGTGGTAACAGTCCTGATCCAGAACAGCAATACCCCTGTGGTGATGCTCATGGGTTTTGCGACATCGAGGATAATAGATATCAAGGGTGCAATAGGTATAATCCTCGGTGCCGACATAGGCTCAACGTTAACTGTCCAGCTTATATCGTTTAACCTTTACAACCTCGGACTGTTCCTTATAGCAGCGGGTTTTCTGATCGGTATTTTTACAAAAAGACAGAAAGCAAAAGCAGTATCGAGTTTCCTTACAGGTCTTGGCTTTATCTTTTTTAGCATGAAATTGTTAAACAGCAGTTTAAATGCCGTTCATTCTCAACAGGGTGATCCGGTAAAGCTCGTACTGCACAATCCGTATTTAAGTTTCGCGGTATCGCTTGTACTCACGTCCATAATTCAAAACAGCGCAGCAACGATAGGTATCGCGATATCGCTTGCCCACACCGGGCTGATAACCCTTCCTTATGCCCTGCCGATAATACTCGGTGCCAATATCGGGACCTGTTCGACTGCTGTATTTGCAATGCTCAAGGCAGACCAGTCCGGAAGGAGGGTTGCGATAATCCATCTTTTGTTCAAAGTTACCGGGGTTATTCTTATAGCACTATTTTATAAGCCTTTTCTTCTGCTTGTATCATCTACATCTTCAAGCGTTGTCCATCAGATCGCCAATGCACACACGCTTTTTAACGTTATTATAACGTTCATGTTCGCCCCTTTTGCATCGGCCGCAGCACGATTTTTCGAACAGCATATAAAAACGGGTAAAGAGATTGAATTGCCGGACAAGCCGAAATACCTCGATGAGTCAGCACTGCCGTCTCCTCCTATTGCGTTCGATTATGCGTTGAAGGAGATCATAAGACTTGCAAACTATGTTTACAGCATGCTTGCGATAGCATACGCATCAATCGCGCATAATAACCTGTGGAACATCAATGAACTGGATGCCATGAACCTCGCGGTGGAAAAGCTCGCATCACACATAAAAATATACCTTACGCATATATCGGCGGCCGAAAAGCTTACGGAAGAGGATGCCTCGCGGCAGTTTGAGCTTATAACCTATATAAAGAATTTCGAGGTGATCTCGAACATCGTAAGCCAGAACCTGTCGTCAGTAGTAGAAAGGAAAACGACGGAACACTACCGGCTTTCGGAAGAAGGGTGGAATGAAATTAAGGATTACTTTCAGGAAGTGATGAAGTTCTTTAAGGATAGTATCGCGGCACTGGAGACGGATAATCCCGCTATGGATGCCCTGTTAAGGGTAAAGAAGAAACAACTTGCGCAGGAAGAGCTCGTGCTCCTGAAACATCATCTGGAGAGATTAAAGAAAGGGTATGCAGAATCGATGGAAACGAGCGCCCTGCACATAGAAATAGTCAGCATCTTCAGGCGCATTTCATCGCAGCTCGCATACATGGTAAAATCCGTCAATAGGTGATGCGGTTTTTCACGATCTGCGATCATGCGGATGTCACGGTTCTTTTTTGTTCATCATCCTGAACAGCTTTTTGTTCTGCTTGTAAAGTTCCTTAAATACCGTGAAGCTCCGGTCGTACATCTTTTTATACTCAGTCCTCGGCTTATAGACCTTGTCAACGGGTATGAGCGGTTTTGCTTCTTTAAAGGATCTGATCAGTCCGAGACCTACGGCGCATACGATGGCAGCACCATTGGTACCCGCGTTCTGCGGATTTTTAGTGACCTCGATGTTCCTGCCTGTGATATCAGCGAGGACCTGACACCATACCTCTGACCGTGCACCGCCGCCGACAAATCGTATACTCTCCCGGCGGGGGATCTTCTTCTCTATTGCCTCGAGCATCCATCTTTTGTGGAATGCCACGCCTTCAAGTACAGACCGGATCATCTGGTGCTTCCCTGTTTCAAGGCTCAGGTTGAAAAACATACCCCTTGCGTACGTGTCCTCTCTCGGCGATCTGTTTCCATGGAGCCATGGTGTGAAGATGAGGCCGCCTGAGCCCGGGGGCGTCTGTTCGACGATCTCGTTTAAGAATTCATAGAGGCTCGCATACTCCTTTTCCTTGTCGACGACATGCTGGGCATTCAGGTAAAGTCCGATCTCATCGAGTGCGAGGTGGTCCCTGACCCATTGCAGGCATATACCCGAGGTTTCCTGTTCTGCGGTGTACACATATTCGCCGGGTATTGCGCCCAGTATCGAAGCTATAAAATTGCCGATATCGACAGTTCTTCTGTCTATATTCGCCGCGACCCACCCCGAAGTCCCTATATAAATGTGCGTGTCATACAGATCGAGTGCCCCGGAACCAACGGCAGTAAGAAAGGTATCACCGCCGCCGCCGAATACGGGTATATCGGGTTGCAGTCCCATTTGTTCCGCAGCACGTGCTGTCAGTCCGCCGATAATATCGGTTGATTTAATCACAGGGGGCAGATGATCCCTGTTTACATCGAATGTTTTGCACAGGCTCTCCGACCACTGAAGTTTGCCGCGCCGTGTATTGAAGACCCATGTCAGGTGAGCGGAATCGTAGGTCATGCCGTACTTACCGGTGCACTGCAGCGTAAGGTAATCTTTAACATCGAGCCACTTATAAACCTTTTTAAAGACCTCGGGCTCATTATCTTTGACCCAGTGGTATTTCCAGAGAGGGTCTTTCGGGGTTGCGGCGAGCCCGCCTGTGATAAAAAGTGATTTCAAGCCCAACAGAGCATTCCAGTTATCGATCCTGGGGAAGCCGCGATAAAGGTATTTTTCGATCTGCTGTGTGGACCGCTGATCCATATAGGTCATAGGATTACGAAGTGCCTTGCCCTGCTTATCGACAACCACTGACCCCTGCATCTGTGAAGAAAAAGCTATTCCTTTAACCTCCGACGGCTTCAACGATGTACGTTTTACGATCTCGCGCGTGGAGCTGCACACTGCATTCCACCAGTCATCGGCTTTTTGCTCTGCTCCGCCGTCTTCCGTAGTATAGAGCGGATATTCGACCAGAAAAGAATCTATGAGTTCAATTTTGTCGCTTATCCTGTAAAGACAGGATTTATTTCCTGTAGTACCAAGGTCATACGCAAGAATGAATGTGCCTTTTCCCGATATGGGTGTCATTTTTTTATGCCCCTTTGAATTTGTCGTTGATCATAATTAGTAGAAATGAGGCATATTGTCAAAGCAAAAGTTACACTCTAACTCCTCCTGCGTGCCTGTGCGTGTGCATAAGCTTGACAGAGTTGAAATGTATTGGTAGCTCATCATTATATGAATAGTAGAATTAATTTCAGGCACGTAGCTCAGGGGGAGAGCGCTGCTCTCACACAGCAGAGGTCGACGGTTCGAAACCGTCCGTGCCTACCAGTCTTGTGCCGTTTAAGCTATTCAAGCCGTCATGGCGCATACCGTGTGAGTTTAGCGAACGGAGGTCTTACAGGCACGTAGCTCAGGGGGAGAGCGCTACCTTGACACGGTAGAGGTCGGCGGTTCGAGACCGCCCGTGCCTACCATTCAACAGGGCATTCCCATAAATTATGCGGGAAATCATCCAATAAATTATCCGACAGATTATGATAAATATTAACTTTGAAAACAAACAATATGCTATAAAAGAAGGGACCACCGTAAAAGGCTTTCTTGAAGAGATAAACAGATTTTCCCGATCAGTCATTTTTGCAAAACTGAACGGCAAAGCTGTTGATCTGTCCTCTGTGATCCGTGATAACGGATCCGGGCTGAATATTTTTGACATCCATAGTCCCGAGTCGCTTGAGGTATTGAGGCATTCAGCATCGCATCTCATGGCCCATGCAGTGAAAGAGCTCTTTCCCGATGCCGTACTTGCTATAGGCCCTGCAATCGAAGACGGCTTTTATTATGACTTCTCGATATCCGGGCCCCTGGATCAGGGGATGCTTGAGAAGATTGAACAGCGTATGAAGGAATTGTCGAAAAAGGACATTCCCCTGCAGAGGATGGAGCTTTCAAAAGCCGAAGCGCAGGAGATGTTTCAGCAGAGGCATGAGAATTATAAGATCGAGCTCCTCAAGGGCATCACGGGCGATATATCAGCCTACAGGCAGGGTGATTTTGTCGATCTGTGCTATGGACCGCATGTGCCGTCGACAGGGTATATAAGGGCATTCAAATTATTGTCGGTAGCAGGTGCATACTGGCGCGGTGATGAACATAACGAGATGCTGAAAAGGATATACGGCACGGCTTTCCCTGACAAGGAATTGCTGAAAGCACACCTTGACAGGATCGAGGAGGCAAAGAAAAGGGATCACAGAAAGCTCGGTAAAGAGCTCGGTCTGTTTTCAATAGAGGACGAAATAGGGGCAGGACTTGTGCTCTGGCATCCGAAGGGTGCTGTGCTCAGGAGCATCATAGAAAACTACTGGAAAGAGCTGCACGGAGCGTCGGGTTATCAGTTTGTGTACACGCCGCACATAGCGAAGCTCTCGCTGTGGAACACGAGCGGGCATCTCGGATTCTACAGGGAAAACATGTTTCCGTCCATGGAACTGGAGCATGTTGATTATCAGTTAAAACCTATGAACTGCCCGTTCCATATAGCGATATATAAAACAGAAACGAAGAGTTACAAGGACCTGCCGGTAAGATGGGCTGAACTCGGAACAGTGTACAGGTTCGAGCGTTCGGGTGTTATGCATGGGCTCATGAGAGTGAGAGGATTTACACAGGACGATGCCCACATATTCGTGACACCGGAGCAGTTGAGAGGTGAGGTCATAAACATACTCAACCTCGCCCTCCAATACCTCAGAACATTCGGATTCGAACAATTTAATATATATCTTTCAACGCGGCCTGAAAAATATGTCGGCAGCCTTGAGAACTGGGCGGAAGCGGAATCTTCGCTGAAGGGTGCGCTCGAGGCACAGGGATTGCCGTACTCCATTGATCCCGGTGAAGGCGTATTCTATGGACCAAAGATAGATATAAAGATAAAGGACGTGCTCGGCAGGGAATGGCAGTGCTCGACCATCCAGATAGACTTTAATCTTCCCGAACGTTTCGATGTGAGCTATATCGGCGATGATAACCAGAAGCACAGGGCAATTATGGTACACAGGGCGATCATGGGATCTCTCGAGAGGTTTATAGGCGTACTCATCGAGCATTACGGCGGCGCATTCCCTTTCTGGTTTGCACCCGTTCAGGTTAAGGTTATTACAATAAATACGAGAAATGTTGATTATGCAAAAGAAATAGTGTTAAAACTCAAAAACATGGTTATAAGGGTAGAAGAGGACTACAGGGAAGAGACCCTGTCATACAAGATCAGGGAAGCAACCGTGCAGAAGATACCGTACCTTATAATTGTAGGTGACAGGGAGCAGCAGACGAACACCGTAAATGTGAGAAAGTTTAAGGAAACAAAGCAGGAATCACGATCACTTGATGAACTGCTGGATATGTTGTATAAATTCAATAGAGAGAGGATAAATAAATAGAAAAGGAACTGCGTTATAACAGAAAGATTACTGCAAGGGAGATATTACTCATTGATGCCAGCGGGTCACAGCTCGGCAACATGTCCTTGAGTCAGGCATTAACATTAGCAGATCAAGTCGGACTTGATGTCGTTGAGGTCTCGCCGAATGCTACCCCTCCTGTTTGCAAGCTGATGGATTTTGGGAAGTACAAATACCAGCTTAAAAAGAAAAACAAAGACTCAAGAAAATCACAGATTGTGATAAAAACGAAAGAAGTCAAGCTCAGGCCGACGACCGACGAGCATGATGTCAACGTAAAGATGGAGAAGATAAAAGCATTTTTGCTCGATGGAAACAGGGTAAAGATAGGTATTTTTTTAAAGGGCAGGGAAATGATGTACACGGAAAGGGCTTTTGCAATGCTTGACAGAATAGTAAAGATGCTTGCAGATAATGCTGTTGTCGTAGAGGCGCCAAAGCATTTTGGCAAAACAGTGTACGCTGTGGTATCTGCAAAAAAATGATAATTTCTTAAGGAGAGATTCGATATGCCGAAAATTAAGACAAAGTCAGGAGCAAAGAAGAGGTTCTTTATCACGGGAACAGGAAAGCTAAAGTTTAAAAAAGCTGGTGGGAGGCATTTGCTCGGACACAAGTCAAAGAGCAGGAAGAGAAGACTCAAGCAGGATGTTCTGCTGACAGGTTCAATGAGGAAGCAGATTAAACGTCTTGTGCCGTCTCTATAGCCGGGGAAATTCAAAATTAAGTAATCAAAATTAAAGGAAATACATAGAGGTGTTTGATGAGAGTAAAAAGAGGAGTAACAGCAAAAAAAAGGCATAAAAAGTATTTAAAGCTTGCCAAAGGATATTGGGGCAGGAAGCACCTGATCTTCAGGACTGCAAAAGAGGCCGTAGAAAAAGCTCTTAAGTACAGCTATAGAGATAGAAGGGTAAGAAAGAGAGACTTCAGATCTTTGTGGATTGTCAGAATTAATGCAGGAACAAGAGAAGCGGGTTTAAGCTATAGCAAATTTATCACCGGATTAAAAAAAGCCAATATCGTGATCGACAGGAAGATTCTTGCAGAACTTGCAATAAATCAGCCTGAGGACTTCAAGAGACTTATAGATGCGTCAAAAAAGGCATTGGGGATAGCATGAGATATGTCATCCCTGCCGGCCTTAAATGAACTGATCGATAAACTAAACTCGCTAAAACACCACACAGAGGAAGAACTATCGAAGGTAAATACGCCTGAATCGCTGGAAATATTCAGGGTAAAGTATCTTGGAAGATCGTCTGGTGCATTAACATCGCTATTAAAACAGCTGAATGAATTATCACCGGAAGACAAACCTGTCTTCGGTAAAGCGGCGAATATCTTTAAGCAGCAGCTTCAGGAATCTTTTGACAATAAGAGTAAAGAGGTCGGGGGCTTGTCTCCTGCATCCGGCACAGGAGCTTCAGAGGACATATCACTGCCGGGAAGGGAAATCCGCCAGGGACATACCCATCCAATTACCAAGGCACTGACAGAGATTATTTCTATATTTACGACAATGGGTTTCCATGTTGCAGAAGGTCCGGATATAGAAACGGATTATTATAACTTTGAGGCTTTAAACATGCCGGAGCATCATCCTGCAAGGGATATGCAGGATACATTTTATCTGCCCGATGGACTTCTTCTCAGGACACAAACCTCGCCTGTGCAGATAAGGACAATGGAGTCCCAGAAGCCGCCTGTCAGCATCATAGCACCTGGCAGGGTATTCAGAAGAGACTGGGATCTCACCCATACCCCGATGTTTCATCAGGTAGAAGGATTGCTGGTCGACAGGGGAATAAGCATGACTCACTTAAAAGGCGTTCTGGAAACATTTTTAAAGGTGTTTTTCGGCACGGACACAAAGATGAGGTTCAGGCCAAGCTATTTCCCGTTCACGGAACCAAGCACTGAGGTGGATATCGGGTGCATCTTCTGTGGCGGAAACGGATGCAGGGTGTGCAAGAAAACAGGATGGCTGGAGATACTGGGCGCAGGCATGGTCCATCCGGATGTCCTGAAAAGGGTTAAATATGATACCACTATCTATACAGGTTTTGCATTCGGCATCGGCATCGAGAGGCTTGCAATGCTGAAGTATAATATCAATGATATCAGGCTGTTTTTTGAAAATGACCTGCGGTTTTTAAGGCAATAGCATGCTGTATTCTTACCGGTGGATTCAACAGTTTCTTAATAAAATACCTCCTGTGGGAGACATTGCAAACAGACTGACCATATCCGGGTTGGAGGTAGAGTCCTTTAAAAGGACTTATACGGATATAAACGGTGTTATCGCGGCAAAGGTCCAGGATATAAAACCGCATCCTACCGATAGTAAACTGTATATTGCCGATGTATTCACCGGCACTAAATCATTTACCACCGTAACCGGTGCCCCTGGTGTCACACAGGGCATGGTTGTTGCCTATGCACCGTCGGGGGCTTCAATTGCGGGCAGCAGAATAATAAAGGATGTGGACATTCAGGGACAGAGATCGACAGGCATGATCCTATCGGAGGATGAGCTTGGCATTCCGGGTTCATTAAGACAAGCCGTCGTGTTCGACCAGGCAATACCCTGCGGGAGTGACGTAAAAACACTGCTGCTGCTCGATGACTATAGTATAGATATTGCAGTTACACCCAACAGGTCTGATGTTCTCAGCCATTTCGGATTGGCAAGGGAGATTGCCACATTGTTTCATCTCAAGGTCGTAAATCCGGTGTACGAACTGAAAGAAAAGAAATGCGAGAAACACCAGGAGCCTTTAAAGGTAAAAATAGAATCAAGCAATGACTGCCGGAGATATACGATCAGGCTTTTATCAGGAATCCGTGTAGAGGCATCGCCTTTATGGCTCAGGATAGCACTCGGTAAACTTGAGCAGAAAACTATAAACAATATCGTTGATATAACGAACTATGTAATGTTCGGACTCGGACAGCCCCTGCATGCATTTGATAAGGAGCATATAGAAGGCAGTACAATCATGGTGCGCCGCTCCCGGAATGAGGAGCTTGTTACCCTCGATGACCAGAAACGTGTCCTGTCAGACCAGACGCTTGTAATCGCCGATGAAAGGGGGCCGGTTGCAATGGCAGGCGTCATGGGAGGCAAGGTGAGCGGTATAACAGACAAGACAAAGAATATCCTGCTTGAAAGTGCGGTGTTTTCTCCGGCCGTTATTCGCAGGACTGAACGCAGACTCGGCATTCTTACAGAGGCTGATTACAGGTTTGAAAGGGGTGTTGATCCGCAGGTTACAAGGATTGCATCCGATTATGCATCATACCTTATTTCACGGATGACGGGTGCTTCCGTATACAGGATGGTTGACAACTTCCATGAAAGACAGAAAAAACGCAGCATCGTTGTGTCAATGGATACGCTGAAAACAGTGGTCGGGGTTTCTTTAAATATAAAAAAGGCACAATCAATATTGAGATCCACATACTGTAATGTTAAAAGGACACGAACGAATACTCTGTCGGTCGAACCGCCTTCATTCAGACTTGATATGGTTGAGGCCGTCGATCTTGCAGAAGAAATTGCAAGACTTACAGGTTATGATAAAATACCGTCCTTACTCCCCCTAAGGCAGTCCGCTCATGTTTCATTGCCGTCTGACTATACCTCTACAATGCTTATAAGGAATTATCTCGTGTCGATGGGGTTTGACGAGGTAATCAACTACAGTTTTTACAGTGAGAATGATCATTCTGTTGCAGGCGGTGATGCCATCAGGCTTTCAAATCCTCTGAATGAACAGACGATGCTTATGCGAACAAGCCTTATTCCGCTGCTCATCAAAAATGCGCAGTACAATCTGTTCAGGCAGGTTGAACATCAGAAGCTGTTCGAAACAGGAAAGGTCTATCTCGCTAAAAGCCAGCCTGTTGGGAAAGGTCCGCACCAGGATGAAAATACACATGATGGAATTCCCCGCAGAAACGGGGGTAACTATACTGAACAATTGCACATTGCCGGATTACTGACAGGAATGAGGTATCCGTTCCAATGGTCTTTCCAGCATGAAAAGGTAGACCTGTTCGATGCTCTTGGAACAGTAAAAGGAATTTTCGATGTAGTAAGATTGTACGACGGGTTCGGGGTTGAATCAGGTCCCGTCGACTTCCTTGTTCTGCAAAACTCAGCCGTCATAAAGTATAAGGATACAGCCATAGGCTTTGCAGGGGAGATTTCAAAAAGTGTCTTGAAGAGATATGACATAGGCCAACAGATATTTGTTTTTGATATTGCAGCCGAACGGTTAATGGCCGACGCGAGCACCTATACCAGGTACTCCGATGTCCCGAAATACCCCTTTATTTCAAGAGATCTGACTATGGTAAAACCGGTATCGCTGAACTCATCGGATATTATGAAGGGAATCCGGTCTCTCGGTATAACGTTACTTGTTGAAGTTTCCCCGTTTGACCTGTATGTTGACAAAAAAAATATATTTGATAATGTTGTATGGCATAGTATCACGTATAGGTTTATTTTCAGGGCAGAAGACAGGACATTAAAGGACGAAGAAGTAGATCAATGCATGAGAATGATAATGGACCATATTAGAAATAATTATAATGTTAAACTGAAGATATAAAGGGGGTTGGCTATGTCGGTGACAAAGGCTGAACTTGTAGAACTAATTTATAGAAACATTGGATTTTCCAAAAAAGATGCAACAGATATGGTAGATGCTTTTTTTGATCTTATAAAATCAGGCATCATCAACGGGGAAAAGGTCAAAATAAAAGGTATCGGCACGTTTTACTCCAGAGCAAAGAAAGAGAGGCTCGGCAGAAACCCTCAGACAAGCAAACCCCTGATGATATCTGCAAGAAGGGTAATTGTTTACCGGGCAGGGACTTCTCTTAAAAAGTTGCTGAAGGAAAACAAAACAGATGCATCATCAAAAGATGATGGAGCATGATCCTCAAAATAAAGATTACTTCAAGATCGGTGAAGTAAGCAGAATTACGGGGGTAAAGGAATATATTATACGGTATTGGGTTTCTGAGCTTCCGTCACTAAAGCCGACCGTTACACCGACAGGTTACAGGCTGTTCAGAAAAAGTGATCTCGAAACCATTCTGCTCCTTAAGAAGCTTATTTATGGTGACGGGTTGACACTGGCAGGTGCAAAGAAAAAACTGCATGAAAAAAGTCCTGCTCCTGAAGAGCAGAAAGAGAAACAATTGAGGATTTTTTTTGATAGGGCAAAACAGCAGTTGTTAGATCTCAGGAAGATGTTAGGTGGAACTTAATTGAATCGGGGCGTGGCGCAGTTTGGCTAGCGCACTCGCTTGGGGTGCGAGAGGTCGCCCGTTCGAATCGGGTCGCCCCGATATTGGATTCTTTAATGACAATTAATATTCTTGTAACGAATGATGATGGTGTATATTCACACGGCATAAAAGCACTTGCAGACGAGATGAGTAAGCTCGGTAATGTTTCCGTTGTGGCTCCTGCAAGTGAGAAGAGCGCAACGAGTCATTCTCTCACACTCCATAGGCCGCTCAGGGCGAAAAAGATAGGGAAAGGGCAGATCTATGCTGTCAATGGTACGCCGACGGACTGTGTCCATCTTGCACTGAACGGTTTGCTGAAGGTCAAGCAGCAGATTGTCGTGTCCGGCATAAATGTAGGGCCAAATCTTGCGGATGACATAACATATTCGGGTACTGTTGCGGCTGCTATTGAAGCAACATTACAGGGCATACCGGCTATTGCCGTTTCGGTTACGGGAAAGAATAAAGTTTATTTCAAGGCAGCGAGAGAGATTGTCTTTAAACTTGCGAAGAGAATAATAAAACAGCCTTTGCCACCGAATGTCCTTTTGAATGTAAATGTCCCGAATATGACCGGGGACAGGATCAAAGGCTGCAGATTTACGAGACAGGGTAAACGGCGGTATGGTGAATCGGTCATTGAAAAACTGGACCCAAGGGGTGAGAAATACTACTGGATAGGCGGGTATGTAATGAACGACACGCCTATAGAAAACTCCGATATTCAGGCAGTAAATGAAGGATACATTTCTATTACCCCCCTCCAGCTCGATTTTACTGCGTATACGTTCCTGAAGAAAATGTCCGGCTGGAGACTTTAATTGATAGAAAAAAAGAACATCGATGCGCTGGCCATACACAGGGGAAAAATGGTACAGGATCAGTTGTTAGCCAGGGGCATAACGTCAATCGGCGTTCTTGACGCATTCAGAAAGATTCCAAGGCACCTTTTTATAGAGGATGGGCTTATCTACCAGGCTTACAGTGATTATCCCCTGCCGATAGCTGAGGGACAGACCATATCGCAGCCTTACATTGTTGCGCTTATGACGCAGAACCTCGATGCCCGTCCCGATGATACAATTCTTGAGATAGGCACGGGGTCAGGGTATCAGACGGCAATACTTGCCGAACTGTACAACAAAGTATACTCTATAGAGCGTTTTGGTACTATTGCATCCAAAGCAAGGAAACTGCTCGATGGGCTTGGTTATCATAATGTAATGATCATGATTGGCGATGGAACAAAAGGTTATGCAGAAAGAGCGCCGTATGACGGTATTATTGTTACTGCTGCTGCCCCGTCTGTCCCGGGACCGCTCATGGATCAGTTAAAAAATAATGGAAGGCTTATCATCCCGATTGGCGACGAACAGGTGCAATCGCTGATGAAGATAACGAAACAGGGAAAAGCGTTTAAAGAAGAATCACTCGGCGGATGCAGGTTTGTAAAATTAGTAGGAGAGTATGGCTGGAAAAAATAAAAAATACCTTAAACAATCCGGATTATTGAAACTGTTTCTATCCGTATCAGTGGTTTTAATCACTGCCTGCGGCATTCCTTATGGCGTGTATCACACTGTTGAGAGAGGACAGACGCTTTTTAACATTGCAAAGGTTTACCATGTCTCTGTTGACGATATCAAGAGGGCGAATGACCTTAAAGATACGGTAGAATTGAAACCCGGAGAAAAACTGTTTATACCAGGTGCAGAAAAGACCATGTATGTCCCGCCCACAGTTGAAACGGCAAACAGACAGGCCGTCCATAAACCTGTTAACACAGGGCGGCCCCATGAACAGACTTCAAAAGATTATTACACACCGCAGAACGGCTCTTATAGCACGGCCTCTCAACGCTTTATCTGGCCATTGCAGGGGAAGCTTTTGCAGGTATTCAGTACATCAAACGGGTCGAGACATGATGGTATAGATATAAAGGCGCCGGAGGGAACGCCCATTAAAGCGGCCGCTTCCGGAACAGTACTCTACAGCGACGATACAATAAAAGGGTATGGCAACATGATCATAATCAAGCACAAAGGTGGTTTCGTATCGGTTTATGCGCACAACAGCATAAACATTGTAAAAAAGGGGCAAAGCGTACAACAGGGACAGATTATTGCAAAAGCGGGGCATACCGGTTATGCAACGACATCACACCTTCATTTTGAAATAAGGGTTCACGCAATTCCTAAAAATCCTTTACTCTATCTTCCTCACTGATCTGCAAAACGTCACAGTTTAAGGTGTTTATTCTCCTTATGAAGAAAGGACCAATCCTTTCAAGGTGTATTTTTTGGGTGAGGAGAAGAAAATACTTGAAAATCTAAATACTTTATGTTCTTATAGAAGGAAGGTGTTTAAAAGGTGGGTATTAACCCACTTTTTTATTTGCAATACCATAAGAAATAGCATGGGAAACAGGAAGATAAATTATGGACAAGCATAAGAGTATAGCTGAAAAAGTTTATGATATCGCATACGATAACCTGCTCAGGGCAGGTTACGAGGTAATAGATGTGGAGTATCAAAAAGAAAAGTCAGGAAATGTGTTGAGAGTATTTATTGATAAGAAAGGAAGAATCAATGCTGAGGATTGTGAGAAGGTAACCAATATGCTGAGCAGTGTCATAGAGGTAAATATGCTCATACATTTTCCTTACACGCTTGAAGTTTCTTCACCAGGGCTTACAAGGGAATTGAAGAGAAAAGATGAATTCAAAAGGTTTATAGGAAGGGACATCAGGATAATAACAAGGCAGCCGGTATTCAACAGGGTCGTTTTGGAGGGAACCCTGAGAGGCATGAAGGAAGAGGATGTTTTGATCGATGATAATGGCACCGAGATCTTGATACCGTATAATATCATCAAAAGGGCAAATTTAACATTTTAAATAGAGGTAAAATATAGGAGGGCATGATGTTTTCAGAACTTTCAAAAATCATAGAGCAGCTTGAACGTGATAAGAGCATAGATAAAGTTATAATACTGAATGCCATAGAGGCTGCCATGATAAGTGCAGCCAAGAAATCAATGAAATATAACGCAGATATAGAGGCAAAGTTTAATGAACAGCTCGGTGAGATTGAGGTTTTTGAATTTAAAGAAGTGGTTGAGACCAGGACGGACAACGATGTCCAGTTGACCCTTGAAGAAGCAAAAGCGATGGACCCCGAGGCCCAGATTGGCGACAGTATTGGTATCAAGATCAATACGCAGAAATTCGGCAGGATCTCTGCGCAGGCGGCAAAACAGGTAATACTGCAGAGGATCAATGATGCGGAAAAGGAAGTCGTATATAAGGAGTTCAAGACAAGGAGAGGAGAGGTCGTATACGGCGTTATAAGACGGTTTGAGGGCAGGACAATCATAATGGATCTCGGAAAGACAGAAGGCGTTCTGCCTCCGACAGAGCAGTTATCAAAGGAGAATTTCAGGATAGGTGACAAGGTCAGGGTGTATGTTCAGGAAATACGAATGACCAATAAAGGTCCAAAGATCATACTATCGAGAACGAACAACGAGTTCCTTGTCAAACTATTCACGACCGAGGTGCCTGAGATTGCCGAAGGCATCGTTGAGATAAAGGCTGTATCGAGAGAACCGGGTAATAAGTCGAAAATAGCCGTTTTTTCTAAGGACAAGGACATAGATGCGGTTGGAGCATGCGTTGGCATGCGGGGCGCAAGGGTCCAGAATATTGTGCAGGAATTGAGCGGTGAAAAAATAGATATTATCGCATGGTCACCGGATCATGCAAAGTATATCGTCGCTGCCCTTGCTCCGGCAAAAATAACGGAGGTCTCCGTAGATGAGGCGGAAAAATACATAGAGGTGATTGTCCCGGATGATCAGTTGTCCCTTGCGATAGGAAGGAAGGGCATAAATGTGAGGCTGGCTGCCCAGTTATCAGGCTGGAAGATAGATATCAAGAGTGAAACAAATATGAAGGAAATCAAAGAAAAGTCTAAGGAAGTATTCGCAAATTTCAGTGTGATAACCGTTAAAACTGCTGAATTGCTTTATGGATACGGTATTAAGTCAATAAAAGAACTTGCCGATTCTCCGTTGGATGTATTATTGAAAATACCGGGATTTGATGAAAAAAATGCAAGACAGATTAAGGATTCAGCCGTCGAAGAACTCAAGAAGAGAACGGCAAATGGACAAGCAGAGGACAAGCCTGCGGTTGTAGGTCAGAATAATTAAAGTAGAGGTAAGATGAAAAAAAGGGTACATGAAATAGCAAAAGAGCTTGATCTGACGTATAAGGACATTATAAAAAAGTTCGACGATATCGGTATAACGGTAAAAAGCCATAACAGCGTAGTTGAAGATAAGGATGTTGAAGCACTGAAACTGTTTCTTACAAAAGAAAAAGCTAAAACAGAAGTAAAGCCAAAGACAATCTTAAGAAAAAAGAAAGAGCCTGAGGTGCCGGTACAACCGCAGCAAGTAACCATGGTCCCGGAGCAGGCAGAGACGAAGCCGGGGACGAAAGCGACGGAGCCTTCCGCAAAAGAACAGAGAGAACAAAACAAGGCGGGAATAGATGAAAGGGTCACTCAACCGCATCACGTGGAGGAGAAAACCAGCACTCAAGAGCATTTGAAACAGCATGACGTTACAGAAGCGGCAAGAGAAGATAAGACAGCAGGAGCAAAAATAACCCGTGAACAGTCTACTGTACAGGCTCAGACGGAGCCATCCCCGGTATCTAAACGTATAGAGCATGAAGAAGTAATAACACAGCCGGCTCAGATAAAACCAGAGCAAGCACCGCAAGACACAGCTGGCATTAAGAAGCCGGCAAAGCAGCCGCTTGAGACCGCAGAACCGGACATAAAGGGCAAGCAAAAGATAAAATCAGAGAAAGGCGGGGCCTTTATAAAGAAAAAGATTTTATCGAAGATAAAAACGGATATTTCGGAAGAGATTGACCTCCTCGAAGAGAATAAAGAGGATGAAACCATTCTTCAAAATGTCGTTACGTATCCTAAGAAGGTTTACAATCAGCATAAACAGCAGAGACATGATAAACAAGCAGGCTCAATTATAAAATCTGTCGCTCCAAAACAGAAAAAAACCGTAAAGATAGAAGAGAAGATGACCGTCTCAGCCCTGTCTCAGGTTATGGGTGTAAAAGCATCAGAGATTATCAAAAGACTTATAACGCTCGGCGTCATGGCGGGGATCAACGATACGATAGACGCAGAAACTGCATCGCTTATAGTAAAGGATATTGGTTTTGAAGTAAGTATAAAGCAGGAACAGTCCCCGGAAGTTGCGCTTCAGGGGGAAATAGACCCGCCTGAAAAGCTTAAGTTAAGACCGCCTGTGGTAACTGTTATGGGGCATGTTGATCACGGTAAAACGACCCTTCTTGACGCAATAAGGACATCAAAGGTAGCTGAGGGTGAGGCAGGTGGTATAACCCAGCATATCGGTGCATACAAGGTTACTATTGATAATAAATTAGTGGTGTTTCTCGATACGCCGGGCCATGAGGCTTTCACCGCGATGCGTGCGCGGGGTGCAAAGGTAACGGATATCGTTATTCTTGTCGTTGCAGCGGATGATGGGGTTATGCCCCAGACAATTGAAGCAATAGATCATGCTAAAGCAGCCGGTGTGCCGATACTTGTGGCAATAAATAAAATCGATAAACCGGAGGCGCAGCCGCAGAAGGTCATGCAGCAACTGTCCGACTATGGACTCATACCCGAACAATGGGGGGGGAGCACGCTCTTTGCAATGATCTCCGCCAAGAAAAGAACCGGGATCAATGAACTGCTTGAGCTTATTCTTTTGCAGTCTGAGATGATGGAGATCAAGGCGAATCCTGATAAAAAAGCAAAAGCGACCATCATAGAAACGCGTATGGATAAGGGCTTTGGAGTCATAGCTACGGGAATAGTTAAAGAAGGAACAATGAGGAAGGGCGATTTCATCGTATACGGCTCAAATTATAACAAGGTAAAAACCTTACTTGATGATCAAGGTAATGTCATACAGTTTGCCGGTCCTTCGACGCCTGTGGAAATAATAGGCTTTGAATCGCTCCCGGAAGTCGGAGATATTGCCCTTGTTGCCGAGGATGAGGAAACAGCAAGAAAGATCGTCGAACACAGGATCAACCAGCTGCAGAACACGCAGTCTGTAAAGAAGGCAAAGATATCACTCGAGGACATCTACAAAAAGATAGAAGAGGGCAGTATTAAGGAATTACCCGTTCTTCTCAAATGCGATGTTATGGGGTCGCTCGGCGCCATTAAAGATGCCATAGGCGGGCTATCGCATGAAACGGTAAAGGTCAAGATTATCCATGCAGGCATAGGCGGCATAACGGAGAGCGATGTTATGCTTGCAGCGGCATCGGATGGCATAATAATCGGGTTTAATGTCAGGCCTGATGTGAAAGCCGTGCAGATTGCAGGCACGCAGAATATACAAATAAAGACCTATACTATTATTTATGATCTGATTGAAGATTTAAAGAAAGCACAGAAAGGATTATTGAAACCTGTCTTAAAAGAGAAAATTATCGGCAGGGCAAAGGTGTTGGAGATCTTCAAGATCAGCAAGGTGGGCGTAATAGCAGGTTCCATGGTTATCGATGGAAAAGCAGAAAGGGGAGCTCTTGTAAGGGTCATAAGAGAAGGGATTGTCGTTTACGAAAGCAGGATCAACTCCCTGAAGAGGTTCAAGGAAGATGCCAAAGACGTCGATAAAGGCTTTGAATGCGGCATTGGCATCGAGAAGTTTAATGATATAAAGAAAAACGATGAGCTTGAAGTTTACAGAATGGAAAAGGAAAGTATTGCAGACTGAACCATGATACCGAACAGGACCAAGAGGTTGGGGGAGCTCCTTAAAGAGGAGATCGTAACGATAATATCAAAAAAGGTGAGAGATCCAAGAATAGGTTTTATCACGATTAACGAGGTCGTTGTGAACCCGGATTTCAAATCGGCGGTTGTTTATTATACGATGATCGGCAGCGATAAGCAGAAAGAGGAAGCCGCGTCTGCACTTGAAAAAACATCCGGTTTTATACGGAAAGAACTTATGCTTCTGCATCTCAATGTCAAACATCTGCCCATGCTTGCCTTTACGTATGACACCTCGATCGATTACGGTGAAAAAATAGACAGGGTACTTAAAAAGTTGAAACAGTCATGATCAGTACAAGAAGCGTCAATGATTTAATAAAAATAATAAGAAATAATAGAACATTTTTTATACTGTCACACGTAAACCCGGAGCCTGACACGATAGGTGCGGCACTGTCTTTTTATCATTATCTTAAACGTATCGGGAAAAAAGTAGTTGTTTTCAATGCAGACGGTGTCCCTAAATTTATGAAGTTTATGCCGCATGCAGATATTGTCAGTACGGTCGTGCCGCGCAAGCGGTTTGATGTCGCCATAAGCGTTGATGCAGGTGGAGTGGATATGCTTGGTGACGATTTTGATAAACTCAAGAAAGGCATCCTTGTAAATATCGATCACCATAGGACAAACACACGATTCGGGGATTTGAATATAGTGGATTCCTGCGCCTCTGCGGCATGCGAGCTTTTATATGTCCTTTTCAAGAAGATGAAGATACCAGTCGACAGTACCATTTCATCCCTTCTTCTTGCAGGCATAGTATACGATACTGGTTCATTCAGGTACAGGAATACAACCGCAAAAACATTGAGGATTACATCCGAACTTATCAAATACGGCTCTGATATAGCAGGTATCGCTGAAAAACTTTACGAGAATCAATCCCTTGGAAGATTAAAGCTGCTGGAGATGATGCTCAATACGCTCGAGCTTTCTCCGGATGGCAGGATTGCATCCATAGAACTTACAAAAAATATGTATGAGGCTACCGGGACTACCAGGGAAGATGCCGAAGGGCTTATAGATTATCCTAAGTCCATCAGCGGAGTGGCCGTGGCAGTCCTTTTCAGGGAAGCTGACGATAATAAGTATAAGATAAGCCTTCGATCAAAACAGGACATCAACGTTGCCGATATAGCAGAGGAACTCGGCGGCGGTGGACATATAAATGCGGCAGGATGCACTATGAACGGAAAGTTGTTTGATATAAAGAACAGGGTACTAAACTTAGTCGTAGAGAAGATTAAATAATATATGCAGATGCTATCCGATCTTTCCGGAGCTATACTCATTGACAAACCGCCCTCGATTACATCGTATGATGTCATAAGGGAAATAAAAAAGGTTATGCCGGGGTGGAAAATTGGGCATACAGGGACGCTGGATCCGCTGGCTACAGGTTTAATGATACTTCTTACCGGCACTGCGACAAAGCTTGCGGGCTATTTTCTGAAATTGAACAAAGTGTATCGCTTTACATTGAGATTCGGTCAGGAAACAGATACCATGGACAGCACGGGCACCATAATACGGGAATGTGATTACAGGAATGTAACCGAAGAGATATTAAAGGAAACCATGCAGTCATTCAAAGGTAACATCGAGCAATATCCACCTCTTTATTCCGCGATAAAATACAAGGGTAAGCCGCTTTATAAGTATGCGAGGAAAGGAGAGGACGTTACGATTATGCCGAGAATGGTAGAGATCAGAGACATCTCGATAGACGAATTCTCCCTGCCCTATGCAGTGTTTACGGCAGAGGTATCGTCAGGGACTTATATACGATCTCTTGCAAAATCTATTGGGGATGTGATACGTTGTGGTGCTCACGTTACTGCATTGAGGCGGTTAAGCGTCGGTAATTTTAAGGTGCAGCAGGCGTATCGGCTGGACGATATAAAACAGCGTTTACGGCAGGGTTCGGAAAGCTATGAATTTATTATACACAAAGACGTGCTTTTCGGTAAGATTGAACGATGAAAATATGGAAAATTAAAGAGTATAAAATAGGAGGTTAGAATGGCTTTAACAAAAGAGAAAAAATCGGAGATTATCAAGGGTAGTGCCATGCATGAAAAAGATACAGGCTCTCCCGAGGTGCAGATTTCTCTGATAACACAAAGGATTAACATGCTTGAGGATCATTTTAAAATACACAAAAAAGATAACCACTCAAGACAGGGGCTTCTGAAACTGGTGAGCCAGAGGCGCAGTCTGCTAAATTATTTAAAGAAAGACTCAGAAAAAAGGTACAATGAATTACTCAATAAATTGGGGATAAGGAAATAAACATGATAATAAAAAAGTCTGTCCAGCTTGGTGGCAGGGAATTTACTATAGAAACAGGCAGAATGGCGAAACAAGCTCACGGTTCGGCCTATGTAAGCTATGCTGAAACGGGTGTTTTGTCAACAGCAGTCGCAAGCTTTGAGCCCGTGGGGAAACAGGATTTTGTACCGCTTACCGTAGAGTATCAGGAGCGGTTTTACTCGGCAGGCAGGATACCGGGCGGATACTTTAAAAGAGAAGGGAGGCCTTCAGAGAAAGAAGTCTTATCATCGCGATTAATCGACAGACCCATAAGGCCGCTTATACCGAAGGGGTTTAATTATGAGATGCAGGTCATTTCATTCGTAATATCAGCGGATCAAAAAAATGATCCGGACATAATCGCCTTGACCGCTTCATCCGCTGCGTTGATGTTTTCAGACATCCCTTTTGCAGGTCCGATTGCTGCAGTTGAAGTGGGAAGGATAAAGGGCGAACTCATTCTTAATCCTACAGTAGACCAATTACTCGAGAGTGATATGGATATAATAATAGCAGGCAGTAAAGATGCTGTCGTTATGGTTGAAGGGGGAGCAAAGAACGTTTCTGAAGAGGAAATACAAAAAGCCATATTCTATGGGCACAGAATGATGCAGCCGATAATAGAATTACAGGAATCGATTGCAAAGGAACTCAATATAACAAAAAGACAGTACAGCGAGAGCCTGATTAGCAATGAGCTTTATGACCTGATAAGAAACAATTATTCCGCAGCTTTCACGGATGTGCTCACCACAAGGATAAAACAAGAGAGGCAGACAAAGGCAAGAGAGCTTTTTGAGAAAGCAATGAAGGAATTGACCCTCGGTGAAAAGTATGAATCAGAAGAGATCGAAATAGCGCTCGAGAAATTACAGGCGGAAATGGCGCGGGGAATGATAACAAAAGAACAAAAGCGCATAGATGGGAGAAGCCTCGAGGAAGTAAGACCCATAACGTGTGAGGTGGGCTTCCTGCCGAGAACGCACGGCTCGGCCTTGTTTACAAGAGGTGAAACGCAGGCACTTGTCGTTACGACCATGGGTACATTTGACGATGTACAGTTCATCGACGAGATCGGCGGTGAGAATAAGAGGAGATTTATGCTGCATTATAATTTTCCGCCATTCTCTGTCGGAGAAGTGAAACAGATGAGAGGACCGGGAAGGAGAGAAATCGGTCATGGAGCACTTGCAGACAGGGCAATATCTTCAATAATACCTGGTGAGGACGACTTCCCCTATACGATAAGGATAGTTTCGGACATTCTTGAGAGCAACGGTTCATCGTCCATGGCAACCGTGTGCGGCGCTACCCTCTCACTTATGGATGCAGGAGTGCCCATAAAATCGCCTGTTGCAGGTGTTGCAATGGGATTGATAAAGGACAAAGATAACTATTTTATCCTGACCGATATACTCGGTGATGAGGATCACCTCGGTGATATGGACTTCAAGGTAGCCGGAACAAAAGATGGTGTAACATCGATTCAGATGGACATAAAGATAGCAGGCGTTACAGAACAGATCATGAGTGATGCACTGAAGCAGGCAAAAAAGGCAAGATTACATATTCTTGATGTCATGCTTCAGACAATACCTGTTTCAAGGGCGGATATTTCGGAATATGCGCCAAGGATAGTCAATATGACGATAAAAAACAGCAGAATAAAGGACCTCATCGGTCCGGGTGGCAAAAATATAAAGAATATTGTCGAAAAAACAGGTGTTAAGATTGATGTGGACGATTCGGGCAAGGTAAGGATCGCATCAGGCGATACCGCTCTCATGACAAAAGCTACAGAAATGGTCAAGTCACTTACACGCGATGCGGTGATTGGAGAGATCTACACCGGCAAGGTGAAAAAGATAATGGACTTCGGCGCTTTTGTTGAAATCTTCCCCGGTACAGAAGGGCTCGTGCATATATCGCAGCTCGATGAGCACAGAGTTAATAGGGTAGAGGATATCGTTAAGGAAGGAGATGAAATCCCGGTCAAGGTCCTTGATATTGACAGAGAAGGTAAGATAAGGTTGTCAAGGAAGGAAGCACTCAGGGATAACACGCATAAACAAGTATGAAGTTTAATTTTTATGATTGACATAGTGTAAAAGGACAGGCAGAGGATGGTATGGGGAGAATCTCTATAATTATAATAACGGCAGCGATGATTATGGCATCTGTGTCAGCAGCAGCAGCGGAGAACAACTCCATGGCCGGAGGGAAGCTCTTCCATGCAAAATGCTCTCTGTGTCACTCGGATGAGATCCCTTTGAATATGAAAAAGGACCAAAAGGGATGGGAAGAAACAGTGAAACTGATGCAGCAAAAAAAGCCAAACTTTATAAGCGATCAGGAAGCAAAAATTATAATAAACTTTCTGCTTGCACATTCGCAGGACACGGGCAAAGTTAAATAATCCGCAAATAAAATACCGCGACTGTAAAGGCGTAAAAAAGGAGGGTAATATGTTGAGAGTAATTAAAATAGCAACTATGGTTTCACTTCTTATGGTATGTCAGGTTATGGCACAGGAGAACAATGCTGTTTCTGGTGCTGTATCTCCGACAGCTACAACCGGAGAAAAGGCGTCCCAGCCAAAGGCTGCACTGCAGGAAGCATCTGTCCTGAAAGTAGTCGATGCCGCTATTGCAACAGGAGTAGAGAACAGGTCCCCGGTCGGTGCTGCAAGCGCGTTCTCGGCAACAGTGGGCAAGCTGTACTGCTTTACAAAGATTGTAGGAGCAAAACAGCCGACAGAGATTAAGCACGTATGGTTTTACAACAACACAGAAGTTACAAGCATAACGCTGCCTGTGAAAGCTATCACCTGGAGGACATTCAGTAACAAAATCGTACCCGCGTATATGAAAGGCGCATGGAAAGTTGAAGTCCAGTCTGCTGATGGCAATGTTTTAAAGACTATAGAATTTAAGGTCGAATAATACTGTAAAGCGATAGTTCTGTTCTTAGATTCTTCGTCGTGGCGCACGAAACGTCACTCCCCGGAATGGCACAAGAGAGCTTTATTGTCAGGGTTTGTTTCAAAAAATTAGAAACAGCAAATACTTGTGAAAAAGAAATCCTTGACACGAAGCTAATACGACAGCTATCCGTTATGGTACGGATCAAAAACTGTGAATAAGAAAACCAGTAAAGTAATTAAGTTGACCATGGCCATATCAATGGTTCTGGTGAGCCTCACCATACCGGCAATTCCGGCAGTAAACGCTTTTACCGCAATCCGGCAGTATCAGGTGTTAGAGAACCATAATGCAAGGCATAATCTGCCGGACATCGAATATGCTTCGGCTGATACAGGCTATACGGATCAGGATGTAATGGACGAGGGTGATCCGGCTCCATCGACTGACTGGGCATTCAATAGTGGCACCTTTATAAGATACAGAAAGGTCCTGTTTAGAACCGGCACATATATTAGCCCAGCATATTATCATTGCTTTGTGAATCAAAAGGACGTGATAAGATGTTGACAACCCGCTATAAAGCTGCACCCGACTTTTTTCTTTTCATTGCCCGTCTCTTATCCATAAGACCATACCTATCAATACAAATCTCGATAGTCCAAATAGAAAGATACAACTGTTTCACCCGATCAGGACGTCATGCCATATATGGCATGGATCATATTAATATCACATTACAAATACCATGAAGAACGGGATGTTTCAATCTACGGAATCATATATCTGTTATGAAAAGGAGAACTGAAATGATAGAATTTACCCTTTACAGTAACCCCGGCCCTGTTGCGAACCCGATAAAAATGAGATCATCGATGAAATTATTCGACCTGCTTATAGCTATGAGGTCACCATGGAGATACCGCCATGATGTAAGGGTTGGCGTATACGCATCTATTATGGCAAATGTGATTGGTATGCCGAAGAGACAGGTTAAATACATGCAAATAGCAGGGTTACTCCATGATATCGGACTGTGTGCTATAAATGACAAAATACTCGATAAGCCGGAAAGACTGTCTTCTTGCGAGTATACGACTGTCAAGTCTCACCCTGATCTCGGCATGAAAATAGTGGACTACATGGGATTACCGGATGAGATCGTAAAAGCGGTTGCACAGCATCATGAGACGTACGGTGGTGATGGTTATCCTCTCGGATTAAAAGGCGATAAAATCAGCCTGTATGGAAGGATACTTTATCTTGCAGAGATTTTTGATACAATGACCAATGAAACACCATTTAAAAAAGAAACATCTCTTGACAGCACAATAACATTCTTGAAACAGATGAAAAAAAAGAAGTTCGATCCACAGCTTGTAGATATCATGCTCGATTCTCATGAGGTCACCAATTTTTACAAACAAAAAGATCAAGTGCCGGATAAGAATATCCTCTTATCGTTAGGATTGAATAAACATGGTTTACCTAAAATGGAGATATGACACCTCCCTGAATCAAAAATACAGTATGAACGAAGTGTACTCGTCCATACTGTAAAACTGTTATTTCTGGAGCCTTGACTCTACAGCCGGCCAGTCTATAGTACTGAAGAATACTTCTATATAATCCGCCCTCTTGAGCCCGTAATCTATCATAAATGCGTGTTCGAACACGTCCAATATAAGGAGCGGGGTACAGCCTGCCGGATGACCTGTATCATGCTCATTAATCCAGAAATTTATAAGATTACCGTTTGTGTTATCCTGATATAATATTGCCCATCCAACCCCTCTCATGGCTCCTGTCGCCCTGAATTCTTTTTCCCAGTTCTCAACACTGCCGAAGCTCTCTGCAAGTTTTTTTGCGAGTTTACCATCTCTGGCAAGGGGTGATTTCCCACCGAGGTTCTCAAAGTAAAGCTCATGCAGCCTCATGCCGTTGAACTCCCAACCAAGCCTTCTTTTTACCTCGGCATATTCAGCAGTGGATGTTTTGCCGTCTTTTAACAAGGAACTTAAGGTATCCAGCTCCTTGTTCGTGTTTGTTACATATCCCTGATAAAGGGTGAAGTGGTTCTTCAAAAGCTGTTCACTCAGCCCCTTTATCCCTATTAATTTACCGTAGTCTTTTGCGCCATACGCCATTTCTTGCCTCCTTTAATTTATGTTTTTATACAGCCTTGTAAACATTACCTACCAGGGACTCGTTTGGTTTTAATGTCTTTGAACCCGGTTTCCATTTTGCAGGACAAACTTCTTCCGGATGTTGTCTTACATACAAGAATGCATTTATCTTTCTGAGAAGCTCATCTGCATTCCTGCCAACATTGTTAAGGTTTACCTCAGTACCGACAAGGTCTCCATCAGGATTAATGATAAAGGTTCCCCGGAATGCAAGGCCGCTGTTTTCATCATAAACACCGAAGATCCTCGATAAAGAACCGTTTGGATCAGCACCCATGTGATACTTTATTTTTTCTAATAGTTTTTCCTGGAGCTGCCATGCGAGGTGAACAAATTTTGTGTCCGTACTGACAGACACAACCTCACATCCCATGTCTTTCAGTTCCCCCTGTTTATCCGCAAGGTCTGCCAACTCTGTAGGACATACGAAGGTAAAATCCGCCGGGTAAAAAACAAGTACCGTCCATTTTTTTCCCGCAAGTGCTTCTTTTAGTTTGAATTTTCCATATTTACCGCCTGCTGGTTCATAGGTTTCCAGTTCAAACTCCGGGACCTTTTGACCAACTCTTAGTGCTTCCATAGTCTATCCTCCTTTTTTAAATAATTTCTTACGTTAATGTATTTTCTCCGCTCCGCATTCAGAGCAGATACCAAAAAACTCAATATGATTATCTATTACCTCAAACCCGTTTGCCTTGTCATACGGCAGGGTGAGCGGATAATCCAATTCGATGTCGATTATCTTCTTGCAATTTATGCATATCAAATGGTGATGCGTGTGAATATTCGGATCGATCCTTTTTTTCTGGGTATCGATGGATAATTCCTTAATTCTGCCGTGCGTTGTAAGTACGTTGAGCGTGTTATAAACCGTTGCAAAAGACATGGAAGGGAATTTTTTGCTTACATGTCTGTATATATCGATAACAGACGGGTGTTCTTTGTTACCTTCAAGGTAGTCCAGTATTGCTATACGCTGAGGCGTAAGCTTGATATTCAATGTTTTATACTTCTCTATCTTTTTCTTCATATCAGATTATAATAATTATAATGTAATAAATATTATTGTCAAGTTAAATTTTATGATGTTTTCCGAAAGAGTGATCGATAGTACAAGAATCTTAAAAATATGTTATATTATCTATTATATGAAAAATGATAAGCCCATAGAGCATATTAAGCAGGTGACAGCGAACAGAATAGCTTCTCATAACTATGAACTTTATGAGCGGTACGAGGCTGGCATTGTGCTGAAGGGCTATGAGGTCAAGTCTTTGAGGGCGGGCGTCATGAATATCAGGGACAGCTATGTTCTGATAAAAAATAATGAAGTCTTCCTCGTAGGAGCACATATTGCACCGTATAGTCACATGACATCCGAGAGATATGATCCGACCCGTATGCGGAAGCTCTTATTGAACCGTGTTGAAATTAACAAGTTACTCGGCAAGGTCAAGGAAAAGGGCTTTACTTTAGTCCCAACGCGTGTATATTTTAAGCAGGGCCTGGCAAAGCTTGAATTTGCTGTTGCGAGAGGCAGAAAGGTCTTTGATAAAAGAGAACAACTCAAGAAAAAAGATATTGAAAGAGAGCAGAGACGCAATCTTTCATAACCGGGGGCGAAGGGTTTCGACACGGCTAAGATAGCCTTTTGGTGCATGTCGAGGTCCCATCTACTCGTTAAAAGGATGGAAAAAAATAGTCGCAAACGACTACGCACTCGCTGCTTAATTAAAAGCAGCTGAGTTGGACCGGCCACCTTGCGGGCTGTTTCAACGATAAAACCTTTAGCAAGGCTATTTCGGGGATTTATTCTGTTTAACCCGAGGTTGCACCCCAAACGGAATAGTTGTCTGAATCTTGCCGGTGAAATGAAGACAGCGAACATTAAATCACAGGATAAACATGTAGTGCCAGAGGTGAAAACAGTTGTGGACGCGGGTTCAACTCCCGCCGCCTCCATT
>JBBIVV010000015.1:0-5359 GCA_037439545.1 bacterium
CGAATCGAATCATGTAAAATCTAACCAAGGAGGATATCATCTTGTCATGTAAAAATCTAACCAAAAAGTTCAGCTTCTAAGAAATGGTAGAGTTTCACACGATCAAAGGCAGCCCTTTCTCTGACTAATCGTGTTTTTAGGCGGTTAAAATTACTCCAGATTTGCGTCTAAGAGCGTCTAAAGAATAATATTTATGTCCAGCTAACGGGGCTCACTCCAAGAATCTCTGAAACCTCGGAATAAGACTTTACTCCATCTGTCGTTTCAAAATTGTGGGTTGAATCTAACGGCTTTTTGCTGTCTTTCGATTTTTGAGGAGAGCCTTCAGACGGTTTATATCCACCGGCTCCTTCTCGAACTCCATGGACTTTACCACCCAGTCCTGAATCTTTGCCTGATACGCCTTCCTTCCTCTACAGTTAAGAACTCCTGAATTCCCATTATTGCGAGAACGACTTGTTGATAACTACCACGACTGCCTTGCGAAACGACGGTCTTTTTCAAGGGGATAACCCCGCTCTATTGCCTTTTTTAATAATAGTTGGTTTATATATTGCTATGATAAAAATTGAATCCCTCACGAAGGTATATACCAGCCTTAAAGCAGTCGATAGTGTCGATCTTGAGATAAAAGAAGGAGAACTGTTTTCCCTGCTCGGGCCGAATGGCGCAGGCAAAACAACCCTTATGAAGATGATCGTAGGACTGTTAAATCCGACATCGGGTAATGTTTCTCTTGATGATCACAGTATCCTGACAGAACCCGTGGCTGCAAAAAGGCTTATGGGTTATATCCCTGACCGGCCTTTCGTCTATGAGAAACTTACGGGGCTGGAATATCTGTTGTTCGTGGCAAACATGTACCATCTTGACGGGAACGCCATAGAAAAACGGGCACATGAACTTATAGATCTTTTCTCGCTTGCTAACTTCGAACACGAACTCATAGAGGGTTATTCACACGGTATGAAGCAACGGCTCGTATTTGCTTCGGCAATGATCCATAACCCGAAGTATCTGATAGTCGATGAGCCCATGGTGGGGCTTGATCCGCGGGGCATCACACTGCTGAAAGCCATATTCCGCAGTATGAAAAAAAAACGCAGGACCATACTCATGTCGACGCATGACCTGAATGTTGCGGAGCAGTTGTCCGACAGGATCGGAATCATAAACGAAGGGAAGATAATAGCACTCGGCACTTCACAGCAGTTAAGGGAACAAGCGGGTATAAAAGGCGGTACTCTTGAGAGTGTCTTCCTGAAATTGACCAATGAAAACGTTATCGAGGAACTTGATTTATGATCCACCTGCTCACGCCGTCATTCCTGTCCTTAAAAAGGACCCTCTCCTTGAACAATAGAAAAAACCGTTTAAAGATCGCCGGCATAGTCCTTATGGCAGCCGGTTTTTTTACGGGTGAATATTTTTTCTTTTCCAGAATGTTGGTTTACTTTTCAAACACAGAACTCATAGGCCAGCTTCTGATTGAAAAGATGCTGTACATGGCAGACTTTATCTTCTTTGCAATGCTTATCTTCAGTAATATCATTACCTCTATATCTACCTACTATATGTCCGACGACCTTATGCTCATACTGACCTCTCCGGCTACACTTGAGCAATTCTTTTACGCACGGTTAATGCAGACAGTCATAAAAAGTTCGTGGATGGTCCTCTTGTTCGGCTTACCGGTCTATATCGCTTATGGCACAGTACTCGGAGGCGGCATGGCGTATTATGCGATAATGGTTACAGGGCTTCTCGCTTTCATTTTTACGGCATCAGCCGTAGGTGTTATTTTCACCGTCATAGCGACCTATGTCCTGCCTGCAAGGCGTTTTAGAGAGCTGATGCTTTTTGTTTCACTTACATTTTTCATCGTCCTGTACATAGGGTTCAGGATAGTAAGGCCGGAACGTTTTTTGAACCCGCAGAGATTTGAGAATGTAATGGGTTACCTGTCGACACTCCGGTCATCCCAATCCATGCTGCTGCCGAGCACATGGCTCAGTTCGTCGCTGCTATCCGCTATCTCTCACACTTACAGCTCATCATTGCACACATTGTTTCCGCTTGCTTCAACCGCATTGGGACTCACGGCAACAGGCGTGCTTATTACCTATCTTTTCTACAAAACCGGATTTACCAAGGCTCAGGAGTCAAAGAGTGCACGGTTCAGCAAAAAAGGCCTGCTGTATAAATTAATGAATGCATTGAAAAGGAAAGAAACATTGTTCGCAAATGCCATTGTCAAAAAAGACATGCTCAGCTTTTTCAGGGACACATCGCAGTGGTCGCAGCTGCTTCTGATCGGTGCGCTTATACTCGTTTACGTCTATAATTTTACGGCACTGCCGCTGAAAGAGATACCCTTCCCGACCATTTATCTCAAGAACATCGTCGCCTTCTTCAATCTGGGCCTTGCCGCCTTTGTTATAACTGCGATATCGGCGAGGTTTGCATTTCCTGCAGTGAGTCTTGAAGGGCGTGCTCTGTGGCTTATAAAAGTATCACCGAACGACCTCGCAGAACTTATCAGGGCGAAGATCGCCTATAACATTGTCCCGCTTGCCGTTGTGGCAGTTGCACTCGTGTTTTTTACAAATCATGTGCTGGGCGTATTTCCCTACATCATGTACCTCTCTCTCTGCACCATTCTCCTGCTGACTGTTTCCATAACTACGTTCGGCGTAAGCTTCGGCACAATCTATCCTAAATACCATTATGAGAATACCGCTGAGATAGCCATGGGCTTCGGCGGGTTCGTTTTTATGATAACAAGTCTCGGCATTACGGGCATTGTCCTCTTGATACAGGCCATACCGACCTACAGGATAATGAAGGAGTCTGCATTTCACTCAGGGTTAATTTTTTATGACTACGTATGGATAACTCTTTTGTATTTGCTCTCTGTTTCTGTTATCGTGTATCCCGCCCTCTTTATAAGGGAGAGGGCTTTAAAAGTCATAAAACTAACGGAAGGATAAATGTATGAAAAAAACCATGATCAGCGAGTTGAAAGAAGGCATGATAGTCGACAGCACGTTTCTCATTAAAGCAAAAACCTACGGCACCGGTAAAACAGGCAAGGACTACCTTACGCTTATTGTCGGCGATAAATCGGCAGATATGGATGCAAAGATATGGGACCATGCCAAGGACATAGATTCGATGATCGATGTCAACAATATTGTCCAGATAAGGGGCAGGGTAAACAATTATAAAGGAAAATTGCAGATCTCCATCGACGAGATACGGTGGATAGACAAAACGTCCGTTGAAATATCCGATTATCTGATGACTGCTGCAAGACCTGCGGATGATATGCTTCAGGAGTTGAAGATGCTGATGACGACGATAGAAAACGATCACCTGAAGTCGCTCGTCAACCTGTTTTTTTCGAATGAACAGATGACAGCCGCGTTTAAAACAGCGAGTGCCGCCAAATCCATACACCACGCCTACGCAGGAGGACTCCTCGAGCACACACTCAATGTCGTAAGATTGTCAGACATGATCGTAAGCGTTTATGACGGTATAGACAGGTCACTGCTCCTGACATCCGCAATGTTCCATGATGTAGGAAAGATAAGGGAGCTTGGGGGAGATTTTGCAACGGAGTACACGGACGAAGGCAGGCTGATAGGCCACATTGTAATAGGTGCAGAGATAGTCGATGAACTTATCGAGCAGATAAAATTATTCCCGCATGAACTTGCAATGCTCTTAAAACATAGCATCCTCAGCCATCACGGTGAACTGGAGTACGGTTCCCCCAAAAGACCGAAGACCATCGAAGCAATACTTCTTCATTATATCGAAGACATGGATTCCAAGGTCGCAAGTATCAAGTCCCTGATCAAAAAAGAATCCAATGTAGACAACGAATGGACAAGCTACCATACTTCCTACGACCGCTATTTCTATAAGAAACATTACCGTGAAATGATGGACCATGAAAACAAGAAAGATAATAAATGAGAAGAAGATAGTAGTATCTTTTCATGAAGCCGATTTCGATAACTATGTCGAGCTCGTTTATTCGATCGCAAAGAAAAAAGGCGTAGAACTTCTGATTGTCGGAGGGGCACCGAGAGAAATGCTGCTCCATCGCAAGCCGAAGGATATCGATTTTGTGGTTATAAAAGGCAGTGCGCAGGAAGTCCCCCTGCACCTCCATGAAGTGTGCGATTTTTTCTATCCCGTTCTCTTTGAGAAATTCGGGACATACAGGACAGGATTACAGGGAGAAAAGGGCATAGAGATGGAGTTCGTTCCCCTGAGGGGAAAAACCCTGCAGGACGACCTCCTGCTCAGAGACTTTACCATAAATACACTTACCATGAACCGTACGGGCATGTTCACCTACGAGATCACCGATACACTCGGCAGGGCACTGGATGCGGTTGAAAGCAAAATCATACAAACACCCATCGAACCCGAGAGTACGATCCATGACGATCCTCTGCGGATCATGCGCGCAATAAGGTTCTCCTGTACAATCGGTATGAACATCGAAGGGCATCTTGCGGACGCCATAAAAAAGCTCGCACTCCTGTTGAACACGGCTGCCGTTGAAAGGATCAGGGATGAATTATTCATGATACTCGTGTCCGGCAATGCATCAAAAGGCCTGAGACTGATGCAGGAACTCGGGATTATCGGTGTGCTCATGCCCGAGATTATCCCGATGATCGGATTCGATCAACGTTCTCCCTATCACAGGGATGAATTGTTTGCCCACAGCCTTGTCGTTATGGATAAAACGCACCGGAACATAGAAACACGGCTTGCAGCGTTGTTTCACGATACCGGCAAACCTCATTCGATGCAGGCATCTGCAGACAAAGTTACCTACTACGGACATCAGGATAAGAGTGCAGAACTTTTCAGATCATTTGCGAACAGGCTCAAACTGCCGCACGCCATCGCCAACACGGCAGAACTATTGATAAAACGACACATGATCAACTATACAGCGGAGTGGAAGGATTCAACGATCAGAAAATTTATAAAAAATAATTATGATGTCCTCGATCAACTTCTTGATCTGTACAGGGCTGATTCAGGTTCTCTCGCCGATCCCTCCAGGCCGTTGAGCATGGTAGAAGAGCTTACCTTCAGGATCAACCAACAACATGTAGAACAGATAAGCAGGCTTGAATCACCGCTTGACGGCAATGAGATACAGAAGCTGCTCAGCATACCCGCAGGTCCAAAGATAGGCGAGATCAAAAAAGCTATCGTTGACGCAATACTTGAAGGCACCATAGAACCGACAAAGCCATCCGCAGAGGCGTTTGTAAAAGAACAGTATCCGGACAAAGTAGTTCCCGTCAGAGAATGAAGTTGTCCA